>JBJERM010000001.1:0-2585 GCA_051882315.1 Ruminiclostridium sp.
AACCGCCTGCTTCAGCGTTCTTATAGGTCTCTGCCCGTTTCCGCCGCAAACCTGTATAAAATACAGAAAAGTAAGCTTATTGACAGGGTCGTTGCAGAAATAATTGCCCGTCCAGCCGTCCCAGCCGTACTCGCCCTTTGCTCCTGCTCCCGCAGTCCATGTGTCCTCAAGCACCCGCATAAGCCCGCCGTAGCCGCAGCCGCAGCAGGATTCCCAGCCGCCATAGATGCTGCGCTGACTTTCGATAAGGTGATTTGTTGTAAGCAAGGAAACAGCATGCTCACTTAAAATCCGCCTGCCCCTGTAAACACCGCCGTTAATCAGCATCTGGGCAAATTTTGAGTAATCCGAAACAGTGGAAACAAGCCCCGCCCCTCCGATTTCAAACTCCGGCGGCTTTTCGTATTTATAGGCAAGTCCAAGGTGCTGCCACTCACAGGGCTCAAGCTCTCCCCTTTCGTTTCTTATGTATATTTCCGCAAACCTGTCCCTCTTTTCCGCAGGAACCCAGAAATCCGTATCCGTCATACCAAGAGGCTCAAAAATCTCATCCTGCAAAAACTTCCCGAAGCGCTTACCCGAAACAACCTCAATAACTCCGCCAAGAATGTCGGCGCTCGTTCCGTAGTTCCAGATTTCTCCCGGTTGAGCGCAGAGGGGCTGCATACCGATTTTGTTGCACATTTCAAGGGTGGACATACCACGACCTGCAAAAACTCCCTTATAATACTCGTCAAAAAGGTCGGACATAGCGTCGCCTGCGGGAGTACCTCTATCCGGGTAAACAAGCCCCGAGGTCATTGTCAGCAAATCCTTGATATTTACGTCTCTGTTTACCGCCACAAGACCCCTATCTGTGACAACCTTCTGATTTTTAAAGCCCTCAAGATACCAGCTCACGCTGTCGTAAAGGTCGATAACGCCCCTGTCGTACAAAATCATTGTCGCAGCAGCGGTTATGGGCTTTGTCATACTGTAAAGGCGGAAAATCGTATCGTCCCTTACGGGTATTTTTCTGGCAGTATCTGCCATTCCGAAATTTTTGCGGTAAAGCTGCTCCCCGTCCTTGATAACACAGAGAGTTCCGCCGGTCATAACGCCGTTTTTAAGCTGGTCGTTCATCAGAACGTCAAGCTGCCTTAATTTTTCCTTATTCATAGCAATTTCCTTTAGTTTATATTAAGCTTTCAGCTCATTTACAACATTTATTACATCATCATAAATCGCAAGGTCAGCCATTCCGTCATAGCTTGTCCTTGACTTATTTATAAGTACAAGCTTATCCCCGCGGAAATACCTTATGTAGGAAGCAGCGGGATAAACCGCAAGAGATGTTCCTATTATTATAAGCAGATCTGCTTCCGAGATTACCTTTGCCGCCTGCATTACTGATTTTTCGTCAAGAGGCTCCTCATACAGAACAACATCGGGCTTAATAACACCGCCGCAGGAGCAGTGCGGAACTCCCTCGGCAGAAACAATAGCCCTTGCATCATAGAATTTCCCGCATTTTGTGCAGTAATTGCGGTGTACGCTTCCGTGAAGCTCGATAACCTCCGAGCTTCCTGACGCCTGATGAAGACCGTCTATGTTCTGGGTAACTACGGAAACTATTTTACCTGTTTTTTCAAGCTCTGCAAAGTAGATATGAGCGTCATTAGGCTTTGCGTCCGGGTATATCATCTTTGTTTTGTAAAACTCATAGAACATATCGGTGTGTTCCATAAAAAAGGTGTGAGATATAATCTCCTCAGGCGGATAATTCCACTTTGTTTTCTCATTATAGAGCCCGTCAGCCGAGCGGAAATCAGGTATTCCAGAGGGGCAGCTTATTCCAGCTCCCGTAAAAACGCATATTTTTCCCGCCGACTCAATAAAGCCTTTAAGCTGACTGCAAGGGGTATTTTCCATAGCTTCCTCCGTAAAAACTAAATGGACTGCAACAAAGGCAGTCCATTTGAATATTCAATTTTTATTTCATTAATTACAGGTACATTTATCAGTACATTGGAGTTACTACCTTTCAGTTATTTTGTGATATATGCGGTTAACTTCATTCTTAACCACTCCACTCCGTTTGTATCAATATATATCAAACCATAAAGGCTGTAATCCGGCTGCAACAGCCGCTGTCTATACAGCAATTAAATTTTTGTACCCTTTGGGAGCCTTACAATAAGATTTTAAGCTGTAAGCGCTTTACTTCAGATTTTCCGCGGCTTTGAAACGTCTCATAACCGTAAGCTGCGGCAAATTTCTGCAAATCTAATCTTACTTACTGTAAACGAGCCCCTGCCCGGATACTAAAGATATTGATATTTCATTTTCCATTGGACTCGCTTCCTTTCCGATTGAATTTGCATTTCCTTCTGACACCGAAAACGCATTACAGAACTGCCTGAATCCTACTGTATAGAAATCTGAAAGATTGTGTGATTTGAGCTACCATTCTGTTCTCTGGGGAAGGTTTTGAAAACTTTTTGTTTTCCCTTTCCTTGATTATATATTACCATATCATGGGGCAATTGTCAATAGTAAATTCTTAGTTATTTTGTATGATATTTTCAACACTTTTATATGTAAAC
>JBJERM010000002.1:0-8676 GCA_051882315.1 Ruminiclostridium sp.
AATATAGCCGGTAGCAATTACAAAGCACACCGACTATATAATAGATACAATCAATTTTATATCCTCTCAATCAGTCTCTGCATATCCTCCGGCGGCTCCGAACGGAACTTCATCAATTCTCCCGTTATAGGGTGAACAAATGAGATATACCCGCAGTGAAGCGCCTGACGGTTTATAAGCTCAGTGCTGCCGCCGTAAAGGTCGTCGCCAATAAGCGTAAAGCCCTCGCTGCTGAAATGCACCCGTATCTGATGAGTCCTGCCCGTAACAAGAGAAATTTCAAGAAAAGACATTTCCCCGCTGCTTTTAATGACCTTGAAAACGGTGTGAGCGTACTGCCCATCATCGCTAATCGTTCTTGTTATAATGCTTTCCGAAACCCTCGCAATAGGCTTTATTATTTCACCGCAACAACCGAATTTTTCGGATACGTCGCCTGATGTAACCGCATAGTAAAGCTTTTTCGGTCTGTTTTCTTTTCTGGCAGTAAGCTTTGCTGCGGCAAGTCGGTTTTTCGCAACCACAACAAGTCCCGAGGTGTTTCTGTCCAGCCTGCTCACAGAGCGGAAAGCTGCCCCGGGATAAAGGGCGGTGAACAAATTAGCCAAAGTATCGTTGTAATGTCTGATTGAGGGGTGAACCGGCATAAAAGGTGGCTTGTCGAATATAACTATATCGTCGTCGTCATAGATAATTTCCGCTTTAAGGCTGCTGTTGGGAACAATTTCCGTTTCGTCGCTGAGAGCTGCTGAAATTATATCACCTTTGCGGAGAATATCTACCGTTCTCGCCTTTTCACCGTTTAAAAGCAGACCGCTTCCCTGCTTAAGCTTTGTAATAATACCTCGGCTGAAGCCGTGACGGCGGAGAAACTCGCCGACTTCTGCGCCGTCATCACACTCACCCGCTGTAAGTTCAAGTATTCTCATTTGGCGGCTTTACGGCACTGCATTCAAACCAGAATGTGGTACCCTTTCCTTCCTCGCTTTCAACGCCGTAGTTAAAGCCATGACATTCAAAAACGCCCTTGACAATGGACAGACCGAGACCTGTTCCCTTAACGGCTCTCTTATAGTTTTCCGAGCGGTTGACCTTATAGTATCTGTCCCAGATATAGGGCAGCTTGTCGGCTGCAATTCCTACACCCTTGTCTGCAACCTCAAAGTGAACCAGACCGCCCTTCTTTCTGAACAGGCGTACTGTTACGGTATCAACGCCGGAATAGTTGATTGCATTTATAATAAGGTTGTATACAGCTTGTCCAAGCTGCTTGGAATCGGCGTTTATATAAATATTGTCCTCTGCTTCAAGAATGATTTTAGTTTCGTCAAGCATTGAAAATCTCGAAACTATTTCGCTTAAATGGGTGCTGAAATTTATGTTCTGCCTGTCAAGCTCAAGCACGCCGCTCTGGAGCTTTGAAAGATTAAGAATATCCGAAACAAGCAGCGTAAGACGGTCGGTTTCGTCTATGATTACCTGAAGGTGCTTTTCCCTCTTTTCCGGATTGTTTCCCGAAAGGTCTCGAATCATTTCCGCATAGGCCTTTATCATGGTAAGAGGCGTGCGAAGGTCGTGGGAAACGTTGGCAAGCAGATCCTTACGCAATGTTTCTGTCCTTGAAATATCGTAGGACGCCATATTAAGGTTTTCCTTTAACAGCCGTATCTCGCTGTAATCGCTGTTTTCCGGCTGCATATTGAATTCGCCTGTAATAAGCTTGTTTGTGGATTTTGATATTGCAATAATAGGCTTTGAAATTCTTATTGATACAAAAAAAGAAATTGCAAATGACAGAAGAAGAATTGTAAATGATGAGGTTACAAAAATTTGGGTAAGGATTTTTGTGGTTGTTTCCGTTGGTTCAAGGTAATTGTATATGAAAATATACCCCTTAATCTTGTCAGGAGTTCCAACATAGGTGGCAAGCAGTATTGCCCGCATATTCTCGTCCTTTGCAGGAAAAAATATCATACCACTCTGTGATGCTTTAAGCTCCTCTATCATTTCATCGCTTACACGCTTATCAATAGAAACGCTTGAACCTGAGGTATCGCTGTAATAAGTCAGCGGAAGACTTCCTGTTACTTCAGAGGGAAAATTTATAAGAATACCCATTTTTCGCAAATGAGCATTCTCGTCAACCAGCTTTTTTACATTCTTCATATCCTCATTCCATGCGGCTTTGATTTCAAGGGCAGTTGAAATACTCTCCTGGGTTTTCGAGAACTCAAAAACCACAGGCATCAGTATTACCTGAGACAAGTAAAGGAATATAAGAATAAGTACGGTAAAGCTGAAATAGATAAGCCATACACGAAAGCGGATACTTTTAAAAATAACCTTTTTATCAAACTTCAAACTTATACCCCATTCCGCGAAGCGTTACAATAAACTTACGGTATTCGCCGAGATTGTTTCTGAGCATTTTAATGTGGGTATCAATTGTTCTGTCGTCTCCGAAGAAGTCGTATCCCCATACCTCGGAAAGAAGCTTGTCCCTTGTAAGGGCGATATTTTTGTTTCTCACAAGGTAGAACAGAAGGTCGTACTCCTTTGGGGTAAGATTCGCCTTTTCTCCGTCTATTGTTACTGTTCTTGCAGTAAAATTAATCTCAAGTCCTTCAAATTTAACCGTATCGCTTGAAGCCGATGAAGGCTGATTGCGTTTGATTATAGCGTTTACGCGAGCAAGAACCTCCTTGGGAGAAAAGGGCTTTACAACGTAATCGTCAGCGCCTATTTCAAAGCCGAAAAGCTTATCGTACTCCTCGCCTCTTGCGGAAAGCATAAGAACGGGAACGTTCTTGAACTTTCTTATTTCCTTGCAGGCGGAAAAACCGTCCAGCTTAGGCATCATAACGTCAAGAATAATTATGTCGAAATCCTCGTTTTTTGCCATCTCGACAGCCTGCATACCGTCGACAGCCTCCGAAACCTCGTGACCTTCAAATTCCGCATATTCGCGTATAACTTCACGAATTTTCTGCTCATCGTCCGCAACAAGAATTTTGTACATACTAAAACCGCCTTTCTGAAAGAAAATTGTAAAAAAAAGTTCAGTAAAGAACCTATGGTCTGTACTGAACACTGTTTTCGCCACAAGGGAGAAAAAATAAAATCAGATTAAAATGAAATGTTGGGAGAGGAAATTATGATTAATTAAACATTAATCATCGTTAAAGGTTTCCCTTTAACAGTTTTCAGTATAAACCTGTTTTGTGATAGTTTTGTGATAATTTCAAAAGATTACGCTGATTAATTGAAAAAATTACTGGTAATTTGTAATACTTCCAAGAATAATCGACATATATCCCCATAATTCGACATTTTTTAGGTAAAGCTTAGGACTAAAGAAGGAGTCGCTGTTTTCGCCCGCCATATAAAGTCCCTCTCCTCTGCCGCTTTCGTTATAATCAAATTCAAGCCTGTTTTCTTCAGAAACAAGATTGCTGTCGGAAGAAAATTCGGTAGGAAAGCTTCCCGAAAAGCTGATTGTATCGCCCTTATCCTTAAATTCCGCACCGCCTCCGAGAAAAGAAAAAATGCTTTTTACCGTTTTGATCTCTGCGGTTATATCGGAGAAATTGAAACCTTCATAGGCAGGAAAAGCCGACTCGAAAACCAGAAAGCCCTTATCCTCGTAAATTTCAAGCTCCGCCTGTGAATTATCGGGAGAACACATAAAATAAATCTTTGCAAGATTGCAGATAATCTCCTCAACAGACATATAGTCTGTGCGGACGTATGGATTTTCTATTGTTATAACAGGCAGCAGACGCTTATTAAGTGAGGATGTAAGTCTTGTAAGGCGGTAGAAGGTATCGAGAAGCCTTTTTCTTATGGGCAGGAATTCCTTTTCAGCCTTGCTGCCTACCGCACGCTGAATGTTAAGGCACTCATTATAAATAGTCTCTGCCCCATAGGACTGGGCGGAAAGAGTCGCAGTGAAGCCCTCGGATTTTTCATCGCCGCTCCCCTGCTTAAGGGAGCTTACAAGGGACAGGAAATTCAGGGTTTCATGCTTTATTGTATCAACGCCGTTCATAAGAGCGGAAACGCTGTTATCATCAAGCTTTTCCCGATAAATACGGCATATCGTCAGATTGTAGTCGATTTTTTCAAAAACAGCGCGGTAATTAAGCCCTGCTGCAATAAAATCAAAATTAATCTTTTCAGCAGGATTTGCGGAGGAAATATTCTGTTTAAGCTTGCTGCCCAGAGGCAAAATACGGTCGATAACAGATTTCGAGTCGGTCCAAAGCAGCTCAGAATCCGCATCGAAAAGACCGGTGCAGCAAATGTCGATGTAATTTACGGAAATGTCATTCATTTACAGCACCTCTTCCTTATTAGTTAATCCTTGATAAGCTTCTTCTTATTCCCGTCCTTGTCGATAAAGTATGTGCTTTCAAATTCCGCCATATAACCACGGCGCATAAACTCTCTGTACTCGTTGCGAAGAGTCTGCTGCTCCGCCTTTTCGGCTTCGGAAAGTCCTTCTGCCTTTGATTTTCTCGCAAGAAAATTAATTCTATCAATTTTAGCTCTATCCATATATATTTTTCCTACCTGTATTTTTGTAAAAATTTTTCAAGGGATTTGTTCTTATTTACCAAAAATATGCACAAACCCGTAACCGTACCGCTGAGTATTCCTGCCGCAAAGAAAGCGGGAAGCATGTAAAGCACGCTGAAAACGCCGTAAAAAACTATGCCCGCAAGAGTCTGACCTATGTTATGAAAAACTGCGCCGGTTATACTTATTGCAACAATTCCCTTGCCGAAAATTTTTCTTGCAAGAAGCATAGCCGCCAGAGCAAGAAAACCTCCGCAGAAGCTGAATAAAACGGACATCAGCCGACCTGTAACCAAGGCTGAAATAAGGCATCGGGCCACAAGAACAAGAAAGCAGTCTGTGGGCGTAAATATCTTGTTATTTGAAAGCATAAACAGCGTTACTGTATTGGCAAGCCCGATTTTTGCAGCAGGACAAAGAGGAAAAGGCGGAATGAGCAGTTCCACGGTAAAAAGCCCCAGAGCAACGGCTGTAAGCAGGGCAAGAAGAACGGTTTTTCTCAGCTTCATCCCGTCACCCCGTCTGCGTCGGTTACGTCTTTTATTACGATTTCAAGCCTGTGTGGCATACAAATAACCGGCTTGAAGGAGCTGTCGGTAAAGCCTGTTTTAACGCAGGTTTTATCCGGGCAATCCGCCTCCTTAACGCAGATTCTCCCGTTTTCAATCTTAATCAGATTATACCCCTCGGAGCAGTTTACAGTAAATTCGCAGTCCCCTGCCCCCGACAGCGGTATCGCCTTTATCAGAACACCGTATGAATAGATACAAGCAGTTTTTTCCTGTTTATTGCCGTTTATGAACAGCAAAATCATACATACCAAAAAAATCAGAAATACGCCAATTCCAAAGCAGATATATTTAGTTTTTGAGTTTTTGTTCATATCTTCTCTTATCCAGGCACATTATTATCTTGTTCAACAAAGTCTTTAAGACTCTCGGATATAATTATTTCATCTGATATTATCACATAGCCGCATCCAAGACTGTCAAGGAGACTCACCGCCTTATCCCTTCCGAGAACAAAGCCAGCTGTTGAAAGGCAGTCCCCCTCAAAGGCGCTGTATGTGACAACGGTTATACTTTTAATTCCGTTGTCGGCAGGATATCCTGTTGCGGAATCCAGAATATGATGATACTTAACTCCGTTTTCAACGAAGTAGCGCTGATAATCCCCGGAAGTAACGGTTGAATTATCGTGTGTACAGATTATAAGCGAGTGTCCGCCATCTGCGGTATCAGGATCAGCAACAGCAATCCTGTAATTTCCGCCGTACTTTCCTTCACCAATTACGGTAACGCTTCCGCCGAAGCTTAGAAGTGCGCTTTTTACGCCATTTTCTATAAGAAAATCCCTTGTTTTATCCTCAGCGTAACCCTTTGCACAAGCGCCCAGATTGACTTTTACCCGTTCATCATCAAAGCGGACGGTTTTTGCGCTTCTGTTCAGAATTATATGTTCATATCCTTTAAAATTTATGAATGGAGCAAGATTTTCAGAACCCGGAACAGCCGCATTCTCCGTTCCTATTCCCCATAGGTCTATCAGTTTACCAATGCCTATATCAAAAGCTCCAGCGCTCATTCGGCAGTATTCAAGAGACTTTTCTAGAACGTAAAAAAGCTCGTCGCTGACAGGGATTTCCCTTCCGTATGCATTATTGTTCAAATACATAAGCTCGCTGTTTTCGATATTAACAGAAAGCTTATTTTCAATTTCACGCACAAGAGAAAGGCTTTCCTTTATCAAGGTCTCTGCCTGTTCCTTCGGCATATCGCTTATAGTTATTCTGACAAGCGTCCCCAGCAAATAATCCTGTCCGGAACAGCTTATGTTTTGATTTTTGTTCAAAAAAATCAATAATAGGAACAGAAGAGCTGCTCCTATTATTACAATACTAATTATCAGTTTTCGCCGCATTGAAGTACATTTCTGTAAGGCAGGCAAAAAGCGCCTGCTTATCCTCCTGGCTTATGTCGCTGCATTCAAAAATCTGCTTTCCCTTTTCAAGGTATTCAGCAGCTTCCCGTATTGAGTTTGAGTCGGAGGTGGAGTTGAAGATAAACCGCTCCTTACTGTCCAGAATAAGGCTTTTTGAATCGTCTGTAAGAAAATCCACAGATACGCCAAGCTCTGAGGCTATCTTTGAAAGAACGTCTTTTTTAGGCTTTCTTGAGCCGTTGAGGTAATTTGCAAGCCCTCTGTATGTAATACCGACTTTTTCAGCAAAATCGGTTTTGCTGATGTTCTTTCTTCCGATAAGAATTTCAAGCTTCTCGCCTAAAACCATAGCTGTTACCTGCCTTTTCATACAATACGTTCAGAATAAACGAAATTGTGAACAATTCATTAAATGGATTGGCTCAACTATCGCGTTCATATATCTATTATATATGTGAACAGAAATTTTGTCAAGACAATTCGCTGTTTTTTTGTATTTTTTTACAAAAATCTTCTTACTGCTTTTACGCTGCCATAAATTCAGAGGGAATATTTTCATTTATCACCTGCTCAAAAAAAACTCATAGCTGTATTGTCCTGCCGCCGCCAAATATCCATCCTTATTCCCGTTATTCCGTAATCTGAAAAAATCTTGTTAAGCCTTTCGGAAAGCCTTCGCTGTCCGGTTCTGTATTGCTTTCCTTAATTTCTAATGTGTAAAGTTAAAAATTATCTGATAAAATCAAAAATTCTGAAATAATGAGAAATATGCAGAATATTCATAAAATATTCATATTATGCAGCATATTATGCAAAATACTGTATATTTTCCCTTGACATTATGAATATTTCGTGTATAATTAAAAATGGTAAAATTTTTACAAAGGAGTTACAAAAATGGCAAACGAAATCAAAATAATCATTCTTGCATATTCGGGCGGTCTTGATACCTCTATCATTATCCCCTGGCTGCATGAAACCTATCCCGGCTGCGAGGTTATCTGTGTTGCAGGAAACGTAGGTCAGGATTCCGAAATTGAAGGACTTGAAGAAAGAGCAAAGAAGACAGGCGCTTCCAAGCTTTACATCGAGGACCTTCAGGACGAATTCGTAAACGACTTTATTTTCCCAACCTTAAAGGCAGGCGCTCGTTACGAGGGCTATCTTTTAGGAACTTCCTTCGCTCGTCCTCCTATTGCAAAGAGACTTGTTGAAATTGCAAAGAAGGAAGGGGCAGACGCAATCTGCCACGGCTGCACTGGAAAGGGCAACGACCAGGTTCGTTTTGAGCTTACAATAAAGGCTCTTGCTCCCTCCCTCAAGATTATTGCTCCCTGGAGAATTTGGGATATAAAGTCCAGAGAACAGGAAATCGAATATGCCGAGGCGCACAATGTTCCGATTAAGATTACAAGAGAAACCAACTACTCCAAGGATATGAACCTCTGGCACCTTTCCCACGAGGGACTTGACCTTGAGGATCCCGCAAACGAGCCTCAGTACAATAAGCCCGGCTTCCTTGAGCTTGGCGTTTCCCCCGAACAGGCTCCCGACAAGCCTACATACGTTACAATTTCCTTTGAAAAGGGTATTCCGGTTGCACTCAACGGCGAAAAGATGGACGGTGTAAAGCTTATCAAGACTCTTAACAAGCTCGGCGGAGAAAACGGTATCGGTCTTTACGATATAGTTGAGAACAGACTTGTTGGTATGAAGTCCAGAGGCGTTTACGAAACCCCCGGCGGCACAATCCTTTACCACGCACATGATGTTCTTGAAACAATCTGCCTTGACAAGGAAACACAGCACTATAAGGCTGGTCTTGCTCAGAAGTACGCTGACCTTGTTTACAACGGACAATGGTACACACCCTTAAGAGAGGCTATGGACGCTTTTGTCGACAAGACTCAGGAAACCTGCACCGGCGACGTTAAGCTCAAGCTCTACAAGGGCAACATCATCAACGCAGGTGTAACCTCTCCCTACACCCTTTACAGCGAGGACTTTGCTTCCTTCGGCGAGGACGATGTTTACGATCAGAAGGACAGCGCAGGCTTTATCAACCTCTTCGGTCTTCCGATTAAGGTAAAGGCAATGCTGGACGAGGAAAGAAATAACAAGTAATTCTTTGCAGCGTGACATACACGGGCAGCCGTG
>JBJERM010000003.1:0-2557 GCA_051882315.1 Ruminiclostridium sp.
AGCAATGGATAAAACCTATAAAGCCCTTTGGGACGACGCCCAGAGCTCTCTGGATGAGTATACCAACAGTATGAAAGCCGTAGCCTCAACTCTTTTCTTTCAGATGAAAGCAGCAGGCATTCTCGGCGGCGTTACGAGTTCCTCTCCTCTTGATTATTTCAAGGAAAAGATAGCTGACGCAAAGCAGAAAAGCAAGGATTGGGATGATTCTATTGCCGATGTTGAAACCGAATCCGCAAGGGCAAGTATGCAGAACGCCCACGATACCGAGGCGGAGAATTTTGAAGATGTAGAAGTTGACAGTCTGAAGAATGAATTTGCAAGTCAGTATACCGAATACCAGAAGGCGTATGAAGCATTAATAGGCAGCTATGGAAGTATCAATGATATCAATATGTGCGACCCGGTTGAGCTGACTGATATATTCGGATATGGTAACTACTTTTTCGAAATGCCGAATGATTATATTGACGAGCTGCTGGGGGTCTGGGACTCAGATGCAGACAAATCATATAGTACTAATATCTCGTCAATGACAAAATCAGTCAAGACTAACGTTAATAACGATTGGTCCGGCTTCTCGTCAAGAATTAACAGCGGAGATAATGAGAAGGTTATCAAGCTTCTTAAGCAGATAAGCGAGAAGAATATAATTCAGGATAAAGCTGCTCAGGAAGAAAAAAAGGAAGAAGGAGAAAAAGAGAAGGATAATTTAGAAGGCGATAAAAATGCTCTGGAAGCGAAGAAAGAAGAGGAGCTTGAGAAGATAAAAAATATTCCCGAGTCTACAAATGACATGACGGATGTAACCGAAATCGAAACCTTCGCCCAGTATGCCCAGAGGGTTGACCTTGACGCACCTGCAAACTGTGATGAAATAAAAAACTCTATCAACTTTAACAGCAGCGGTCTTATAACAGAAACAGAAGACGAAGAAAGCGGCAAAAAAGAGTACGATACAGGCGGAATGCAGAATCTGCTTGGTGATTTTATGAGTTTTGTCGGTCAGATTGCGGAGGGTGGAAGGGATAACCTTTTTGTAACCCAGTATCTTGCGGACGGCTTCAGCTGCTTAACCACGGGAAAGAAGGACGGAAAGGACCTTGAATCGCCGCAGAAGAATGTTGCAGGTCTTCTCCTTAACGAAAAGTCCAACAAGCATTTCAAGAGTGAGCTTGAATATATAATTTACGGTCAGAATACAGAGGTTGGAAATAAAGGTCTGGCAATTGCCAGCATTTCCGGAATACGGCTTGTGCTTAATCTTATCTATTCCTATACAGACTCCGAGATTACAGCCTTTACATCCGCTACCGCAGCTTCTATTACTGCGATTTTCCCCTTTGCAATGCCGGTTGTAAAGACCGTTCTTCATATTCTTATTTCAGCTGCAGAAACTGCATACGACATTATTCAGCTTACAGAGGGCTATTCTGTTCCGATTTATAAAACCGCCTCTACCTGGATGTGTAAGGGCAGCAATATTGCAGGAAATATCCTTCAGAAAGTTGCTGAAAAGACGATAGATTCTGTTAGTTCGGAGCTTGAAAAGCTTGCTTGTGATTTCATAGACGGAAGCGAAGAGGCTCTGACGGAATGGAAAAGCAAGATGCTGACGCAGAAGAAGGAAGAGCTGGTTTCTGAGTTAAATAACTATATTCTTATACCTTTGCAGGACTTTGTACTGGACACTGTTGCAAAATGCCAGGGCGGTACTGCCGAGCTTGCCGATGAAGTTGGCAAAAAGGTGGATTTGATATTTGAGCAGATGACAAATTCAGCAGACTCCTCAGGTGGGTCCGGTATATTAGGCGAGGCGCTTGCCGGTCTTGTAGAAAAGCTTGATAAAGAAAGCATTAAGAGCAAGGTGGTTAATCTTATAAACGAACAGACCACTGCAAAGCTTGAAAACTTCTCGGAAGCTTTCAAAAATAAAATGCAGGATGTTACCAATAAGATAAACAGTGTTGTTGATTCGTTGGACGAAAAGCTTAATGAAGTTATCGATAGCGCAGCAAACGAAGCTAAAAGACTTGCGGTCAACGGAATAAATACTGCTGGCGATAAGGTGATGTCCACAATTAACAGTCAGATTTCCCAAAAACTTTCAGGTACAAGAAATGTAAATTTCGGCACGGGAAACACCAACGTAACAGTAAGCAAGGAAAGCTCGATTGTGAATATGATTACAATGAACTATAAGGACTATCTGTGCGTTTTCCTTTACATAGGAATGATTGGCGGAAGCGACGCTATCCTTATGCGTGCAGCTCAGCTTATGCAGTGTAACATAAATTATATAAACAGCTCGGCTTCTTACAATATGAATACGGCTGTAACCATGTTCAATATCGATTGCGGTTCAAGGGTTAAGACAAGCGTAATTGGAAGAGTTGCAGACAGCAACGGCGTTACCCTGAGAAATCTTTCCGACGGTTACTATAACATCTATGTTTCAAGCTTCGCCGGATATTAATCCTGAAAGGAGTTTTTATGAATTTTACAAGCGAAAAAGGCTCCTATACAATTGAGGCCTGTATTTCTCTGCTGTTTTTCC
>JBJERM010000004.1:0-2542 GCA_051882315.1 Ruminiclostridium sp.
CTAAGGATTACCCTTGATAATCTTCCTGCCTATTCGGGAAAAGCGTATGTGGAACTTAATGGAAATGTTCCGAGCTTCAAGAAATCACAGCTTACCACAGAGTCTTTTGAAAAGTACAGTAAGCAGGACAGCCTAGGTCGCTGCGGTGTGGCTTTTGCTAATGTGAGCAAGGAGACAATGCCCACAGAAGCACGAGGCTCAATAGGGTCGATAAAGCCATCGGGCTGGCATACTGTAAAATATGATAACGTTGACGGAAAATATCTTTATAACCGCTGTCATCTCATCGGCTACCAGCTTACAGGCGAAAACGACAATAAGAAAAACCTTATTACAGGCACACGATATATGAATACAGAGGGTATGCTGCCCTTTGAAAATAAGGTTGCCAACTATGTGGAAAGCACAGGAAACCACGTTCTTTATCGCGCAACTCCTATATTTGAGGGAGGTAATCTTCTTGCAGGCGGCGTGCAGCTCGAAGCATATTCCGTTGAGGATAAGGGTAAGGGAGTGTGCTTCAATGTTTACTGCTACAACGTCCAGCCCGATATTGTAATAGATTATTCCGATGGCAGCAGTAAGCTTTCCGACAACGCTATTGTTTCAATAAAGCTTAACTATTCTAAATATTCCCTTAAGGCAGGACAATCCAAAACCCTTGTTGCCACAACTTCCCCTGAGAAGGCTGCTAAGTCCGTCAAATGGTATTCCAGCAATAATAAAATTGCAACCGTAAACAGCAATGGCAAGGTTACTGCCAAAAAAGCAGGAACAGTTACTATTACTGCAAAGACAACAAACGGCCTGAAAGCAACCTGCAAAATAACGGTCAAGGATAATGCCGTTGCAGTCGATAACAGCGATAAATCAACAGGCGGCTCATATATCCTGAATACGAATACGAAGAAATTCCACTATCCCAGTTGTTCAAGCATTAATGCTATGAGCGAGAAGAATAAGTGGGCTGTTGATTATTCACGGGATAAGATAATAGATATGGGATATGTGCCTTGCAAGAGGTGTAATCCGTAGTTGTACCTGAGCCTTTTTACACAAAGTTTTGTGATTTAAGTAAAAATATGTTATGATAAACAAATAAAGCCAGCCAACAGGATAAACCGCTATAAGAAAGGTTAGGTTTTATTATGAGCGATGAAAAATTTGCAACCAGCTTCCCGATGAATGATACAATCCCCTTAGAGTAGACACTCGAAAAAACAAAAATTCGAGACTACACTTAGGGGGGATTTTATGTCAAGAAAAAGTATTCAGTTGAACTAAAGCTGAAAGCAATGAAAAACTGGGTAAAGAATTGATATCTGTCAACCTCTGGTATTTCGAGAATGTCGATAAGATACCAGAACAGGCGTTGGGTGTCGTGAGTGATTCTGGCTTGAACCCCTCTGATTATGTAGCGATTGTTGGCGAACATTTTCGTCTCATCTTATGAAAACAAAAAGAGCTCCTCGCAATTAGCGCAAGGGCAAAATTTTATGTTCCGAAATTATCGGGATGGGCACATGTCCGCATCATAATTATAATATATAATTGAATTTATTAAGTATATCATATTGTAGTAAATAAGCTTTCAACTTTCACTGATGATACAGGGCTTGTGCTTAATCTCGAAAACTTCCTCACATATTATCATATTGATTTTTCGGCTATTTACAACACAAAAAACAGCTTTGCAAGGCTATGTCAGATAGCAGGCGTTAAAGAGAATTTTTCTGAGCCTCTTGAAGATGTGATGACAAAATCGTTATCCCGTATATGCAGTATTGATTCAAGGCACTGGATTGAGTTTATAGTGGAGTTTCTTCCTGAAATTGACAAATATACCCTTGATGATTTCAGCGAAGGCGAAATCAGAATGTGGCAGATGTTACAGTTTACAATATGGCAGAAAACCTATGAAGAATGCGGTTTCAGTGATTTGCTCGAAGGCTTCAGAGAGCTGAAAGTTCCCCTGTTATGCTGTCCGAAATGCTGGATATTCTTTATTTTAATTACGACAGGATTGATTTTGTTGACGAGCCTGTTGATTTGGGCTTTGATTGTCTTCTTGATTTGCATTGTACGTATTCAAGAGACCAGATTCTTGTCGCTCTTGACTTTATGAAACCGAATACAGTCAGAGAAGGCACGAAATATCTGCCCGATAAAAAGATTGACGTTCACTTTGTTACGCTCAACAAGGCGGAAAAAGACTATTCTCCGACCACAATGTATAACGACTTTTCTATAAATGATACCCTGTTCCATTGGCAGAGCCAGAGCACTACCTCACAGGAAAGCAATACTGGTCAGCGTTATATGAAGCACAGAACAACCGGCGATATGGAGCTTTTATTTGTCCGTGAATATAAAAGCGGTAAGCTTGGTGCTTCTCCATATACTTTCTTAGGCTTGGCTGACTTTGTAAGCTGTGAAGGTTCAAAGCCGATGAATATTGTGTGGAAGTTGCGGAAACCTATTCCTGCAAAATATATTAAGAAAACGAATAAACTGGTGGTGGGATAATGACAGAAGTTGTTGC
>JBJERM010000005.1:0-2539 GCA_051882315.1 Ruminiclostridium sp.
CGCCTGAATGGGGCTGAACATTGGCGAACTCGCAGCCGAAAAGCTTCTTCGCTCTTTCGATAGCGATATTCTCAACAACGTCAACGCACTCGCAGCCGCCGTAGTATCTCTTTGCAGGATAACCCTCGGCATACTTGTTGGTAAGAACAGTGCCCATAGCTGCCATAACTGCGGGGGATACGATGTTTTCGCTGGCAATAAGCTCGAGATTCCTTCTCTGACGGGAAAGCTCGTCGTTCATAGCAGCGGAAACGTCGCTGTCGTATTTGCCGAGGAAACCAATCGTGTCAATTAAATCGTTGTACATAGCAATCTCACTTTCTGTATTAATACTAAAATAATTATACCTAAAAAAAATGAAAAAAGCAATTGCAAATTCTACAAAAAATAGCAGGCTTTACATTATATTTTCATAACAATTACACCATTGTGCAAAAAGGAAAAAAATCCGTCAATTCTGTACAGGTTTTCTGCTTTCGTGAACAAAGGGTCTGTTCATATAGCCTATACAATTCTTGCCGCATTTCTTGGCAATTACCAGCTGGTCGTCAGCCTCGTTAAGCAGGTCGGAATAGGTGTTTTTGCCGTCCAGCTCCCGTATTCCCGAAATGCCGATGCTTATCGTAACGATTCCCTTTCCGAAGGGCAGCGCCATCGTTTCCACCGCTTCTCTCAGCTGCTCCGCAAGCTTTACGATTTCAAGCCGTTCCATATCCTCCAGCACCAGCACGAAATCATCGCCGCCAAAGCGGGAAATAACGTCAGTATAGGGCTTCGCCATTATTTTTATGCAGTTGCAGATGTTGTACAGGCAGGTGTCGCTTTTGTCGTAGCCGTACATGTGATTGTAGCCTCTGAAATTGTCAATATCAATCAGAATTACCGCAATTTTATGAGCGCCGTTTCCGCTTCCGTAGCGCTCCATAAACTTTGCGGAAAGCCCTGTCTTATTCAGAAGTCCTGTAAGTGCGTCCTTCTGGAGAACCTGGGTACAGCGCTCCTCCGCTGTTTCAAGGCGGCGGCTGTTAAGCCAGTTGTTGGAAGCATAATTACAGTTAAGGGCAGAAATCCATAAAACCGCGGCTGCTCCGATAAGATAATAGATCCAGTAGAAAAAATCGTTGTTCCCGATTATTCCATATATGAACAGCGGAATTACGACAGCTGCACCGATAACAAGGGATTCAAAAAAATCAGCTATCGGAATAATCGCAAGACCAAGTGCAAAAACAACAAAGAAAAAGTCGGTTCTGCCGGAAAGATATTGGGAAAGGGCAATAACTATCCCGCCGGCTATATAGGAAATCCAGAAAATATAGTTGAAAATTTTAAGCAGCTTGTAATCCGGACTGCGCTTTTTTATTTCCCTGAAAATAAGCCAGAAGCATACTGCGGCTGAGGCTATCAGAATGAAGGCGCCAAGTATGCGGAATGCTGCTGCCTGACTTGCCGCAGGAGAGGTAAAAAGGCAGATAATACCTGCAATTGCCGAAAAAATGGCAAAGGCAAGTATTCTTCGGGAATTTTTCACGCATAGATTGTTCAGCAAAAGACGGAAGGAATATGCGTCCTCAATTTCCGCTTCACCCAGATATTCTCTCAGCAGCAGGTTTTTGATGTTCATAAAAATATCAGATATGAACGATAATATTCTTTTCACTGATGTACTTCCTTTTACTCAGCTTTTTTGCAGGCGGGCAGCTCAACAATGCATTTAACGGGACAGGCAGCCATGCATGTGCCGCAGCCGTTACATTTATTAGTGTCTATTTCTGCGTGATTATTATTGATGGAAACTGCTCCCTCCGGGCATTTTTTCACACAAATTCCGCAGCCGAGACAGCCGTTCTTGCAGACGGACTTTGTAACCTTGCCTATGTCGGCTGAGGAACACTGCACCATAACACGCTGGCTTTCCTTAACAAGCACGATAAGGTGATTGGGACAAGCCTTAACGCATTTTCCGCAGGCGATACACTCTGCGGGATTTACCACAGCTACCCCGTTTTTGACTGTAATGCAACCGTTATCGCAGACAGCAGCGCAGTCGCCCATACCATGGCAGCCGGACTGGCATTTGCCCTTGCCGTTGTAGAATTTTTCTATTGCAGCACAGCTTTTTGAGCCGATATAGGTGAACTTATCCTCAGTTGCATCGCAGTTTCCGTTACAGCGAACAAAGGCCACTTCCCTTTCGCTCTCAACTGCCTCAACGCCCATAATTGCGCTGATTTTTTTGGTTACATCAGCTCCGCCGGGCTTGCAGAGATTTGTTGGAGCTTCGCCTGCTGCAACAGCAGCAGCGTATCCGTCGCAGCCCGAATATCCGCAGCCGCCGCAGTTTGCACCCGGAAGAGCTTCGGATATTTTTTCAACGGTTTCGTCCGTCTTTACAAAAAACACCTTTGAAGCCACCGTCAGCAGTACTCCCGCAGCTGCTCCAAGTCCCAGAAAGAAAAGAATGGGATATAAATATTGTTCCATTTTTAGACCGTACCTTTCATAGCGGTTTGTTCATATAGCAAAAACAAATGAACAT
>JBJERM010000006.1:0-2533 GCA_051882315.1 Ruminiclostridium sp.
CGTATCGAAGTGGTCATAACGGGACTGACTCGAAATCAGTTGTACCTCACGGTACCGTGGGTTCGAATCCCACCGCTTCCGCCAGCCGAGAAGCTCGGCACGCAAAAAGCCCGATTACAAGTCGGGCTTTATTTTTTTGCACAAAACACGCTCTTTACTATTGAATATACCGCCGCCAAGTGATATAATATAACCGTAAGCAACCACAACTCAAAGGATTTATGAAGACAAAAACAAGATTACTGATTTTTCTGCTTTTCGCCTGCTGTTTTTCCTTTTTGGGGGCAGGCGCAAAAGCTTACGCCGAGCAGAGTATTTCCGCAATAATAAGCTCCCGCTTTTCCGACTCAATTGACAAGGGAGAAGCCTATACGGATTTATCCGACCTTGGCTTTACCGTGGATTTATCCGATGAGAAAGCAGCGGAGGAATACCGAGCGGTGCTTGCCGCACTGGATAAGGTACGCTTTAAAAAGGGGAAAATATCCTTTGGCAAGTACGGCGAAACCTATCTTAGCTATACCCCGAGACTTTCCTCCGAAAAAGGCTTGCTGCAAGGGATTGACATAGCTTACAGCGACTATTACCGAAATCCTGACGGAAGCTGCGATATTTCAATGCTTAATCAGGATAAGGAAACCGTCCAGCAGGAATACGAATATGCACTTTCTGTCGTTAAAGAGGAAATGACCGAAGCTGAAAAGGCGCTTGCTCTTTACGACTACATCATTTCACTTTTAAGCTTCCCCGACTCCCTCGGTTTTTACGAGGACGGCTCGGAAATCTATCCGCCCGACTGCTACACGGCGGTTGGAGCGCTTCGGGATAAATATGCGGTCTGCTCCGCCTACTCGAAGCTTTACGCAATACTGCTTAACGAATCGGGAATACCCGCTGTCACGGTTTTCAGCAGCGGAATGAAGCACGAATGGGTTATGTTGGAACTTGGCGGTGAATGGTATCACGCAGACTGCACCTGGGACGATATACGCTATAACGGCGGAACTACAAGCTTCGGGGATTACAACAGCGATAACCTTGACATCGGTGCAGCTTCCCACAAGTATTTTCTCAAAAGCGACGAGGAAATAACCGCCCTTGACCACTACGGTTGGGCTCTTTCGGGAACGGTGAACCCCAATAAGCTGAATAAAGTCCCCAAAGCCACGAAATCGGCAGCCTTTGACAGCACCTTTTTCTCGGAAAACAGCGGCTTTCTGAACCTTAGCGGCTACGGATATATTAACGGGCGCTGGTATTTTGCCGATTTGCTTTCGGGCAGTATTATTTCTGCGGATTTTAATGCAGATACTACGGATTACATAGAACTGCCCCTATCCGGAGAAGCGATAAAATACACCACCGCTCTCGGCGATTATCTCTATATATGCACAAGCGGCGCAGTTTACCGTTACTGCCCTGCTTCCAAGGAATGTGCTGCGGTTCTTGCTCCTCCCGAAAACGGTATTTTCACCGAAATGTCGGCAGCTTCGGATATGCTGCATACTGTCGCCGTAATTTACGAAAACGGGCAGCCTGCTTCCTCCGTAGCAAAGTCGCACAGCATAAAGGAACTGGAAGCGGCGGCGGCTGTTGAACCGGAGATAACCGCTCCTGCTGCACAGGCGGCTGTTACCGAGGCAAAAGAAGAAAATGCCGATACAGCAAAAGAAACAAACGAAAAATCAGACGGAAAAACCGAGGCAGCAGAAGACCTGCCCCAAAAAGAAGAACCAGAAAAAAGCAGCCCGAACAGAGGAACAGCATTTTTAGCAATTATACCTGCGGCGGCTCTTGCGGCAGGCTTTGCAATAAAGAAGTTTACTGGCAGAAAGGACAAATAACTATGAAAAAACGTGACATTAATCTTATTATTGAGGACTCCGTAAGCGAAACCAAAGCAATTCTTATTTTCCAGTCCGTTGTTGAGCTTATTCTCGGCTTTTTCCTTATCTTTTTCCCGGGTATCAGCTCTAAAATTCTCTGCATTATAATCGGCGCACTTATGGCGGGCTACGGCATTTTTGACATCATTTCCTTTGTCACCAACAGCCGCCCATATTCTTTCAGGCAGGGGCTTTTCTCCGGAGTTCTTACTACCGCTCTCGGTCTTGCCTTTATCGTTCAGGCGGAGCACCTCGTAAACCTGCTTTCAATCGTTCTCGGTATCCTTATCATTATTGAAAGCATTGTAAACCTGCGGCGGGCGCTGCTTATAAAGGAAATGGGCTTTGGCTACTGGTACGTTACGCTTATCCTTTCCTTTCTTACCTTTGCGGCAGGTCTTATAATCATTGTTTATCCGAGTCTTTTCGTAGGCTTTATCTTTACCCTTATCGGCATAATTATCGTTGCACAGTGCGTAATTGATATATGGAGCATACACAGGATTACAAAGCTTAAAAAGGCTTTTGAGCAGAAGTATAAGGACGAAAAGAATACGATTTATATTGAGGCAGACAAAAAATAACCCTTATTTCAGGCTGTCGATAAACCACCATCTGCGTCGTCAACCGCATAACGGCAGGCACAA
>JBJERM010000007.1:0-8546 GCA_051882315.1 Ruminiclostridium sp.
TAAATTAAAATTGATGGTGACCTGATCTTGGCGATAGGAAAATTGTTGAATATGAAGCATTGATGCAAATCCAAAATTAAGGGAGCCCAAATGAAAAGGATAACAAGCTTGATATTAAGTCTGGCGATAATGTTAAACACAGCGGCGGGGATAAGTATCCCTGCTGCCGCTGAAAGTGGAAATATAAAAGAATATAACAAGAAGGCTGTGTAATGAAAAAGGTGCATCTGTTAATCTTATCATTATTACTTGTTGTATCATCTTGCAGTTATAAGGAGAAAGAGCCTTCCCCGTCACAAGTAGCTAAATCGCATGCTTCAACGATTATTGAATGTTTTGATACAGAAGATGTTGAAAAGCTAAAATCGCTTTTTGCGAAAACATCCAAAGTACTCATAAGCTTGATGAAGAGATTGAGAAAGCATTTGAATTATTTTCCTCGTCCCGATTTCAGCAGAACTCTTCTTTCCTGCAACATACATTCCCGTATATCGTTCATCTTCTAAAATCCTCAAAACTGTTGAGCGACACCACACACCATTTGAACGAGAAATATCGTGATAGTGCTTACCTAGTGCTTTTGCCCGAATCATTAGGACCTGCAAAGACGATTATTTCAGGCTTTTCAGACATTCTCCTGATACGCCCTTCTTCCGTCGGGGTATTCAAGATAAGCCATTTTTCTTTTCTCATCATAGCGGGAGATAGGCAGTCCCTTTACTCGCTTGATTTCATTGTCAATGCGCATCGCTTCTCTGAAACGTTCGGTAAGCTCATCGTCGGTAAGCCCACAGGTTCTGTCAAGTTCGTTGATTTCAACATTGTTCATAGGGAGCACCTTCTTGTTATAGTATTATACCACATCTGTTTTAAATAATCAAGCGGGTGAATACTGTAACACCTCAAAAATCCGCATTTAATGCAGTACTTGTCAAGCAGGGAGGTTATTCTATAACAAGCGCTTCGCCCAGCTTCTGTCCGTTTTTGAGTACGGTTTTAACGCTGTTAATCCATTCATCGTTCAGGTTGTAAATACGGAATTCAATGAATTCGTGTTCGTTGTCAATCCTGCTGTAACTCTCTATTCCGGCGTAAACCTCTTCCCCCATAGCCTTATAGCCTATAATTACGTCATATATGCATATACAAGGATTGTCTGTAATTTCAAGCGATGTTCCAAGCTTTGAAAAATCCAGTTCATCAATTGAAATCGGGCTGTAATTCTCGGGGATATAAGACTCGGAGTAGTAAACCCTGTCTATAATAGGCTCAAACTCTGTCCGCTTCCAGCCCGCAAGTTCTTCTTCGCTCGGGTTTTTGTAAATTCCTATGTGCTCTATGGGAGCGTAGCTGCCGTCGCTGTAAGGTACTCCCCGGTCAACAACGAGATATTCCTCTTCCCCCGTCTCAAAAACCATATACTCAACAAAATCATATTCTCCGTTTCCGCCCGTAAGCCTGTTATATTCGGCAAAGCTGATTCCTGTAGGTATGCCGCCTATTACTATTTCGGGTGCTGAATTGTCCGGAGAAGGAAAAAAACTCGTTACAAAACAGTCGGAATAGGGCGGTTCGCCGCCGTTATATTCCGCAACTGCGGTGGCAAATGTAATACCGTCCTTCATTATAAAGGCGCTTACACAGTCCGGATATACGAGATAGCGCATTTCAAAATGCTTGGCTAAATCTCCCAGCGTACAGGGCATATCAATTTTTATTCCGTCAAGCACTATATATGAAAAATCCTCAAGGGTAAGGGGCGATATATCCGTTTTCAGCAGGCTTTTGTCCGCCTTACCGTAATTCTGCCACGGAAGAGCCGTAGGCGCTGATATATATTCCGAGTTCTTTTCCGCCATTTCGGATATCTTCATATATTCGACGCTGTTGGCGCTCGACATACAGATAATAACCGAAGCAAGAAAAATAACGGCGGAAAGAATAGTAATACCGCTTTTAACAAAAAATCTTTTCATACCTGTTCCTTTCCGTTACATACTGTAAAGCACTCTGTATTCCGAATGAGCTATAATATCTATCATCATAGGAGAAGCATTTTTTACAAATTCTTCTATATCTACGACTTCTTTTATTTCGTCGGGAACGCCGTAAATCATTTTTATCATTCTTTCTCCATCCGAATGAACACGGATTATATATTTAAACGAGTTTTCATAGGAGTATAAATATCCCTCTCCCAGCGCAGCTGTAATTTCCTCGCCGAAATCTCCCGTGCCCGCTCCGTTAATGGTAACATCAGCGCTGAGCATACCAAGTCCCATGCTTACGATAATGCCGTTATTATAAGCCTCTTCGCTGTTGCCGTCCGTAATGATGCAGACGTTTGCAATTGTTTCGAAGCGTCCGTTTTCGTCTGCATATTGTATGTTGCTGCCAAATTCAAAAAAGCGTCCGTCAATGTTCCTGCCGTAATCCGGGTTATAGTCACCTAAAATGGAAAATTCTTCGGGCAGGTCGCTTAATTTCATAGGAAGCGCAAGCCTGGCGCCGAATACCTCAATGTTGCTGAAAATTTCATCAGCCTGCTCTTTTGTCATGGTTACGGGTATGTCGGTTTCTGCTGTTTCCGAGCTTATAAACGACCATGCCAGTGCGCCGTCGTAAAGTGGAACTACTATGCCGTCCTCTTTTTCCAATGAGCCGTACACAGCGCAGCCTGCAAAACAAAAAAGAGAAAAAATCAGGGCAAGAATACCTGCGGTTTTTTTCATCGTGTGCCTCCTTAATCCGAATTGATATTTTCTGTTTTAATAAGAGTACCCCAAAATCCGAGCAGCACTGTAAGTATAATGTTCAGCAAAGCCGAAGTTATTGGGCTGCTCTGCATTGCTGCAAAGGGCGTCATAAGCAGGGAGACAGGATTTATCCCCGTAAAGGCAGATAACATAATATTTCCGCACAGCAGCGCCGCTGTCCCCAAAAGGATAAGCAGAAGCTTTATACTTCCGATACCCTGTTTTAACGAAGAAATAAAATATCCGAACATAAAAACAGCCATTAAAAAGAGCGTTACTTCAAGCATATCCCATATAAATAACGGAGAGGAAATAAGCGCGGTTTTTACTGCACTTCTCAGCATATTCGGCAGAGAAAAGGTGTAGCCGTCAATACCGAAAATAATAATTCTTGAAACGCACGAAAGCGCTGCCGCCGCAAGAGTTATGGCTAAAGCGGCGCAGATACCTGAAATTATGCGGTATTTCTTTGAAACGTTATTGACAATACAAAAGGAGGTATGGCTTTCGTAAAGCTTTATGCCGAAGAGAAATATAAAAACCGAAATAAAGGTATCGTTTATAATTCCCAGCATAGGACCAAACCCAGGCAGAGAATTATTAAGAAAAGCTCCGCCTGCCGTAAGCATTGAGATAATAATAAATAAAACAAGAAATCTCTTCCATACAAGAAGAAATGTACAGGAAACAGTTGTTAAAAGCCTGTTCATATCAGATTTACTCCTTTCGGTTAAAATTTTCTTTTCCGCTTATACTGCGGTACATTCGGTTTTATGAGAACCAGATTTGCTGTTATGGAGATAACTGAAAAAAGGAAAAGAATTATCAGGTTAAAAACAATTTCCCCCTTTTCAAAGGCATAATAAATTGCGGTAAGGCCTCCATAAACGAAGCAAAGAGGATTTACGGGACTTAAAAGCAAAGATGCAATATAGAAATCGGCAGTCTTAAACATCAGTATTAACGAGACAAGAGAGGTAGCAGCCGTAAGAACAAGCCTCACCCTGCACTTATTTATTATAAACATTCCCACTATACAGCCTGCTAAAAATGCCCATAGATAAATAAGCGCCGATAAGCCTGAAAGCTTACTGACAGCGTCTGTGTCATTTATGGTACACACCACGCTGTCGGCGATATAATCTTTTGATGGCTCAAAAAAATGGCGTACAGGCTTATTATAGAGCAGAATTGCAAGTATTTTGGTAAAAAAGATGTCAATTGCCGCAAAAGAAATACCTACCGGTATGGAACAAATCATAGCGCTTAAGGCTGTATTATCCTTACTCATACTGTTTGCGGCAGCGATGCCCGTAAGCCTGTAGGAAAAGATACCGCCTAAGATTATAATTATCAAAGGGTCGGAAAAATCCCCTGCGTTGATTACGCTTTTGTCGGATTGCAGGCTAAGCAATATAAGCAGAAAAACGCTATAAAGTATTTTTACCAGCACCGCCAGCGGGAATATTGTTTTCAGCGCATAAAATCCGACAGAAATCGACCCTGCGCTGCGCTTAAAGCTGCTCATTGTTATCGCCTCCCGTAAGAGCGTTGAAAAGCTCCTGAAGTCCTACTGGGCTGACAGTAACAGACCCGGGTATTTCGGGAAAATCGGTCTGTCCGATAATTACGCGGCGGAAAAGTCCGATATTTTCATCGCCGATAGGTTTTATGTCTTTTATAAGCTCGTTAATCTCATCCGCTTTTCCTGAAAGAGATATGTATTTTTCTGCAATATTTTCCATTGTATCTGAAAGGATAAGCCTTCCCTGATGTAATATGGAAGCGTATTCGAGCATTCCTGCTATTTCGTCAATCAGATGGGTCGTAATTATGAAGCAGGATTTTTCTTCTGCTATTTTTGCTGCAAGCTCGGTATAGATAAGCTCGCGGATTTTTGTATCAACCCCCAGCACAGGTTCGTCCAGAAAGATATAGTCACAGTTCGAGGCAAGGGCAAGAATTGCCTTGAACGCTGAGCTTTCCCCTGTTGAAAGCCGCCCTACCCGACTGTCGGCGTTAATGCTGCATTTTTCCATAAGAGCCTTTGCGTAAGCGGTATCGAAAGAAAAAAACATAGAGCCTGTAATTCTGAGAATTGTTTTAAGCTTGAACTCAGGCGGATAGAAGATATTATCATTCATACAGAACAGCCCTGACATAGCCTTATCGCCGTTTCTGATTTCCTTTCCCTCAATAAGTACCCTTCCCTTATCGGCAGAGGTTCTTTGCATAATAATATTAATCAGCGTAGACTTTCCCGAGCCGTTACGCCCGAGAAGCCCATAGCAATGCCATTTTTCAAAGGTAAGGCTCACATTATCGAGAACCTGTTTCCTGCTGTATTTCTTGCTGATGTTTTCAATTGTCATTGTGCTCATCTTTGATTTCTCTCCTTATCATTTCATTAAGCTCCTCATAGGTTACACCGAGCTTTTCCGCCTCTTTTACAGCAGGCGCAATATATTTGCTGTAAAAGGCTTCCTTACGCTTATTCCGTATTATCTCCCTCGCCCCCTTCGATACGAACATACCAACGCCGTTCTTTTTGAAGATTATGCCGTTTTCGGTAAGCGCATTTATGCTTTTGAGGGTTGTTATATGGTTGATTTTAAAGCTTACTGAAAGCTCAGCTACAGACGGGATACGCCCCTCTTCGGGAAAAACGCCTGAAAGAACGTTATCTTCAATCCAGTCAGCAAGCTGAATATATATATTCTTATCGCTGTTTTGTTCCAGCTTCATCGGATACCGTTCCTTTCGTTAGCGGTATACTCAGGTATACCACCATTTTGTTAAGCGTATTATAGCACAGTCGGCTTTTATTGTCAATAGAAAAATTAAACCGTATTCAGAAAAATTCGAAGTTCAAGAGAATTAATATTTCTCAAACATTTTTCAAATCTTTTTAAAACAACCATATCGTAATATAAACTTATGAAGCAAACGAAAGGCTGCATATAACAAAACTCATAGAAGGAGATTGATTCAAATGGAAAACAGAACAAAATCACAACAGGAAATTGAACAGGAGATGCTGTAGTTGAATGAGCAGTTCGACGCTTTCTTGCACACCAAAGGTATTGGCGCAAAATTCAGAGTTGCTTTTGAAAACATGGGACAGTCGGCACATCAGCAGCACGAAACTGATAAAGCAAATTATGAAGCAGTGAAGGCGCAGTCTGCGGAAGACAATAAGGAGTTCGCAGAATTTCTCCATACAAAGGGCGTTAAGGCAAAGTATAATCTTGTTATTAATAACATTAAAAGCGGCGCGCATGCGGCATCTCACAATACCGCTGCACAGATTGCGAAGATTCACGCCCAGACACAGGAAGCGGTTGCCCGTGCGAACGCACACGGAAGTCCTTATATCAAAGCAGAACCCGCAAGCTATACCGCCGCATCTCTTGCAGATGAGTTTAATGCTTTTCTGAAGTCCAAAGGTCTTGACGGAAAATATACCGTTTCAATTACGGAAGAAGAATAAGAAAAGCTAAGAAGCGAGGTGACGAAACGCCGTCTCACTTTTTCCACATTTCAGGGTGGTGCAGTATGAAACGAATATTTCGTATCATGCAAATGAAAAAGAAGTGGAACGTGAATATAACTACATTCCATTCCGATATATCCTCGCCATACTTATTATATGACTTTTGAAACAGAACAAAAGAAAGCTGATTCAAATTAATAAATCTTAAACAAAACTCAAAACATTCAAAAACAACTGAACACTATAATATACCCGGAAGCAGAATGAAACGGATATAACAACTAAAGTTCACGCAGAATGATATTTATAATATTTTTGAAACATTTCCGAATCATTTCTCCAACAAACATAAGGTATAATATACTTACAAAATAACAAAACAGAAAGAGGTGACCGTTATGAACCAAAACGATCAGGAACATTTAGTACAGAAGATTCGCACGCAGTACACCGAAAAGGAACACACACAGCTCGACGTTCTCAGAGAGCTTGACGCTAAGGTGAAACGTCCGGCAAATGTATTTTCCTATATATTCGGCGCAATCAGCGCTATTATCATGGGCTGCGGCATGAGCCTGGTGATGACCGACATTGGTACCACTCTCGGCTTTAACAACTCAATGGTTTCCGGTATTATTATCGGCGTTGTAGGTTTATTTATGGCAATTATCAACTATACCATCTATAAAGGGATACTTGACAGCCGCAAAAACAAGTACGCGGCTCAGATTATGAAGCTCAGCGATAAAATCATGGACAAACAATAAAACTGTCAAATTAATGAAAAGGAGAACATAACAATGGCAAACTTTTTGAAAGACGCATTCAAGGATATGAAGGAAAGCGCAAAGGCACAGCACGAGGTTGACAAAGCAAACTTTGAGGCTGCAAAAGCGGAATCCAAGGCACAGTGGGAAGAGGCTAAGATGAGTCCCAAAGCCCGTCAGAAAAAAATGCAGGCAGAGCGTGAAGAAAAAATCGCCGCTGCCAAGGAAAGAACTGCCGCCGCCAAAGAACGCATTGATGCTGCAAAAAAATAATCCCGAAAGGCAAGCGAGACAATGATAATTCTTGTCTCGCTTTTGACATTTATCGGTATTCAGATAAATTAAACAAAGGAGACTTAAGAATGAACGCTATTGAAATCAGGAATCTATCCAAAAGCTTTCGCGGGATGTATGCGGTAGATCATCTGAATATGACAGTTCCCGTGGGCGCAATATACGGCTTTATCGGTGAAAACGGTTCAGGCAAATCCACCACCGAAAAACTGATCTGCGGACACCTTGTTCCCGACGAGGGCAGTATCAAGCTTTTCGGCAAAGATTACACCGATCCGGGTGTGCGAGCGAGAGTCGGTGCGCTTATTGAAAACGCAGGCTGCTTTCCAAATTCAAGCGTGTATCAGAACCTTCGTATGCAGACCATTAATTTAGGACTTGAACACCCCGATGAGGAAATTGCAAGAGTGCTTAAAATCGTCCGTATGGAGGACTCCGCCAATATCAAATTCAAGAGTTGTTCTCTCGGTATGAAGCAGAGAATCGGAATTGCTATGGCACTGCTCGGCGACCCTGCCCTCTTGATACTTGATGAACCTATCAACGGGCTTGATACCGACGGTATGAGAATTATGCGTGAAATTCTTGTGGACATCACGCAGAAATACGGTTGCACGGTTCTTATCTCCTCCCACATCCTCGGCGAGCTTGAAAAAATCGCCACTCATTACGGCATCATCCGCCAAGGTAAGATGATTATGGAGCTAAGTGCCAATGAAATGGACAGCAGAGCGCAGGTCTTCACAACGCTGAAAACAAAAGACAGGAAAGGCGCAAAAGAACTGCTGGCAAGAAGATTTGAAGATGTCCGTGAAGAAGGCGAATATATCCGTGTGTACGATGAAGATGATACGGCGGCTATCGTTGATTTCATGATGAAGAACGGTCATGTTGTGAGCGAAATCAAAAAGAACAAGATCGGTCTGGAAGAATACTACATCGAACTGATGTCACAGAAGGAGGTAAAGTAAAATGGAAGCTAAACGAGAACTGAAATTTGAATCCCCGAGCTTTTCAAAGAGGCTTAAAGGAATGCTCGGCGTGGACTTCTACCGTCTGTTCCATACTCCCATGTTTTACATTTTCCTTGTAATTGCCGCTATTATCCCCGCTATGGTATCGGCAATGACAACAATGCCGGGACCGGACGGAAGTGCGACTACGCCGCTTTATTCCAATGTGTGGCAGATTATTGCAGCCTCTGAGCCGCTTTATGTCGTTCACAGTATTGCCGAT
>JBJERM010000008.1:0-2526 GCA_051882315.1 Ruminiclostridium sp.
ATCAAGCTCGTCCGTTTTCAGCTCAACCTCGATATGTTGGTCACTTTTGAGTTTGGACAATAAGCACACCGTCTCCACATGATTAGTCCTGCTGAACAAATCCACCCCCTGAACGCTTATGGTTTTATACCCCAAGTTTTCAAGATATTTGCAGTCCCTCGCCGCTGTTGCGGGATTGCAGGAAACCATAACTATTCTTTCAGGGTTAAAGGCTGAAATATTGTTAAGGGTCTTTTCGTCGCAGCCCCTTCTTGCGGGGTCGACTATTACAACATCAGCGGTAATGCCTTTATTCTTAAGGATTCCGGTTACTTCTCCTGCATCGCCGCAGTAGAACTCCGCATTCTTCGCATTGTTGAGCTCAGCGTTTAACTTGGCGTTTTTAATTGCACTTTCCACTATCTCAACGCCAATAATCTTCCTTGCCTTATCCGCCATTGTGAGCCCTATTGTTCCTGCCCCGCAATAAAGGTCGATAACCGTTTTTCCCTCCTGTTCGGCAAGCTGGGCTGCCTTACTGTAAAGGATTTCCGCCATGGGTGTGTTGACCTGATAAAAGGATTTCGGGGAAACGGAAAAGGTTTTGCCGAGCATTCTGTCGGTGATTTCGGAGCTGCCTTTGAGCAGGATTTCATCTTCGCCGTAAATTACGTTGGTTTTCTCCTTGTTCACGTTGACGACAACGCTTTTAATATCGGGGAATTTTTCGGTAAGTGCAGCCGAAAGAGCCTTTAGCTGCGGTACATTTCTGCGAACGACAATTGTAACGTTGATTTCGCCAGTATAATGACCTCGCCTTATGCAGATATGCCGCAGAACGCCGTTGTGCTCCGCCTCATTATAGGCGGAGATTTTGTTTTTCGCCGCAAAATCAAGCACAAATGCCCTTATTTCGGAAAAAATCGGCTGTTCAAGACGGCAGCTTTCACAAGGTACGATAACGTGGCTTCTGTCTGCGTAAAATCCGCAAACAGTATTGCCGTTCCTATCCTTGCCAACGGGATATTGTGCTTTATTGCGGTAGCTTTCGGTTTGGCAGTTAGCTATAATCGGAAGAAATTCCGGCTCAAGCCCGCCTATGCGGGTGAATGCGTCCCTTATAAAGCTTTCCTTAGCCCTCAGCTCCGCCTCGTAGCTTATATGACGAAAGGAGCATCCGCCGCATTTCCCAAAAACAGGGCAGTCGGGCGTGATACGGTCGGGAGAAGGGGAGAGGATTTCCTCTATTTTCCCGTAGCAGTGATTTTTGCAGACCTTCAGTATCTTAACCGAAAGCCTGTCGCCAACAGCACTCAGCGGTACAAAAACCACCATTCCATCAGCTGTTCTGCCTACGCCGCTTCCGTCGTTTGCAATCCCGCTTATTTCAAGGGTTATAATATCGTTTTTGTTCATTTTATTCGGCGTTCTTTTCAAGAGCCTTGCTCTTGAGATATGCGTTTATAAAGCCGTCAATATCTCCGTCCATAACTGCCTGAATATTGCCTATTTCATAGCCTGTTCTATGGTCCTTGGCGAGGGTATAGGGCATAAAGACATAGGAACGAATCTGTGCGCCCCATGCAATCTGGAGCTGCTCGCCCTTAATATCGGAAATCTTTTCGAGATGCTCTCTTTCCTTGATTTCAACAAGCTTTGAAACCAGCATTCTCATTGCATATTCACGGTTCTGGAGCTGGCTTCTTTGGGTCTGGCAGGCGCATACAATTCCGGTAGGCTTATGGATAAGACGAACAGCAGAGCTTGTCTTGTTTACCTTCTGACCGCCTGCGCCGCTGGAACGGTAAACCTCCATTTCAATATCCTCGGGACGAATATCTACGGTTGTATCCTCGTCGATTTCGGGCATTACTTCTAAGCTGGCAAAGCTTGTGTGACGTCTGCCCGAAGCGTCGAAGGGAGAAACTCTTACAAGGCGGTGAACACCGTTTTCAGACTTTAAAAATCCGTAGGCATTAAGTCCCTCAATAAGAATAGAAGCGCTCTTTATACCCGCTTCTTCTCCTTCAAGGTAGTCCAGCAGGGAAACCTTGAAATTATGGCGTTCAGCCCAGCGGTTATACATTCTGTAAAGCATTTCAACCCAGTCCTGCGCCTCGGTTCCGCCTGCGCCTGCGTGGAAAGTAAGAATAGCGTTCTTGGAGTCAAATTCACCTGAAAGCAGGGTAACCAGCTTCTGCTCCTCAAGCATACGCTTTGCGTTTTCTGCAAGGGAGGTTATCTCCTCAAGCATAGACTCGTCCTCTTCTTCGTTGGCAAGCTCCGCCATTGTAAGAACATCATCAAAGCTTTCCTCAAGCTTGCCAAACTGGGCAACCTTCGCCTTAAGCCCGCCCATTTTCTGCAAAATCTTCTGAGAATTTGCGCTGTCATTCCAGAAATCGGGCTGAGCAGATTCTTCTTCAAGCTTCTCGATTTCTTTCTTAAGGTTTTCCAGGTCAAGGGCTGCCGCAAGCTCCTTGAGCTGGGGTTTAAGTCCCTGAAATTCAAGTATAAGTTCTTCGTACTGAAGCATAATAAATCCTT
>JBJERM010000009.1:0-8532 GCA_051882315.1 Ruminiclostridium sp.
TGAAGAAGGCTTAATCCTTTATAAGAACGAGCGTATCGACGGGCATACTCCTAAGCAGATTATAAAGCGGGGAATAAGTATGAGCTTTATCCCTGAGGACAGACTTGGAATGGGACTTGCAGCCTCAATGACGGTTGCTGAGAATATGATGCTCAAGAGCTATTCCGACGCAAAAGGTCCCTTTGTGGACAAAGCCTCTGCGAGAAAGCTTGCCGACAAGGTTGTAAAGGAGCTTGAGGTTGTAACCCCCGACATTGATACTCCCGTAAGACGTCTTTCGGGAGGAAATGTTCAGAAAATTCTTCTCGGACGTGAAATTCAGGATGACCCGAGCCTTATTATTACCGCTTACCCTGTAAGAGGTCTTGATATAAACTCATCTTATACTATTTATAACATTCTGAACCGCGAGAAGCAGAAGGGAACAGGCGTGCTTTTTGTCGGCGAGGACCTTGACGTAATGCTGGAGCTCTGCGACAGGATTGTTGTAATCTGTCACGGCAAAATTACTGGTATTGTTGACGCAAGGGAGGCTACAAAGGAGCAGATAGGTCTGCTTATGACCGACGCTCACAGCTCCGTTGATTTGTCCGATTACGAGGAGGAGGCGATAACTCCCGTTTCCGCTGAAAAGACGGAGAAAAAGACTTATCAGAAAAAGGCAAAAAAGCCGCCCCTTATACGGGCTGCCAAAAGAGCGGATTTAAAAACAGGACAAAAAATTCTGCTTTACGCCCTCTCGGTGCTTATTGCCATTGTAATCGGCGGAATTTTCGTTGCGGCGAACGGGGTTAATCCCTTTGAATACTACGCTAAGGTTGTGGTTGGCTGTTTCGAGAACAAGATTTACCTGAGGGGCTTTATAAGGCTTGTAATTCCGCTGCTTATAACCTCTCTGGGTATTGCGGTGGCGTTCAAGATGAAATTCTGGAATATCGGCGCTAACGGACAGTTTATTGCAGGCGCAATTTTCGCCACAACCGCTGCAAACCTCTGCCAGAACAGCCTGCCCCAGTGGCTCACCCTTATAATTATGGCGGCGGCAGGTATTATCGGCGGCGGACTTGTGGGACTTATTCCAGCTGTCTGCAAGGTGAAGCTTGGCACAAGCGAAACGCTGCTTACCCTTATGCTGAACTACGTCTGCTACTACACGCTGACATATCTCAAGAACACGATGTTTTTCAGAAAGCTTGCGGAGGACGGCTCTGTATTCCGTCCGGATTTCAAGGCTCTGCCCGAGAACGGCTGGCTTTACGAAATTGACCTTTTCGGTGTGCAGGTTGATATATCCCTTATTATTGCAATACTGCTCACAATTCTTGCGTTTATTTATTTCAGCAAGACAAAGCAGGGCTACGAGGTTGCGGTTGTAGGCGACAGCAGCAATACCGCCCGATATGCGGGAATGAACGTGAACCGCATTATTATAAGAACAATGTTCATAAGCGCGGGAATTGCGGGACTTGCAGGAATGTTACAGGTTTCCGGCTCGGCTACAAGCCATACTCTTGCAGACGGAATTACAGGAGACGTAGGCTTTACGGGCATTACTGTTGCATGGCTTGCAAAGCTTAATCCTATCGGAATTTTCGTGGTTTCCTGCCTTATCGGCGTTCTTCAGAAGGGAACATCCGTTGCGGAAAGCGCCTTCAGCATTTCCTCTGCGGCTTCGGAAATTTTACAGGCAATCATACTTTTCGCAGTACTTGCCGCAGATTTCTTCATTCGCTATAAGCTTGTATTCAGAGGCTCGGAAAAGGAGGTTAAGGAATAATGGATATTATAGTAAATTTCCTTTATTATTCTGTTCGTGCAGGTACGCCCCTGCTTCTCGGCACAACAGGCGAAATCCTGACCGAGAAATCAGGAAGCCTTAACCTTGGCGTTGAGGGACTTATGGCTATGGGCGCAATCGGCGGTTATCTTATCGGCTGCGCTACAAATAATCTGCTTATGGGAATAATCGGAGCATTCCTCTGCGGCGTTCTGGGTGCTCTTATTTTTGCATTTATCACAGTTACAATGCAAGCTAACCAGAATGTAACCGGTCTTGCTCTTACAGCATTCGGGGTAGGCGTTTACCGCTTTGTGGGACGACATCTTACAACAAAGGGAAGCTTTCCTTCTCTTGACGGCTGCCCGGGACTCAAGGAGGCAGTTGCAGATACGGGAATACCTGTTCTGCGGGACATTCCGATAATCGGAAAGCTGCTGTTTTCCTATAATGCCTTTGTGTATATCGCTATTGCAATTGCAGTTATCTGCTGGATTTATATAAAGAAGAGCAGGGCAGGTCTTAAGCTTCGTGCAGTTGGCGAAAACCCTGCTGCGGCTGATGCCTGCGGTATCAGGGTAAGCCTTTGCAGATATATAAACATACTTATCGGCGGAGGTATATGCGGTATCGGCGGCCTTTACCTCGGCGTTGTAACCAACAGCGGTGCGTGGAACGATAACTGGATAAACGGAATGGGCTGGATTTCCGTTGCGCTGGTTATTTTTGCAAACTGGAATCCTGTAAAGGCTATCTTCGGAGCATTCTTCTTCGGAATGTTAAGAACTCTCCAGCCCTGGAAGGGTAATCTCTCGGCGGAATTTCCCGGAGTTTTCGGCTGGCTTGTAGCTATCCCCGACGAATTTTATCAGATGCTTCCGTTCTTTATCACTGCGGTGGTGCTTATAGTATCCTGCATAAAGAAGAACAAAAAGAGCGCAGAGCCATCTGCAATAGGTCTTAACTATTTCAGAGAAGAGAGATAAATTCGGCATAATATATGATTAAAGCCGCAGACGTACAAAGTCTGCGGCTTTTGTCTATTTGCACATAGTTTCAATTCTTTCCCTTACCACTTTCTGATAAGCCCGGCTTATCGGTATAACCGAATCACTTTTAAGGGTCAGGGAGGTGCGGTTTTTGTATTCGGATATAAAATCCGTATTTACTATAAAGCTTTTATGGCAGCGCATAAAGGTTTCCGGCAGGCTTCCTGCCACATCTTCAATAGAGGTATAGGTTTTATAAACCTTAGAGGTGGTGTGAAAGGTGGTGCAGTGACCGTCGATACCAACGTATTCCACCTCGTCGGTATTAATTGAAATAATAGCCTGTTTAAGCTTCACCCACACAACATTACCGTTTCTCTCCAGGTGGTTTATTTTATTGACTGTCTTTATAAGGGATTCTGTGGTATAAGGCTTAAAAATTACAGCGCAGGTATTTATTTTATAGCTGTCAAGAAATACGCTCTGGGCAAGCTCGGTGCTGTCTGTTGTAAATACAATATTTATATTCTTTTCCAGACTTGAAATACTTTCAGCAAGCTGAAGCTGTTCTCTTATAGACTCCTCGTCAAGGGCAATAAAGACTGCAATAATTTTCTTTGTGGAGTTTTTTATTGTCTCGCTGAGCCTTTTTGCGCTTCCGTCATAGACACATATTTTGGAATCCTCTAAGTCGCAGCTGTCCTTAAGTTTGCTCTTAAGCTCCCGTGCATTTGAAAGATTAGTGTCAAAAATAACTACCATCGCTCAACATTCCTTTTGATTTAATTCGGTATCTTTTTAAATCGTCAGCAAAAATAATTGCAGATTTTGCTGTTTATATTTACATTTTAGCACAATTTGGTATTTTTGGTTAAAAAATGTAATAAACTGCAAGATAAATGTTACAAACGAACAAATGAAAATTTTGCAATAATGGTTGACTGATTAACAAAATATTGCTATAATTAGTTTATAGGGCAATTCTGCCCGGAGAGATAGAGATATTTGTGGTGGTGATACGTTGAATTATATAATCTGCGATGACAGCATTAAGTTTTCGGAAGAACTGAAACAGCGTATTTTAAAAGAAGAACCTGACAGTACCGTAACAGTATTCAATTCAATTTCCGCTCTAAAATTCAACCTTGTGGATATTGCAGACAAGATCGACGGGCTTTTTATGGATATAAAAAACTGCGATGGTAACGGAATTGAAGCTTCTGCGGAAATAGCAAAGAAATATCCTTCGTTGAAAATTATATATGTTACAGGCTACGGAATGGAGTTTTCACAGGCAATTTTCGATTTTCAGGGAGCGCCAAGTCCGACTGCCTATCTTATCAAGCCTGTGGAGGACAAGTATCTGCACAGCGCCCTTCAGAAGCTTAAAAACAATACAAACTCTGATAATGATTACATAAGCATAAAGCAGAACCGCAGAATTGTTTTTATTTATCTAAGGGATATTATCTCGGTTTCCTGCGACCGAAGAAAGCTTACCATACATACTGCCGAAAACGATATTGAGTTTTACGAAAAAATGTCGGATTTTGAGGAAAAGCTTTCCCCGGATTTTGCCCGCTGCCATAAGAGCTACATTGTAAATATGAATTACATTGATTCAATAGAAAACTGGGTTACGGTTGTAATGAAGGACGGAACAAAGTTTCCTGTTGGCCGCTCTTACCGCGAGGATTTCAAAAATGCGGTAATCAGGCGCAGTTCTGCTGAACAAATTAAAAAATAAATGGAACGCCCCGACAGTATGAATACTGTCGGGGCTTGCTTATTATTCTGTAATCTTCCTGCACTCAACATAAAAACGCTTGTCTTCTGCGTGTCCCATTGAAAAGGTTTTTCTTGGAAGCGCACCGTCCTTTATAACGGTAGGAAACAGCTCGGATTTTTTCATATCGGGGAGAATAAAACCGATACTGTTTTCATTTGCGGCAAGCTGTTTAAGTACGTCCTTGCCGTGGATATAGTCAATTTTTCCGCCGTTTTCCTTTAAGTAGCTGTCGAGAAAATCCTGCAGGCTGCCAACGGTAAGCTGGGAAGAAGGCTTGTGGATATAGTAGCTTTTTTCATTACCTCCGATTATTGCGGTAAAGGACTGGTCGGAGGGATTTCCGCTGAGGTCAAGTGCCTTTTTCATCTCCAACATAAGCTTTTCCGGCTCAACCTCTGTCACAATGCGGTGAATTGCCTCGAAATCAAGAGCTTCGCTATGGAGATTTACTATTTCAGCTAGGGCGTATCTTGCAGGGTGGTTTGTCATATCCTTGTCGGGATTTTCCCGCTTAAGCTGCTCGTAAAATTCCTTTGCGGTGGCAAGAGAATGATTTCCGTCGCCCATAGCGAAAAGCAGGGTAGGGTAGTCCTTTAAACCATACTTTTCATTAAAAGCCTTGTTGTCCGAAAGGCAGTCAAGCGCATCAAAAACTTTTGCCTGCTGTTCCTCATCAAGGAGATAGCCTTTGATTTTCCCGCCGTTTTCCATAAGATTAAAGTCATAAATCGGCGCTTTATCTGCGGTAAAATCACCGCAGGGCTCAATAACCGACTTTTTCTCATCGTCTATTAATATCATAATGTGGGGCAGCTCGAGAGGGGCTCCGGTTCTGATTTTAATGCGGGGAGGAATCCTTTCTACAACCGTAGCTTCTGTTGCTCTGACCGCAGAGGTGCTTCCCTTGCGGTAGTCGTACTCCTCCAGATCAATCATTCCCACAATGCCCTTTCTGATTTTACCGTCGGACTGGGTTCTTTCTATGTATATAAGAGCGTTCTTGTATTCCTTGAAAAGCTTGTTGTCCAGCGCTTCCTTCATAGCGGCGTGGATTTTTTCAATGCGGGCGTCAACGTCCTGTTCTTCAAGATAAACTTCGGGAAGTATCAGATTAAGAGCTGAGGGCGCTTCGCCAACGGTATTCTTTACTCTTTCCCAGTAGTCGGGCTGACCTGTATACTGGTCGCAGGCTACAACCGCCCACTTTTCCATATTCTTAATATCCGGCAGAAGAATATCTGCCGCTTTGAATGCAGTACTCATAGATTATTTCCTTTCTGTATTATAAGAAATATTACTTTTACAGTATAGCATATTTGCCTGTTTTATGCAATAGAGAGATGTTATAAAAAATTTTTTAAAAATTTCCTATTTACCTATTGACAAGGTAGGGAATATGTGGTATTATAATACCAACCTACCAAACAGGTAGAATTTAAAAAGTAAGACAGGTACTTAATTATGAAAAACTATCTGAGAAATCTGGTAACTTCAAACTTCCGTTCAGAGCGAATGTGTTGTTGCTGTTGAAGCAAACAGCGAATCGAAAGAATTTAACAATCAACAATAATTTAATCTGAAAGGAAATTAAAGCTATGTCTGAATATAAATTTGAAACACTCCAGCTTCACGTTGGACAGGAAACTCCCGACCCCGCAACCGACGCAAGAGCAGTACCGATTTATGCAACAACCTCCTACGTTTTCCGCAACTGCGACCATGCTGCCGCTCGTTTCGGTCTTGCTGACGCAGGAAATATCTACGGAAGACTTACAAACTCTACACAGGACGTTTTTGAAAAGAGAATTGCAGCCCTTGAAGGCGGTGTTGCAGCTCTTGCAGTAGCTTCCGGCGCTGCTGCAATAACCTACACCATACAGGCTCTTGCCCAGAACGGCGGACACGTTGTTTCGCAGAAAACAATCTACGGAGGAAGCTACAATCTGCTTGCACACACGCTTCCTGCTTACGGTATTACAACTACATTCGTAAATATCCACGACATCGCAGAGGTTGAAGCTGCAATAAAGGACAACACAAGAGCAATCTACATAGAAACCCTCGGCAACCCCAACAGTGATATTCCGGATATCGACGCACTTGCAGAGCTTGCTCACAAGCACGGACTCCCCCTTGTGGTTGACAACACCTTCGGCACTCCTTACCTTATCAGACCTATCGAGCACGGTGCTGATATTGTTGTTCATTCCGCTACAAAGTTTATCGGCGGTCACGGCACAACCCTCGGCGGTATAATTGTTGACTCCGGCAAGTTCGACTGGGAGGCTTCAGGAAATTATCCCGCAATCTCCGCTCCCAACCCCAGCTACCATGGCGTTTCCTTTACTAAGGCAGTAGGCGCAGCGGCTTTTGTTACCTATATAAGAGCAATCCTTTTAAGAGATACGGGAGCTACAATTTCTCCTTTTGCAGCATTCCTGCTGTTACAGGGTACGGAAACACTTTCTCTCCGTCTTGAACGTCATGCAGAAAACACCAAAAAGGTAATCGAATACTTAAGTGGTCACCCGCAGGTTGAGAAGGTAAATCACCCCTCTATTCCCGACCATCCCGACCATGCCCTTTACGAAAAATACTTCCCCAACGGTGGCGCCTCAATTTTCACGTTTGAGATCAAGGGCGGCGTTAAGGAAGCTCACAAGTTTATCGACAATCTTAAGATTTTCTCACTCCTTGCAAACGTTGCAGATGTTAAATCCCTTGTAATTCACCCCGCAACCACAACCCACAGCCAGCTTACCGAGGAAGAGCTTGAAGAGCAGGGTATCAAGCCCAACACAATCCGTCTTTCTATCGGTACAGAGCATATTGACGATATTATTGCAGACCTTGAAAACGGTTTTAATGCAGTTAAATAAAGGAGGAAACTACTATGTCAAACATTTACAAAACAGCTGACCAGCTTATCGGAAAAACCCCGATTCTTGAGCTTACACACATTGAAAAGAACCTTGGTCTTGAGGCTACTGTTCTTGCAAAGCTTGAATATTTCAATCCCGCAGGCTCCGTTAAGGACAGAATTGCAAAGGCAATGATAGACGATGCGGAGGCAAGCGGCAAGCTTAAGCCTGACTCGGTAATTATTGAGCCAACCTCCGGTAATACAGGTATAGGTCTTGCAGCGGTTGCAGCTGCAAGGGGCTACCGGATTATAATTGTAATGCCCGAAACAATGTCAGTTGAGCGCAGACAGCTTATGAAGGCTTACGGTGCTGAGCTCGTTTTGAGCGAGGGAGCAAAGGGCATGAAGGGCGCTATTGCTAAGGCGCAGGAGCTTGCAGATGAGCTTCCGAACAGCTTTATTCCTTCCCAGTTTACAAACCCCGCTAACCCCGAAGCCCATAGAAAATCAACTGGTCCCGAAATTTTCGAGGATACCGATGGTAAGGTTGATATTTTTGTTGCAGGCGTAGGAACAGGCGGAACTCTTACAGGTGTTGGCGAATACCTGAAAGCTAAAAATCCCAATGTTAAGGTAGTTGCAGTTGAACCGGCTTCATCTGCTGTGCTTTCAACAGGCGTTGCGGGACCTCACAAGATTCAGGGTATAGGCGCTGGCTTTGTTCCCGAGGTGCTCAACACAAAGATTTACGACGAAATTATCCCCGTTTCCAACGAGGACGCCTTTGAAACAGGCAAACTAATCGGAAAGAGCGAGGGCGTGCTTGTAGGAATTTCCTCTGGTGCAGCTGCTTGGGCGGCTATACAGCTTGCAAAACGTCCCGAAAATAAGGGCAAGAACATAGTTGTTCTTCTTCCCGATACGGGCGACAGATATCTTTCAACTCCGCTTTTTGCTGAGTAATCCTATCAGTGAATTTTCCCTGAGCGGTTTTCCGCTTGGGGATAATTCGGTTTAAGTCCAAATGTTATAGAAAGGAAACGCTATTATGATGATTTCGACGAGAGGACGATATGCGCTTCGCGTGTTAATCGACCTGGCTGAACACAACGAC
>JBJERM010000010.1:0-8446 GCA_051882315.1 Ruminiclostridium sp.
CTATATCACAAAAAAGTGCGTACTTTACAAGCTGATGTCGCTGTGTTATCATATAGACAAGGAAAGAGAAACAGCGCTGAAATCTTCCAAAAAGCAAACAGCCATAATTTAAGGAGGATATTACTATGAAAATCGCAGTTATATGTGCAAACGGAAAAGCAGGTCAGCTTATCGTAAAGGAAGCTGTAAACAGAGGTCTTGACGTTACCGCCGTTGTAAGAGGCGAAAACAAGTCTGCTGCAAAGAAAGTTATTGTAAAGGATCTGTTTGAGCTTACCGCTGACGATCTTAAGGGCTTCAACGTTGTTGTTGACGCTTTCGGAGCGTGGGCGCCTGATGTTCTGCCGCAGCACTCCACATCTCTCAAGCACCTTTGTGATCTGCTTTCGGGAACAGATACCCGTCTGTTGGTAGTCGGCGGTGCAGGAAGCCTCTATGTAAATCCCGAGCATACAGTTCAGGTTATGGACGGTCCCGATTTTCCCGAGATGTTTAAGCCTCTTGCAGCTGCACAGGGCAAGGCGCTTGAAGAGCTGCGCACAAGAAATGATGTTAAGTGGACATTTATCAGCCCCGCAGGAGATTTTCGTGCAGACGGCGAAAGAACAGGCAAATATATTCTCGGCGGCGAGGAGCTGACGCTGAATTCCAAGGGCGAGAGCGTTATCAGCTATGCGGATTACGCAATAGCAATGGTTGACGAAATAGTAAAGGGCAACAATATTCAGAAGCGCATCAGCGTTGTTTCGGAATAAATTGTAACCGAAGGCTGTCGGAAACGGCAGCCTTTTGATATAGCCGTGAAAGCGACAGAAAAGAGGGTGTAATATGACGCAATCCGAAAGACGAATATACCTCATTAACAAGCTGCTTGAAGAACAGCCGCAGTACAGGGTATCACCTGTTCCGAAATCCGAAACAGAGCAAAAACGACTTCTCCGTGCCCTTATGAATATCCGCAGACCGCAGCCAATCGGCGATGATTTTCTTAATGTGCAGGACGAATACCTGCAAACTGAAATAAAAGAAAAGGGAATTACTGATTTGTCCGCTCTTACTCCGATAAGCGGCGATATTTATTTGTGGCAGGGAGATATTACAACGCTTCGCTGTGACGCAATAGTCAATGCAGCAAACTCCAAAATGCTGGGCTGCTTCTGCCCCTGTCACGGCTGTATAGACAATGCGATACATACCTTTTCGGGCATTCAGCTTCGGCTGGAATGTTCCGGGATTATGCAAAAACAAGGCAGTTCCGAGTCTGTCGGCAGAGCCAAGCTTACAAAAGCCTACAATCTGCCCTGTAAATATGTTCTGCACACGGTAGGTCCATATATCGGCGGCGAGGTCACAAAAAATGACGAGGAACAGCTTGCTTCCTGCTACCGTTCCTGCCTTATGCTTGCAGAGGAAAAGGAAATTGCAAGTGTTGCTTTCTGCTGTATTTCTACGGGTGAATTTCATTTTCCAAACAGAAAAGCCGCAGAAATTGCAGTCGAAACCGTAAGAGCCTACAAGAAACATAATAACAGTAAAATAAAGGTGATATTCAATGTTTTCAAGAATACAGACTACGAAATCTACCGGGAGCTTCTCGGATAACATAAAGCGGCTCTCCGAAGAAATACGAACCGCAGACGCTGTTCTTATAGGCGCAGGGGCAGGACTTTCCGTATCATCGGGCTTTGCGTATAACGGCGAGCGTTTTGAAAAATATTTCAGCGATTTTCGCGAAAAGTACGGCATTACTGATATATATTCGGGCGGTTTTTATCCCTTTGAAACGCTAAACGAATACTGGGCGTGGTGGTCAAGGCATATACTGATAAACCGATATGATGTGCCTGTCGGGAAGCCTTACAGCGACCTGCTGAAGCTCGTTGAAGATAAGAACTATTTCGTGCTGACAACCAATGTTGACCATCAGTTTCAGAAAGCCGGCTTTGATAAAAAGCGGCTTTTCTATACGCAGGGGGATTACGGCTTGTGGCAATGCAGTAAAGCCTGCCACAACAAAACCTACGAGAACGAAGCCGCTGTCCGCAAAATGATAGAGCTTCAAAAGGATATGAAAATCCCCGATGAGCTTATCCCGAAATGCCCCGTATGCGGCGCGCCGATGACTATGAACCTGCGCTGTGACGATTTATTTGTGCAGGACGAGGGCTGGTACGCCGCAGCAAAGCGATATGAGGAATTTGTCAGCCGTTACAGCAATTCGCATATCCTGCTTCTTGAACTTGGCGTGGGATTCAATACGCCTGTAATAATTAAATACCCGTTCTGGAGAATGACGGCGCAGAACCCGAAGGCTGTCTATGCCTGCGTAAATCTCGGAGAGTGCTATTGCCCGCCCGAAATACAAAATAGGGCAATTTGTATTGACGGGGATATAGGGGAGATTGTTGAAGAGTGTTTGTGAATTACAATTTACTGCCATTATTGGCAACAAAATATATTTATTAACCCTTTGCACTCTGATACTGCTTTGCTCTTGTGGTGGCAGTACGACAGCAACCATACTGATTCAGTCTGTGAAACAGTTGTCTTTGGTATTGCGACCTTTGAACAAGGAATATCTGACGCAACACCCTTTTTCACCACGCAGCTGAACACATCAGGAATAAGGCTCTAATTGTGCCGTATGATTTTTGGTGATTTTGCGCCTCCTTTCCGAAAAATCTCTTTTATGCTTCTTCTGATTAATAGTCTGCCATCTTGCACTTTTGGTATTTATGTGCTATACTATCAGCGAATAAATGCAATATAAGAGGTTAAAATATGATTTCTTCTGCTTTAGCTATACTTGAAACCGACGAGGAACGTAAAGAGTTATCGGACATATATGAGAGCAATATAAAGACATTCTATTCGATAGCTTTCTCGAAATTACATAATGCACAGGACGCAGAGGACGCTATTCAGGAGGCGTTTCTGGCTGTTGCAAAAAAGCCTGACATTTTCTTTAGTATTCCTGCAAATAAAAGAGTTTCCTATATAAATGTTATCATAAGAAATATTGCTTTTGTAATATGGAATAAGAAACATAGGATTTCAGAAAAAACGGCTGTGCTTGATGATAGTATCATTGACGATAGAATTACAACGGAAGATAAGGTATTGAGCGACGTTCAATGCATTAGGATATTGAAATTCATTGATTCATTGCCGGAGGGAATGAAAGCCGCTGTACATCTCAAAATGAACTTCGGCTTAAAGAATAAGGATATTGCAGAAATCCTCGGAATTTCAGAAGAAGCTGCATATAAAAGGGTTTCAAGAGCGTTACATCAGATTAAGCAGTATATGGAGGACATCAACAATGAATAAGAGCTATTCCGTGGGAGATTTAATATCGCTGTATTACGAAAATGAATTTGCGGCAGTAGAGGAGGCTGAGCTTCCGTTTTTTTCTGCAAAGCACAAAAGAAAAATGCAGAGAATATTCAATTTGTTTGAAAGCAACAAAGCACGAATGAATAGTCCTCAGTTGATATTTTCCGCCCCAAGTCAACTAAGCCTCAAAAAGCGACTGATTTTTAATGTTATAATAATTGTTGGTCTTGCTTTTATGGCAGGGTGCGCCAATGCACTTATTTCCAAAAGCTTACCCGGAACTGCATATAGCGATTTTATGAACATTTTTGGGTATAACATGCACGCTTCTGAGGGATATTTGCATTTCACAACGCAGATAGGTGATAAGAGAGTTATAACGGCAGTTAAAGACGATGATAATATTGAGCTTATTTTTCCTAAATCCGGTTATACTTCAAAAATAAACACAGATGTTCCGAATACTGAACAAACCGAAATTTCTGAATTCAGCCCCATTTGCATAGAATTCGGAGTGGAAGATTTATCAGACTTCCTTGACGTTTGAAGCAGCAAGGTTTATATTACTGATTTGTCGTGCAATTTTGCCAAAATCGAGCAGAAGCGGCGCTGAAAATACTGTCACAGGACAGGGACTATGATATGTGCTATATCAGTACCGCAGATGATATTGCATACGCAATAAAAAGCCGGGGCAGCTTTTATCCGCTGAACGATGTCCCCGGGGTTTCGGAATATCTTGATAAATGCTTCCCTGCAATAAAAGAAGCCTTTACAAACGAAAGCGGGGATATATGGGGACTGCCCCTTTATACGGACGCAGATTTTATTTTCAGCAATTACGGCGACACGGATTTCTCTGCGATGAAGCTTGATGATTTTGTTGATTTTATGGACAGTCTTTCTTCGGAAGAGCTTGATAAAACATTATGTATCTTATCTGGCTTTACCGCTGATATTCTGACTGACTATGTGATAAAGCAGGACAGCTTTGACACGGCGAAATTTCGGGCAGCAGCAGAAAAGCTGAAAAATTCCAAGCGGCTTAATAAGGCAAAGGGAGGCTATACTGCTTCAACGCTGATAAACAGCGAAGAACAGCTTATGAGTTTATATCCTAATTCTTTTATAGATAACTATGACCGTGATTTTAGGGTGTCGGGAATACCCTGTATTTCCGAGCCGAATGTGCTTATACCTGACGTTATATTCTTAAGCGTTAATCCGAATTCGGAGCATTTAGAGGACGCTCTTGACTATATCGTAAGGCTCACGCAGTATCAGTTTACCGAACCGAATACCTTTGTTCTGAAAGAAGACGAGGGCGAATACACCGATAGCGAAACGGTAAGGCAGATGATAAAGCTTTGCACCAATGCACAGATACACTTCACCTATCCGTCCGAGCTTTACTGGGATGATTTCAACAGATACCTTTCGGGAGAAATATCCCTTGATGAGTTTATCACAGAAGCCGACCGAAAACTGAAAGTGTACCTGAACGAATGATGAAAAGAAAAAAACACCTTAAATGGAACACAAAATGCAAGCTCTGCCTACTTCCGAGTCTTATCGGAACAGCAATATGTGATTATCCCCTGTGCATTCGGCTTTTCTCAGGCACATTTCAAAGGTAAAGGCGCTTTGTTTGTGTTTTACTTCGTGCTTATGATGATGCCCTTGCAGGTAACCATACTGCCAAATTACATCGGGCTTCGTGATATGGGGCTTATCGACACGCCCCTTGCCATAATTCTTCCTGCGATATTCAGCCCGTTTGGGGTAGTCGTTATGCACCAGTATATGAAAAGCATTGACGGCAGCATTATCGAGGCTATGCGGCTTGAAACAAATTCTGCTGTCAGAATTATGCTGACGGCGGTTGTTCCGCAACTTAGGGTGTGCATTTTTGCGGTGGTGCTTTTCGTGTTTGCAGACTGTTGGAATATGGTGGAACAGCCTATGCTGTTCCTTAAAACCGACAGTCTCAAAACCCTGTCGGTGTTTATCACAAACGCACAGAACTATGAGGGAAATGTGATGTTTCCTGCGGCGGTAATGTTCCTTGTGCCGGTGCTTTTGCTGTATCTTTTCTTTAACGAAAATCTTGAGAAAGGACTGACGCTGGGTGAATTGTCATGAAGAAAATACTTGTGATAATTAGTGTGTACTCAATAACTGTCCGCAGGACAGTTATTGACTCAAAGCCTAAAAAACAGGCTTTGAGCTGGTGCAAAATCGCACAAAGTGCGATTTTGCGCCGTACACACTACTTGATGTCAAGCTCATTTCGTCCTAAAGGACGAACTAAAGTGCAAGGATTTTTATAATAATTAAAAAAATCCTTGCACTTTAGCAACTTCTGATAGGCTTTTTTCATAATTAAAAAAGCCTATCAGAAGTTAATGAGCAGACATTAATTACGGCTGTTTTCTTTGCCGCTATGCTTTTTCTGACTGCATTTGCAAGAGATATACATAACAGCGCTCTGCCCCATGTTACGGTAAGCCGTATTCAGCAGGCACAGTTTCCCTTTGAATACACAGACGAAAGCGGGACTACTTTTGTGGGAACGGAATCAAAGCTTGCTGTCACCAAAGAACAGCTTGAGCGGGGAGTTTATGTCCTGTACAAGGACGAGAAAAACGGAGAAATTCGTGATTTTATCCGTCGGGTGAATATTGAAACGGGACGGGAGCAGGACGGTTATATCGAGATAGTTTCGGGGATTTCGCATAATGAGCTGATTGTTGCGGAATATACGGGGGCTTTGTTTGACGGGTGTGAGGTTGTGGTAGTGTAGAATGAGTTGGCGTTGTCCGTCCGGCAGTGTCAATATTATTAAGCACCCTCAAAAAACCCGTATTTAAAGTACAATAGTAATATTTGGAAATAACACATTCAGAAAAAATTAACACTTGACAAGCGCTCCGACATATGTTATAATACGAGAAACTCTTTGCACTGCATACAAATCTACAGTACAAACTGAGCAGACCGTGACAGCCGTCATGGAGTCGGGTCACAAGAGTGACAGTGGGACGCAACATCCACGGGACAGTAGATGCTAATACTGATTTCGTGGGTGCTTTTTTATACCTTTTTTCAGAAAAGCCGTATCTTAACACCCACAAAACCGGTGCCATAGAGTTATCTTGAGTATATTCGGAGGTAACCTATATGGAAAAGAACAAGGAAACAAGAGAAATCCTGGTATCCGAAACCGAGTTTCAGATGGTAGCAAACAAGGTTTCGATAGTAACAATCATCGGAAACGTGGTGCTGTCGCTGGTTAAGCTTATGGCGGGAATTATCGCCCATTCGGGGGCTATGATAAGCGATGCGGTTCATTCCGCTTCCGATGTGTTCAGCACCTTTGTGGTGATTATAGGTATAAGACTTGCCTCAAAAGAGCCGGATAAGGAGCACCCCTACGGTCACGAGCGAATGGAGTGCGTGGCGGCAATAATACTCGCCGTAGTCCTTTTTATTACAGGCCTCGGTATCGGCGCAGACGCACTCAATAACATTCTCGGCGGCAGCTATAACGATCTTCAGGTTCCCGGTGTTCTTGCCCTGATTGCGGCGGTAGTTTCTATCGTCAGCAAGGAAGCTATGTACTGGTACACAAGGCATTACGCCAAGAAAATTGACTCGGGCGCTTTAATGGCAGACGCCTGGCATCACCGTTCTGACGCTTTATCCTCGGTAGGTGCATTAATCGGTATCGGCGGCGCAATGCTGGGATTTCCCGTTATGGATTCGATTGCAAGCCTTGTAATTTTCTTCTTTATCGCAAAGGCAGCAATTGATATTTTCAAGGACGCTATGTCCAAAATGGTTGACCATTCCTGCGACGAGGAAACCGAAAAGCAGATTTGCGACTGTATTATGAAAAACGAGAACGTAAAGGGAATAGACCTGCTCCATACCCGTATTTTCGGCAATAAGATTTATGTTGACGTTGAAATCAGCGCCGACGGCTCCTTTACTCTGAATGAAGCCCATGATATTGCCGAGGTTGTACATAACGATATTGAGCAGAGCTTCCCTAAAGTCAAGCATATTATGGTGCATGTAAATCCTGCAAACGAAGAAAATAAATAATCAGCGGCAAATCCCGTATTATAAACGAAAGGACAGCTTAAATGAGTTATATCTGTTTTGAAAATGTCAGCAAAAGCTTCAACAAAAACCCCGTTATAAGCTCTGTTAATTTCAGTATCGAAAAGGGCGAAATCTGCGGCTTTGTGGGCAGGAACGGAAGCGGCAAAACCGTAATTTTCAAGCTTATGACAGGTCTGCTTATGCCCGATACGGGAAATATAACCATAGATAACGAGAATTACTCAAAAAGCGGGCGCTTTTATCCTTCGGCAGGCGTTATGATAGAAACCCCCGGTTTTATTCCTCATTACAGCGGCCTTAAAAACCTGCGGATTTTAAACTCCATGAGCAGCAATCCGGTATCAAATGAAGAAATCTGCGGGCTTATGACAAGGCTTGGACTTGACCCGAAAAACCGCCGACCAGTTCGTACATATTCCCTTGGTATGCGGCAGAAGCTGGGCATAATACAGGCGGTTATGAATAAGCCACGGCTGCTTGTGCTGGACGAGCCTATGAACAGCCTTGACAGCGACTCCGCAAGGGAAGTAAGAACACTGATTTCCGAGCTTAACCAAAGCGGCACAACCATAGTTCTCGCAAGCCATATTTCCGAGGATATAGAAACCCTCTGCACCCGCATTTTCAGCATTGAAAACACCGGGCTTACAGAGCTGAACCCGAAAGGCGCCACCCTATGAGATTTATAAAAACCGACTTAAAACGGATTTTCAGCGAGCCTGCCTTTTATATAAGCTTAGCGCTTAATTTCCTGCTGATTATTGGCGGTATGACGTTTGCTATCATAAACGGAGAAACCAACAGGTTTTTTCTTTATTCCCAGTCCTTCGCCTTGCCTTTTGTAGCCCCCTTGCTTGCGGCAATGCCCTATTCCGTGATGATTATGCAGGAAAAGGAAACTCGTTACAGCACCCTTATGAACATAAAATTGGGCGCATCAGGCTATGATTTCAGGCGCTTTATTACCTGCGGAATTTCAGGC
>JBJERM010000011.1:0-8435 GCA_051882315.1 Ruminiclostridium sp.
GGCGGCCTTATAATTTCAATTATCGCCTGTCTTGTATTTACTGCAATAGCCTATGTGCTTATCAGAAAGCGCCGCAACGAAAGAGTCGGCTCTCCCTATGTTTTCAAGTCTATGCGGCATATAGTTTCCGCCCTTATTGCCCTTTCCATATTCTCGGTATCGGTAATATGCGACTTTTTCGGAAAGGACTACGGCTGGTCATTAGCATATATCGACGCAGCGCCGGAAATTGACTTTGTAAACCTTATTCCCGCCTTTGTAATAACCTTTATAATATTTATCATTATGGAGCTTATAAGCGGAAACGGTTTCAAGAAATTCCACTTTGCCCTGCTTCGCTACTCTGCCTGTGCGGGAGGAAGCCTGCTGATTTGCATACTGCTCCTAAATTCAAGGGGCTTCGGCGCAGAAGGCTACGTTCCCTCCCCCGACAATGTTGTATTTGCTTCGGTAAGCTTTTCGCAGGAAAGAAATGCCTACGGAACAATGAAACTATATAATACTGAGGATATTATAAAGTTCCATAAGGACTACTTAGAGGACAGGACGTTATACCGTGCGGAAAAACCTTATGCAAACAACAACTACTTCTCGGTAAGCTACCTGCTTAAAAACGGGGATATTGTAAGAAGAAATTACAGCGATATTGACGCACAGTACATAGACGATATTGCAAGGCTATGTCTTGCAAGCGGCGGCTTTAAGAACCAGTATGAGCCTATGGGAGAGGTATCCGATGTTGCTTCGATAACATACTATTCGCCGGACAACGATACGGATATATCCATGCCGGAAAGAACAGCAGATATACCGCCGGAGAAGCTTTTTGAAGCTTTAGCGGCAGACGCAGAGAATGTTACCTTCGAGCAGCTTTATACCTACCCCTATCAGATGAACGCATCCACCAGAATGCAGATAAATGTTGAGTGGAAGAACGCCGTATATAATAACGACACTCTTGATGAATACGGAGTAGTAAGCGGCTGGTACAACAAGTATTATCAAATCTATCCTTTCTTTGAGAACACAATAAAGCTGTTCTCCGATTACGGAATAAACCTGTTATTCGATAGAAAAATGGACTGCGAAAGGGCTGTTATAATCAAATCGGAAAGCGATTATTTCAAAAACTACTGGTACACCTATATGGACAGCTACGAGGACGACACCGGAAAGCTTTGCACCGACAATATCCATATCGCCGACATAGACTCACAGGAATTTAAGGAGCTTGTGACAAAATCCAACGATACCGTTTACTACGGAACGGAGGGTGAGGAGGTTTACTGCGTGGCTGAGCTTTATTACAACAAAGCGGATAACCAGTGGTACACCTGGAACGTTGGAATGGTTACTCCCGATTATCTTGAAAAGGCGCAGCAGTATTTTGACAGCACTCCCACCGCAGACGTTGAATTTGTAAAAGAGGTTTTCAATATTAAGAATGTTGATGAAAACGGGTATATAGTTTATGAGAACTGATAAATAAAACTGTATATTCCTCCTGCCTGTTTCACATAATAAGCAAAACAGCTTATTCAAGAAGAAATATATCAGGCTGGCGAGAAGCCGTCAGATGCAAGGAAACCGTTGGGCGGTAAGGCTTTGTGCCTACCGCCCGACGGTTGACGCAGCAGATGACGGTTTATCGACAGCCTGATAAGCAAAGAGGTGAAGCAGAATGGACTTACTTATGGTTGTGGGAACATCTGTCGCAAGCGTTGTTACCCTGTTTATCCTTACAAAGCTTATGGGCAACAAGCAGATTTCCCAGATGAGTATGTTCGACTACATTATTGGTATTTCAATAGGCTCAATTGCGGCGGAATTTGCTACCGAGCTTGAAAACCCGGAAAGAACGCTGCTGGCGATGGTAATTTATGCGGTCATAGCTTTAGCGGTTTCGGTAGTTACGGGAAAATCTCCCAGCCTGCGGAAAATTATCAACGGAAAGCCAATTATTCTCTTTGACAAGGGCAAGCTGTACCGCAAGAACTTCAAAAAGGCAAGGCTCGATTTAAGCGATTTTCTGACCCACTGCCGCAATCAGGGCTACTTCGATTTATCGCAAATCCGGACCGCTATTTTTGAATTTAACGGCTCGGTAAGCATACTGCCCGCAGAAGCAAACAGACCTCTTGAGCCCTCGGATATGAATATTCAGCCAAAGCAGCAGGAAATCCTCGTGAACGTTATCCTTGACGGGAACATAAACGGGGAAAACCTTAAGCACACGGGAAATAACAGAACGTGGCTGGAAAAGGAGCTGCACCTACAAGGCTACCACAGCGAAAAAGAGATTTTTTTAGGGGCAGTAAATACTGCCGACAACACGCTGCTGCTTTACCCGATTGAGGTTAAAAACAAAACAGTTGACCCCTTTGAATAACGAAAAGCTCCCTTTCGTAAGATTGGGAGCTTCAGGCTGTCGATAAACCGCCATCTGCGTCGTCAACCGCATAACGGCAGGCACAAAGCCTAGCCGTTATGCGGTTTCCTAGCATCTGACGATTTCTCGCCAGCCTGAAATATGGCTTATTTTCTATTGACAAAATGATAAGATAATGTTATAATAATAACGAAAAAAGTCACCCCGACAGAAAGATACGTTCTGACTGAAAGGCTGCTGCAAATAAATATTAAAGAACAGTATTTTTTGCCGTGCCTCTCTGCGCTTTCGAGGGGCACGGCTTTTTGATTGGAAAGGTGTGGTTATTATAGAAAATAAGGAAACAAGAGTTGCGGTTATGGGCATTATCGTTGAGGATACCGACTCCGCAGAGGCGCTTAACTCCGTCCTTCACGAGTACGCCCCCTACATTATCGGGCGAATGGGCGTTCCCTACCGTAAAAAGAACATAAGTATCGTAAGTATCGCCCTTGACGCCCCCCAGGACACAATTTCGGCGGTTTCGGGAAAAATCGGGCGGCTAAAGGGAGTAAGCGTTAAAACCGCTTATTCAAATGTGGTGACCAATGGATAAGAGAGTAAAGGAACTTATTGAAGAACTCGAGCAGGCTCACTCTCTCACGAATGAGGAGTACAAATACCTGCTTGACCACCGTGACGAAAGCGCCGCTTCACTGCTCGCCGAAAAAGCCCGTGCAGTACGGGAGCGGCACTACGGAAAGGCGGTTTATATCCGTGGACTGATTGAGGCCAGCAATATCTGCAAGAATAATTGCCTCTACTGCGGAATACGGGGAGCAAACAGCGACTGCGACCGCTATCGGCTTACTGCCGAGGAGATAATTTCCTGCGCCGACGAGGGGTACAGGCTGGGCTTTCGCACCTTTGTATTGCAGGGCGGCGAGGACGGCGTTTTTACCGATGATTTCCTTTGCGGCGTTATCGGAAAAATCAAGGAAAATCACTCGGACTGTGCTATAACATTATCTCTCGGGGAACGCAGCTTTGACAGCTACAAGCTATTGTTCGACTGCGGAGCAGACCGCTATCTTCTGCGGCATGAAACTGCCGATAAGGGGCATTACGAAAGGCTGCACCCAAAGGAAATGTCCTTTGATAACCGCATGGAATGTCTTTACAATCTGAAAAAAATCGGCTATCAGACGGGCTGCGGCTTTATGGTTGGCTCGCCCTATCAGGCAAACGAGCTGCTGGCAAAGGATTTGAAATTTATTGAGGAATTTGCCCCCGATATGTGCGGAATAGGACCCTTTATCCCCCACCCGAAAACACCCTTTGCTGATTTTCCTGCGGGAAGCGCAGAGGTTACCTGCTACCTGCTGTCCATAATACGGCTTATTCACCCGAAAATACTGCTGCCTGCAACAACGGCTCTGGGAACGGTTATTCCCAATGGTCGGGAGAAAGGGCTTTTAAGCGGAGCTAACGTGGTTATGCCTAATCTTTCTCCTGTTGCAGTCCGCAAAAAGTACGAGCTTTATGCGGATAAGATATGCACAGGCGAAGAGGCTGCCCAGTGTATCGGCTGCCTTTCAAGGCGGGTAAAATCAACAGGCTATGAAATCGTCACCGACAGAGGCGACGTGAAGAAATGATACTGCAACAAAAACATAAAATGAAAGGACAAAATATAATGGCAATCTACGACCCCAAATCACTTAAGGCGGAGGAATTTATCAACGACGCCGAAATTTTAGACACAATCGCTTATGCAGAAGCAAACAAGCACAATGAGGAGCTTATCGACAGCATTCTCGAAAAAGCCCGCCCCCAGAAAACCGCAACAGGCTGCGTCTGCAAGGGACTTACCCACCGTGAGGCTTCGGTGCTGCTCGCCTGCGACATTCCCGAGAAAAATCAGCGGATTTACGAAATCGCAAAGGAGATAAAGCTTGCCTTTTACGGCAACAGAATCGTTATGTTCGCTCCCCTTTATCTCTCAAACTACTGCGTAAACGGCTGCGTTTACTGTCCATATCACATGAAGAACAAGCATATTGCCCGCAAAAAGCTTACGCAAGAAGAGGTCAAGGCGGAGGTTATCGCTTTGCAGGATATGGGACATAAGCGTCTTGCAATTGAGGCGGGAGAAGACCCTGTAAACAATCCTATCGAATACATTCTTGAATGTATCAAGACAATTTACAGCATTAACCACAAGAACGGCGCAATCCGCCGCGTCAACGTAAATATTGCGGCTACCACCGTTGAAAATTACCGCAAGCTTAAGGAAGCTGGTATCGGTACATATGTCCTGTTCCAGGAAACCTACCACAAGGATAGCTACTTAAAGCTTCACCCCACAGGTCCGAAGCACGACTATGCTTACCATACAGAAGCTATGGACAGGGCTATGGAGGGCGGAATTGACGACGTAGGTCTTGGCGTTCTTTTCGGTCTTGAGCTTTACAAGTACGAGTTTGCAGGACTTCTTATGCATGCGGAACACCTTGAAGCGGTTCACGGCGTAGGCCCTCACACAATCAGCGTTCCCCGTGTAAAGAAGGCTGACGATATTGACCCGGACGTTTTCGACAACTCAATTTCAGACGAAATGTTTGAAAAGATTATTGCCTGCATTCGCCTTGCTGTGCCCTACACCGGCATGATTATCTCCACAAGAGAGTCAGAGCAGGTAAGAGAAAAGGTGCTTGACATGGGTATTTCCCAGATAAGCGGCGCTTCCCGTACATCTGTGGGCGGCTACACCGAGACAGAACGTCCCCACGACTCCGAGCAGTTCGACGTTTCCGACCAGAGAACTCTTGACGAGGTAGTAAAATGGCTTATGGACTGCGGACATATCCCCTCCTTCTGCACAGCCTGCTACCGCGAGGGAAGAACAGGCGACCGCTTTATGGCGCTTTGCAAGAACGGACAGATTTTAAACTGCTGCCACCCCAATGCGCTTATGACACTTACCGAATATCTTGTTGACTACGCTTCCGAGGAAACAAAGAAAACAGGCTTTAAGCTTATTGAAGAAGAGCTTAAGAAAATTCCTACCGAAAAGGTAAGAAATATAGCGGCACAGCATATCGAGGATATAAAGAACTCAAACAGCAGAGATTTCCGCTTCTGATTGATTCTTTGTGTGCAGGAGTGCTGCAAAGGATTAATGATTGATAGAACAAAAGAATAAACGGACAAAAGAAAAGGAGGCTGCAATTATGGGACTTAACGACACCGTATCCGCAGACAGAGTACACATCGGCTTTTTCGGGCTCAGAAATGCAGGAAAATCCAGCGTTGTAAACGCTGTAACAGGGCAGGAGCTTTCCCTCGTTTCAGACGTTAAGGGAACAACCACCGACCCTGTAAAAAAGGCTATGGAGCTGCTGCCCTTAGGACCTGTGGTAATTATCGACACACCGGGTATTGACGACGTGGGACAGTTAGGAGAAATGCGGGTTAAAAAGGCAAGGCAGGTGCTTAACTACACGGATATTGCGGTTCTTGTAACCGAGGCGGAGGGTGAGCTTACTCCCGCAGAAAAGGAGCTTATCGCCCTTTTTACGGATAAGAATATCCCCTATATCGTAGCCCGCAACAAGTCCGACCTGCACGAAGACCTGCCCAAAAAGGAAAATACGGTTTACTTAAACGTCAGCGCAAAGACAGGAGCAGGGATTTACGAGCTTAAGGAAGCTATCGGCGCATTGGCGGGCAAGGAGGATAACAGCAGGCGGATTGTGGCTGACCTGCTCTCGGAAAACGACCTTGTGGTGCTGGTGGTACCGATTGACAAGGCTGCGCCAAAGGGCAGGCTTATACTGCCCCAGCAGCAGACTATCCGTGACATTCTTGAAGCGGGGGCGGTTTCGGTTGTTGTTCAGGACACGGAGCTTCCCGAAGCCCTTGCTTCCCTCGGCAAAAAGCCAAAAATGGTCATTACCGACTCACAGGCTTTCGGTAAGGTTTCAAAGGACGTTCCCGAGGACATTCTGCTTACCTCCTTTTCCATACTTTTTGCCCGCTACAAGGGCGGACTTATCAATGCGGTAAAGGGAGCTGCGGCGCTGGACAGGCTTAAGGACGGAGACAAGGTGCTTATCTCCGAGGGCTGTACTCATCACCGTCAATGCGGGGACATCGGTACTCAGAAGCTGCCCGCATGGATAAACAAGCATACGGGAAAGCAGCTGAGTTACGAGTTTACTTCGGGTACTCAATTTCCAGAGGATTTGTCGGAATATGCGCTGGTTGTGCACTGCGGCGGTTGTATGCTGAACGAGCGGGAGATGAAATACCGGGTCAAGCAGTCCCTTGACAGCGGTACGCCCATTACCAACTACGGCACGGCGATTGCACACATGAACGGGATACTTAAGAGGAGCTTAATGCCGTTTCCGGAGGCGCTGAAGGCTTTGGAAGAATAAAAATACTGGCGCAGTTTTCAATGAAAACTGCGCCTTTTTTGTAGGAAAAGCTGTGATTAAGGCTGGTGCACAATACCGCCGCAAAACCTGAACCGCCCTGTTTGTATTTCTTTCCCGCACAAGAGCGGTTGTATTCCGTCCCTACCGGGGACTGCCTTATAATAGCCCCTTAATATCAAAGCCGCACAATGGTTTATTGCGCGGCTTTAAAACTGGAGCTTACGCTCCCAGACTTTTATAGTAGTTGATTATCTCGTGCCTGCACTTTAATGCAAGCTCGTAAACCTCCGGCGAAAAGGCGCCATTGTCGAACTTCATTTCCTTCAGAACGAAATCGAACTGGATATCGTTATAGTCGGAGCGGCTGCTGAACAGCCTGTCAAAACGTATAGCAAAGCTGCATACAAGGCTGTGAATGGAATTATCGTTCTCCTTAAGTCCGTGGGGAAAGCCCTTTCCGTCGTATCTTTCGTGGTGGTGCATACAGATGTCCGAGCATATTCTTATAAAGTATTTGCAGTAGCTTGACTCGTTAAGGCAGATTATCTTCGCCCCCGCAACGGTATGGCTTTCGTATATATCCCTGTCCGCTTCGGAGGTTTCATGGTTCATATAGCATCTGGTGGGTACGCTCATAAGACCGATATTGTAGAAATAAGCCGCCTTGCTCATTATCTTTAGGTCAAGTATATCCAGCTCGGACTTATGGTTAAGACCGTACTCTATAAGCAGGATTTCGGTAAGCTTGGAAACTCGGCTGCAATGGGTCGGGTCAAGTCCTGCGTTTTTAAGGAACAGGTCGTAAAGTCCCGTAAGCTTTGAAATATAGCTGTCGGTAGCGTAGGTTTCCGTTCCCACAAAATAGCTTTCATCCACTGGTTTTTCAGGCTCGTTATCCGTTTCCGCGCCGAAAATCCTGCCGATTTTATCCAGAACCGTCTGTGCATCGAAGGGCTTGCTTATAAAATCGGATATTTCGTACTGAGAAGCACGCTTTACGTTTGCGGCGGTAGCCTCGGCTGTAACAAGCACAACGGGAATTCTAATCTTGTTCTCGCTCATAACGTTAAGCACGTTGAAGCCGTCAAGCACCGGCATGGAAATATCAAGCAGCATACCGTCAATTCCTGAGGACTTCTTTGTTATAATCTCAAGGGCGGAATAGCCGTTTTCAACCTCGGCAATTTCAAAGCGCTTGCTTAAAATATTCCTCAGTATTCTTCTGTCAATTTCCGAGTCGTCTACGATAAGTAATCTTTTAATATGGGGCATAAAAATCTCCTTGTTATTTCAATCGGCCTTACTGCTGTATTTCAAGCCACGCTCTGATAGCATCGGTAGTTGCGTTATAATCCGCAGTAATCTCCGTCATCATACCGCATGCTTCCTCCCACTTTTCCGCTCTGAACAGCACAACCTGCTCGGTAAAGAGCTTGAAAAGCCCGTCCATTGACAGATTGCCGCAAAGTCCTTTAAGTGTATGGGAAGCGGCTAAAGCGTCCGCCTTGTTATCAAGGGAAATTGCCAGGGCAAGATTTTCGTAATTCTTGTCGTCAAGGAACTTGCGGAGCATTTTGGCGTACAGAGCCTCGTTGCCCATAAATCTTCTTATGGCGCTTTCAACG
>JBJERM010000012.1:0-8432 GCA_051882315.1 Ruminiclostridium sp.
GCAAGCAAGCGTGCGGCAAAGGCGCCAGCCGTTAATTGTGCGGTGTTGCCTTAAAATAGCAGGGATTAATGCCGGTATTTGTGGTTGGAGGAAGTAAGCTCTCCGCTGCCCGAAAAACAACAAAAAAGCCGCCTCATAACGAAGCGGCTTTAATACTGTATTACTGCAATTACTTGGTCTTCTTAGCGGTCTTCTTAGCAGCGGGAGCCTTCTTTTCAGCAGCAGGCTTAGCAGCTGCGGGCTTTCTGCCGCAAGCTCTCTTAGCGGGCTTTTCAGCGGGCTTTTCTTCAGCCTTAACCTCTGCCTTAACCTCAGCCTTGACTTCGGCAGCGGGAGCTTCTTCCTTGACAGCCTTAGCAGCAGCGGGCTTTGCAGCCTTAGCAGCCTTAGCGGGCTTTGCAGCTTCCTTCTTTGCAGCGGGAGCCTTGGCAGCGGGCTTCTTTGCAGCGATGAAATCGAAGATGTCAGCGCAGCTTTCAGCGTTGCCCTCTACTCTGAGAGCGCCGGAAGCGACAGCTTCAGAAGCGGAAACCTTGCCTGTGAGAAGCTTCTTGAAGGTGTCTGCGGTTGCAACGAATGTAGCGGTGTTGTCGTCGTAGCTGTAAGGCTCAACGCTGAGAACGCCGTTCTGGAATTCTGCGTAGAAAATACCGGAGCCTTCGCCCTCGATTACAAACTGGAATGCGAACTGACCCTCAAGCTTCTTGACATCTGCCTTGAGAATAGCCTTCTTTAAATCTGTGAAGATTTTTTCGTATGTCACTTTAGTTGCCATTTTGTGTTTCCTTCCTTTCAAAACAAGTGTATGCCGTGTTTTTTAGCATTATAGCACAAATTTTTCCCGATTTCAAGCGCTTTAACGCAACTTAGTGCAATATGTTTAAAAAATTAATCAATTTCGGGCGAAAACAGTATTAATTTACGATAAAACAGCGGTTTTTCGGCTGTAAATCGAGCTTTTTATGTATTTTTCTGTGTGCAGTTTGTCTTATTCCGTGGCTTTGTGCATTTTAAAAGCGAAAAACGAATATAAATGTGTAAACGACCCGGTTTGTCAGAAAACCATAATCAGAGGCTTTGTACAGTTTGCAGAATATCCTCGGGAAAGGTAGGTTTACCGTTATGATGTGTACTTTCGACGACATAAGATGCAAGGAAATCATCAACATAAAAAGCGGAAGAAAATTAGGCTACGCCGACGACGTTGAATTTGATACCTGCACAGCGAAAATCTGCCGCATAGTAATCTACGGCAGAAACCGCTTCTTCGGGCTCTTAGGCAGAGAGGACGACTTTACAATCTGCTGGAACGACATTGAAATAATAGGAGAGGACACTATACTTGTGAGCTGCGACCTGCCTGCACGCACAAAAAAGAACGGCGGAAAGCTTAAAAGTTTGTTGAAATAGAACAAAAGAAAATTTTCGGAAAATTGTTGTAAAAAGCGGAATGTTATGGTATAATACTAAAGTCGGTTTATGAGCCGATAATCCGCACGTCTGCTGTAACGCCTCAGGTGCCGCCCTGGCGGTCTGGCGTGGAATACAGGCGGAGGAAAAATAACCAAAAAACAGGAGGACGCTACCATGGCAGTAGTATCAATGAAGCAGCTTCTTGAAGCAGGTGTACACTTTGGTCACCAGACAAGACGCTGGAACCCGAAAATGGCTCCCTACATTTTCACAGAAAGAAACGGAATCTACATCATCGACCTTCAGAAGACAGTAAAGAAGCTTGACGAAGCTTACAACTTCATCTTCAACGTTGCAGCAGAGGGCGGCGAGGTTCTTTTCGTAGGAACAAAGAAGCAGGCTGCTGATTCCGTTAAGGAAGAGGCAGAAAGAGCAAACGCTCACTTTGTAAACGCAAGATGGCTTGGCGGTATGATGACCAACTTCAAGACCATCCAGAACAGAATCAAGAGACTTGAACAGCTCCACACAATGGAAACAGACGGCACCTTCGACCTTCTCCCCAAGAAGGAAGTAAGCCAGCTTACTCTTGAAATCGAAAAGCTCGAAAAGTTCCTGGGCGGTATCAAGAACATGAAGAAGCTCCCCGGCGCTTTATTCGTAGTTGACCCCCGCAAGGAAAAGATTGCGGTTTCCGAAGCTAAGAAGCTTGGTATCCCGGTTGTTGCTATCGTAGATACAAACTGCGACCCCGATGAAATCGACTATGTAATCCCCGGAAACGACGACGCTATCCGCGCAGTAAAGCTTATCGCAGGCGCTATGGCTGACGCTATCATCGCAGCTCGTCAGGGCACTGCTGACGCAGAGGTTACAGGCGAAGAGGCTGAACCCGCAGCAGAAACAGAAGAAGCAGCAGAATAATTCACATACACTATATTAATAAGGAGAAAAAACAATGGCTATTACAGCACAGGACGTAAAGCAGTTAAAGGAACTCACAAACTGCGGCATGATGGACTGCAAGAAGGCTCTCGAGGAAACAAACGGCGACGTTGACGCCGCTATCAAGTACCTCCGTGAAAAGGGTCTTGCAAAGGTTGCCAAGAAGTCCGGCAGAATTGCAGCAGAAGGACTTGTTTACGCTAAGATTGACGAAGCCAAGAAGGTCGGCGCTGTTGTTGAAGTAAACGTTGAAACCGACTTCGCAGCTAAGACAGACAGATTTATTGAATTTGTAGAGTTGGTTGCTCAGGCAATCATCGACAACGACGTTGCAGACGTTGAAGCTCTTAAGGAAGTTGTTCCCGCAGGCGAAAACGAAAAGATTCTTGATATTCTCAACGAGAGAATTGCTACTATCGGCGAAAATATCCAGATCAGACGTTTCGTAAGAATGACAGGCGACCTTTACACCTACGTTCACAACGGCGGCGGCTCCATTATCGGTTCTATCATCAAGCTTGAATCCGACAATGGCGCTGATGAAGCAGTTAAGGCAGTTGCCAAGGACCTCCTTCTCCAGATTACAGCAAGCGCTCCCCAGTACGTTCAGCAGTCTGATGTTCCCGCTTCCGTAATCGACGCTGAAAAGGAAGTTCAGTTAGCTCTCGTAAAGCAGGAGAACGCTGAGTCCAAGAAGCCCAAGCCCGAGAATGTTCTTGAAAAGATTGTAGAGGGAAGAATGAGAAAGTTCGCAGAGGAAATCTGCCTTCTCGACCAGCCCTTCGTAAAGGACCCCTCAATCACCGTTGCAAAGTATATTGCAAATGCAGGCAAGAACATCAAGGTTATCCAGTTTGCTCGTCTTGAAAAGGGCGAAGGCATCCAGAAGAAGGAAGAAAACTTCGCTGACGAAGTTGCTTCCATGATTAAGTAAGATATTTCATAAGCGGGCTGTCGTACTGAAGTGCGGCAGCCTGTTTTTTATTGAGAGATTTTTGAGCCAAGGGGGCTGCCCGCCCCCTTGACCCCCGGCAAGCGCGGCGGCGCTTGACCCGCAGGAAGCTTGATTATTGCAATTGTTTTATGGAGTGACTTTGGGCGCACATTCACGGGGTTTGACTTATGCCCGCCGATGTTGGCTTATGCGCCCGCTTTGCGCGAAGCGGCTGAAAGTTTTCCGCCAGCCCTTTTTCAAAAGGGCTGAAAATCTTTTTCTCTTTTTCTCTTAACTCTCAAAATCTCTCTGCTCTCTTTGACTGACAGCCTGTTTTTTATTGACTAAACTCTTATTTTGTGGTATAATTTACATATTAATTAAAGCAACAGCGGGGTGAAGCAGATGAAGCTTGCGGTTACAAACGAGCAGATGAAAAGAGCGGAGGAAAACGCTGACAGGAACGGCGTTCCCTATCTCCAGCTTATGAAAAATGCGGGGCAGGCATGCTTCAACCGCATAGTAAAGCTGCTGGACGGAGTAAAGGATAAAAATATCGTGGTTCTTGCAGGACGTGGCAACAACGGCGGTGACGGAATCGTTATAACCGACCTGCTGCTTGAAGCGGGCGCAAACGCCGTCCTTATCTTTGTGCAGGATTTGCCCAAATCCGAGTGTGCAAGGCTCTGCTACTCGATTTACGAAACAGGACTCAATACCAGCATGTACGTCCACGAAAAGGAGAACGTGAAGCGGGTGCTTGAAAACAGCAGCTGCATTATCGACTGCGTTTTCGGAACAGGCTTTCACGGGGAGCTTGAAGAAAGCATTTCCGAGCTTTTCTGCTTTATCAATAACAATTGCGGCGGGGTAAAAATTTCAATCGACGTACCAAGCGGCTGCAACAGCGACACAGGAGAAATAGCCGTAAACGCCTTTAAGCCGAATTTTACCATAACTCTTGCTGCTGTCAAAAAGGGACTTTATTCTCACCCCTGCTTTGAGCATTGCGGTATGCTGCTGCTTGCTGATATAGGGATTCCGAACGGCTGCTTTGAGCGCTGCGAAGCGGTTCTTACGGACGAAATCATACGAGAATTTCTGCCGGAGCGGAAAACCGTTTCCCATAAGGGCAGCTACGGAAAGCTTCTGAACATAAGCGGAAGCGGAAGATATACGGGTGCGGCGCTTCTCTCCACAAATGCAGCGCTGCGAATGGGAGTGGGGCTTTGTACCCTTGCAACTCCCGCAAAGGTAGTAAACGCAATCGCCGCAGCAGTCCCCGAAACAACCTACTTCCCCCTTGACTACGACTACGACGGATTTATTAACGAGCGGGCAGTAAGCGAGATAAAAAGCTTCCTGCCACAGAATAAACCCACCGCAGTTCTTATCGGCTGCGGGCTTGGAAACAGCAGATTTACCCTTGAAGCGACAGAATTTGCGGTAAAAAATGCGGATTGTCCCGTAATTATTGACGCTGATGGTCTTAATTCGATTTGCGGTCATATAAATGTATTAAAGGAAAACAAAAAGGGTGTTATCGTAACGCCTCACCCTGCGGAGTTCAGCCGTTTAACGGGCAGGACGGTTTCCGAGATACAAAACGACCGCTTATCCGCCGCCAAGGCTTTTGCTGCGGAGTACGGGGCGATAACCGTTCTTAAGGGCGTAAATACCGTAATCGCAGCCCCTACCGGTGAGGCTTTTGTGAATACGACGGGCAACCCGGGACTTGCCAAGGGCGGAAGCGGCGACGTTCTCGCCGGAATAATCGCTTCCCTTGCGGCTCAGGGCGTCGAGCCCTTCTACGCCGCCGTTCTGGGGGCGTATCTTCACGGACTTGCGGCAGACAGGCTTGCGGCGAAAAAATCCATGTACGGGATTCTGCCCAGGGATATTGTTGAGGTGCTGCCCGAATTATAAAAATGACGTTTCACACTTTTTGTTTCTGATTTACGACACGAAAGCGAAAGGACAGAAAGTATGAAACGTTTTATTTTTCCCCTTTTTTCCCTTTTGGGTGCAGGTCTTCTCCTCTCGGGCTGTTCTGCTCCCCAGATACAAACAGCAGTCCCCGATATTGACAAAAGCTTCAGCGCAGAGGCGCAGCTCAGTTACGGAAAGGACAGCTGCACTGTGCAGATGCGCAGGTTCGGCGAAAACAGCTGGGAGTTCTGCGTTACCGAGCCTTTCCCCCTTGAGGGACTTATCATCACAGTAAACGACGGGGAAACAAAGCTTACAATGTACGATATGGAGAGCCTTGCGGACGTAAGCGAGGAGGCGGTTTCCGCAGCTCGGCTCATAACCGACGCCTTTGAAGCGGCTATCGACAACAAGGAAAATGCCGCTGCAAGCGAGGGGATAATAACTCTATCCGGACAGGCGCCTACCTGCACCTACACATTAACAATCGACGAAAAAGGAACGCCTACGGGGCTTACAATCGGCGGGCGGGGCGTAAGCGCCGATTTTACCAAGTTCGTTGAAATGGAAGAAGATGCGGAACTTATAACATAACAATTGACAAAACGCCGCCGATATGCTATTATTGATGTGTATATTTATATATACGGAGGTTATGTTATGAAAAAGCTGTTAGCGGCGGCTCTCGCCTTTATAATGGTATTCGGCATATCGTCTTGCGACGGCGGCGCAAAGCCTGCCGAGACAACTATTGCCACAACGGAAGACCCAAACAAGATGGAGGTTCCCGACTTTTCGGAGCTTACATGGGAACAGATTGAAATGAAATATCCCAAGCTCAATATAAAGGCGGATTTTCAGTACAACGACAGCGTTCCCGAGGGCAGCTTTATAGCTCAGGAGCCCTCTGCGGGTACGAAAATCGACAAGAGCGACAAAATCACAGTAACCGTAAGCAGCGGCAGCAAGCTTGTTGAAATCGACGACTATACGGGCAGGAACATCGACGACGCCCGCACTCTTCTTGAAAAGCAGGGGCTTAAGTGCGAGGTGGTAAGCGTTGACAGCGAGGACGTAACCAAGAACTGCATCGTAAAGACCGTTCCTGCCGCAAGAGAAATGGTTGAAAAGGGCACGACCGTTACCTGTTACGTCAGCCTCGGCGCTCCGGAGCAGGAGATTAAAGTTCCGGATATGGTGGGAAAGACCATAGAGCAGGCAACCGCCCTTGCAGAAGAAAACGGAATCGGACTAAGCATAAGCTACGACAACGACTCAGACGCAGAGCCGGGAACGGTTATAAGGCAGAGCGTTGACCCCGACACCGTTGTTGAGCCAAACACAAGAGTCGAGGTCGTATTAAGCGGCGAAAGCTCGGCTGACTCCCGCAAGACCACAATTTCCGTAACTCCGACTAAAACGGGACTTTCAGGCGAATATCAGCTTAAATACTACGTTGACGGTACTCTTATCGAGGAAAAAACCGAGATAAAGGAGCTTAGCCTCACGAAAAAAATCGAATGGGAAGTAACGGGGACAGGCGTTCATACATATTCTGTTGTTGTAACCTGCATGGCGACGGGAAAGTCGGGCGTACTTTATAAAATGGAGGTTGACTTTACCAAAAACCCGCCCACAAAGGACCATCACGATACTTTTAACGGAAAATTATTCCAGGAATTAGCTGAGTAACTTTAATAAAGTTACATTTAAACCGCTTTTCTTTTAAAAAAATTCAAAACTTATGAAAACGTTTTCTAAACAGTCCTAAAGTGTAACCCGATGCTGGAAAAATGCAAAAAAAGACTTCTTATGTTTATGCAGATTTAATAAAAATCACACATTACAGCATAAATTTATAAAAAAACACTTGCAAAAATTTCCGTTATCGGCTATACTGTAACTACAGGGAGCGAAAAGCAACCTGAATATGGATATAACCCGTAGAGGTTATACATAAAAAATTTTTATAAGGAGGAAAAAACAATGATAAAGTTTTTCCAGAAGCTCAAGGCTAAAAAGGGCTTTACACTCGTTGAGTTAATCGTAGTTATCGCTATCATCGGTGTATTAGCTGCAATCCTCATTCCTACAATGTTAGGATACGTAACATCTTCCAGAGTTACATCCGTTAACTCTACCGCTGCGTCAATCAAGAACAACATTGACACATTCCTTACCAACGCTGATACAGCTGGCTACGGAATGCTCAAGGGTTCTGCTAACAACTCCACACTCGTAATTACAGTTACAGGTGGTACATGGACAGTTACCAACCCCACTACCAGTGCTTTCCACAGCGGCAACGGTAAGACATGGGCAGGTACAGGTACAGGTACTGCAGGCGGCACCAAGGTTGGTGTAACAGCTCCCGAATCCCTTCTCGCTATCGAACTTGCTGACCTCTTCCCCGAGGTAGATACAGCTTCTATCGTAGCTTACGTTGAAGGCGGTAAGACACTTGCAGTTGCTTACACAGCTGATACTTCTACAGCTCTTACACAGGGTACTGACTGCCCCAACATCACAGCTGGTGCTACCGGTACAACAGGCGGTTGGACACCTACCAACGGCGCAGTTGTATTCGCTTGGGATAACTCCACAGCAGGCGTTTCCTCTTCCGGTTTCATTGTAGGTACTGCTCCTATCGTTCCTCTTGGCTAATATCTTAGCCTCAGGCTTCTAAACACAACCACTTTTCCCCGACGGGAAACCGTCGGGGAATTAGTGATTTAAAAGGTAAAGCCTTTATTTAAGATTAACACGAGAGGTTAATCTTAAATAAGCGCTTTGCGCTTAACGGCGAAAAAGGTACGGAATATCTGCCGCTGGCAGAAAGCTTTTTATAAGCCTTGATTTTTATGATTTTATCCGCCTTTATAGCCGAAAAATCTATAAAAGGAGGAATTGTTATGCTTTCTTACTTCAATCGTCTGAAATCAAAAAAAGGCTTCACTCTGATTGAGCTTATTGTAGTAATCGCAATCATAGGCGTACTTCTCGTCATGATTCTTCCTGCAATGACCGGAAGCAACAAGGACAAAATCGGAAAAGGTGTTGCAAAGGACTTTTTCTACCGTGTTCAGGACGTTATGTGTGAGGCGAAAATGTCAAATGCCGACGCTTTCTCCGGCTCTACCTTTGCCGCTGACAACGAGGTAGTATTTTTTGCAGACATTAATATGCAGGGTTCGGTTACCGAAACAGGAAT
>JBJERM010000013.1:0-8395 GCA_051882315.1 Ruminiclostridium sp.
AATTCTATGTCAATGCCGAAATGGAAAATGTCACTTGGATTTACTACAATCCCGACAGTACCGCAGGCGGTCAATTCGTTTACACATATATGTCCTTTGACGATATTTTTGAAGCTATGGAAAAGGAAGACCCCCTCGAATACTTAACGGAAACCTGTGAGCAGTATTTATTGGACAGAGGTACGGACGGCTTTGACGGCGTTGCAGAGGAATTTATGACGGACAGCGAGGATATTTCAAGCCGTGAGGAAGGCTATGTAGATAAGCTCTTTGCCCTTACAGAGCCGAGATATGCTATATATCAGCTCAAAGACGGCGAGGATTTAAGGGATTACCGATTTACTGACAGCGAATATCTTAAGAAACACGGTATGTATATCGACCGTGAGAATTATAACAGGGTTTATCGTGGCAGGCTGAAAGAGGACGAAACCCTTGAAGATATTTATGAACGGTTTAATATAAATCACCCGAAGGACTTTCGTGGTCATTCTCTTTCCATTGGCGATATAGTTGCCATAAAGAAGGACGGGGATATTACTGCTCATTATGTTGACAGAATAGGCTTTACAGAGGTACCCGATTTCACCCTGTCCCGTGAGGAACGCAAGGCAAGGCGCACCCTGACTGATAATCTTACTCTGATAGCGGAAAATCAGCTTGCAAGCGACGAAATGGACGATTTGGGCGAAAAGCTGTTTGAATACAAAAACGCTCCTAACTACAATGATTTTTCCGGCTCTTGGACAATAGGCGCTGGGCTTCACGCAAAAGAATTTGAAAGTCTGACTGCCCGTTATCATAATGGCGAGGATATTCGTGCGGAGCTGGCGCAGAAAATCTACGGCAATATGACGCATATCGAGTTTTACGAGTTTCCCCCTGCTGACGGTATCGGTTATATTGATATATCAACCGAAAAGACCGACAGCGGAATGACTTTCCGCACAAAGGGCGGCTTTGAGATTACGCATAGTTGGGAAACGCTAGGCGAGGCTCTGATTACCGCCGCACGGCAGGAATTTGACAGGCACGAACAGCTTGACAGAGAATATTTCCTGACCGAAGCCAAAAAGCGGATAAACAAGTATTCGCAAAGAGAATTTGGCGAGGAAGCCGATTTCTCCGACCTGTCGCACGTTCCGCTTGCCTACACGACACACGAAGATACCGAGGTCGGAATAAGTGTGTATGCAAATCTTGTGGATAACAAGATAGTGACAATGTACGGCGGCGAAATTGCCGAAGAACAGCAATTCAGATATACGGACGATATGCTTGCTGCACTAAACAACCTTGAATTCAGCGACCTTGTGACATTAGCCGATGAAACCGTGCAGAAGCTAATGCCAAAGGAAGATGTGGAGTTGTCGGGCAGGATTGAAAAGTACGGTCTTGATATTGACTTTACAAAGCTCGATTATGTGAAAATTGAGGTTCGCTCCGATGAGTATATCGGCGGCATTGATGATAACGGTCACGAACGTAAGGACAACTACAATGAGGTTGTCAATAATATTTCCTTTTATGCAGCCCACGACAACAGTAAATTATTGATATACGACGAAGCTCACTACTTGTATGGGGACCCCATCGAACTTTCTGAAGCATTGGAGCGTATTTCAGAATACCTTGATTTATCAAGAAACAGCACAGACATTTCCGTATTTATCAAGCCGAAAGACGGAGAACGGCAGTATATTAACCCGTTATCCAACGACAAACAGCAGGAAGAAACCGAAAAGCCTTTAATAGAAGAAACAAAGCCGCAGGAAGAAATTATCCCCGATAATCATTCCGGCGGCTCTCCTTTTAAGGTGGATATGGGAAATAGCCCCGAAGCTGTTCAACTTAACCTTTTCGGTGACACGATGTCGCAAGGTGTTCGCCCAAAGCGCGGCACGGACGCCGCGCATCAAAGGCGAACACACAGTGAGCCTATGGAGGAATACGGAGCTGCGCCGCAAAGCACTCCTTTTACAAGCTCAAATTCGTCCTTTGTATCACAGGATATGATAGACTGCGTTCTCCGCTGTGGCTCAAACGAGCCACGCAGCCTTGAAAGAATAATATCACAGTATCAGAAGAACAAAGGCATTGACAGTAATGCGGATTTTCTGCGTAAAGAGTTTGGCACGAACGCAAGAGGAATAGATTTCGGTCAAACAACAGGCTCGCCTTTTAATAGATTAACTGCTTGGTATGACGAAAACGGTATTACTATCGGCTTGGGCAGTAAAGTTCAGAACAACTATGCGAAAGCCTCCATTACTTGGGAACAGGCGGCAGAGCGTATCGAACAGCTGCTCGTTGAGGGTAAGTATGCGGAACAGGTTGTGATTGATGACGCAGAAGCCTATACCCGTAAGAAAATCGCAGATAATCTGTGGTATCTTCATCAAGATATTAGTGAGGGAGTAGAGTATTTCATTCCCGACTATTTCTTTAAGGGCGGTTTTCCCGAAAGTACCCAAAAGATTTCCGAAGCACTGAAGGGAGAAAAGCCTGTTTCCGAGTTCATCGACGGCTTGACCGACCTTATGAAACGTTACGAAGCAGACAGAAGCATAATGCGTTTCAATGTTCACAAAATGCCCGAAATTCTGGAGAGCCTGAAAGATTTACAGCTTGAACGGCGTGAGTTCAAAGCAGAAAAGGACTTTGAGTTTTCTCCCGTATTCTTTATATCGGAAGAAGAAAAAGACTTGCTGATTATTGAGGGCAGCGGTGTGCAGGGCGGCAAGTTCCGTATTGAGGAGTATTTCAGCAAGCCCCATTCCGCAAAGGAAAAGGCTGATTTTCTAAAAGACGAGTACGGTATTGGCGGCTCCGGTAGAAGCGGTTATGATACTTGGCACGACGCAAAGGGGCTTGTTCTGAGGAAAGGCGGCTTTGGCGGCTCTGAAGCCGTCGTTTCTATGAAATGGAGCGAGGTCGCAGACCGTATTACAAGGCTTGTGGCGCAAAAGAAATATATTACCGACAAGGATATTGAAAGCCGTATCCGTGACGCAAGGTGGTATATTAAGAACAGCGATAACCCTCAACAGATAGAGCAGGCAAAACAAGTCCTCTCCAAATACGGTGCGGATATTGAAGAACGCTCCGAGCCGAAAGCTGAAAATGTCACACCCGAAACTCACGATGACAGCAAGGAAACCGAGGAACACACCCTTGCTGTCGGAGATGTTATTGAGATTGATGACGGCAAATTTACCGTTACGAAAATAACTGACGGAGATAATGGCAAGCAATTTGAGTTGCAGGATATGCAGCTCACGGGCTGGTATCCTATTTTCCGCAAGCTGTCCGAAGATGAACTGTACGCACACGGTTTTTCCCTTGAAAGCTCGGTAAAGGAAACAAGAGAACAGACCGCTCCTGAAAAAAGTGCAGAACAGGAAGAAGCTGCTCCAAAGCTGAAAGATGTTGTAATCGACCTCACCGCCCGCCCCGAACGTGTTGAAGTACCTGTCGAAAAACACGATTTCACCATTACCGATGAGCATTTGGGCGAGGGCGGTCAAAAGGCAAAATTCGCTGCTAATATGGCTGCTATAAAGCTGCTGAAAACCCTTGAAGCGGAGGACAGGCTTGCAACTCCCGAAGAACAGGAAACGCTCTCCCGTTATGTGGGCTGGGGCGGTCTTTCACAGGCGTTTGACGAGAATAACAGCTCTTGGGCTGCCGAACACAAGGAGCTTGTGGAAACGCTGACGGAGGACGAATACACCGCCGCCAAAGGCACGGTGCTGAACGCACATTATACCACTCCAACGGTTATAAATGCGATATACAAGGGTCTTGAAACGCTTGGTTTCAGCGGCGGCAATATCCTTGAGCCTGCTATGGGCGTTGGTAACTTTTTCGGCGTTATGCCCGAAGAAATGCGTAAGGAAAGCCGCCTGCACGGTGTTGAGATTGACAGCATAACAGGACGTATCGCAAAGCAGCTCTATCAGACAGCGGATATTCAGATTAAGGGCTATGATGAAACTACTTTCTCCGACAACTACTTTGACGCAGCTATCGGCAACGTTCCGTTTGGCTCTTATGGAGTATTCGACAAGCGTTACAACAAGGAAAATTTCTACATTCACGACTATTTCTTTGCAAAAACGCTGGACAAGGTAGCTCCGAACGGCATTGTAGCTTTCGTCACAACAAAGGGAACGCTTGACAAGCAAAATCCGAAGGTCCGTGAGTACCTTGCGAAGCGAGCTGACCTTATCGGCGCTATCCGTTTGCCAAACAACGCTTTTAAGGCAAACGCAGGCACAGAGGTAACAACCGATATAACATTCCTGCAAAAGCGTGAGAAAATGGCTGTGGAAATGCCTGATTGGTGCTATGTCGGCAAGAACAATGAGGGAGTACCCGTAAACAGCTATTTTCTTGACCACCCCGAAATGATACTCGGTACGATGAAACAGGGCGTAGAGTTTTCTATGTACGGAAATGCAACCGAAACCGCCTGTGTTCCCATTGAGGGGGCTGTCCTTTCCGAACAGCTTGAAAAGGCTGTCGGTACTCTGAAGCTGACTAATGCTATACAGAAAAGGAAGCAGGAGGCAGAAAAGCAAGCCGGTATTATTCCCGCTGTGGAAGATGTCCGCAACTTTACCTTTGCCGAAGTTGACGGAAAGATGTATTTCCGTGAAAACAATATTATGACGGAGGTTACGGAAACAGGAAAGAAAGCGGAGCGTATAAAGGCTCTGAACGAGCTGCGTAATACATTCCGTGAAATGCTTGCCGCACAGGAGAAAAACTGTTCCGACGAGGAGCTGAAAGTATTGCAGGACAGACTGAACGCACAGTATGACAGCTTTGTGAAGAAGAACGGCTATATAAACGACAGCAGTAATTCACAGGTTTTCAGCCGTGATGATGATTACAACTCCCTTTGTGCATTGGAGGTTATCGACGAGGAGAACAAGACCGTTGAAAAGTCCGATTTCTTCTCAAAGCGTACCGTAAAGTTCACCGCCGAGATAACCCACGTTGACACTCCGCAGGAGGCTATGCAGGTTTCTATTGATACTATGGGTAAAATGGATATTCCGTATATGGCGAAGCTCTGCGGACAGGAGCCGCAAGCGGTTATTGATGTCCTGAAAGCAGACAATCTGATATACCTTAATCCGCTGAAATATGATGAAAACAATCCCCTTGTGGGTTGGGAGGAAACCTCCGAATACCTTTCGGGTAATGTTCGTGAGAAGCTCCGTACCGCCGAACTATACGCAAAGGAAAATCACGAATTTCAGCGTAATGTGGCGGCTCTCACAGATGTATTGCCCCCTATGCTTGAAGCCGGAGATATTTCTGCCCGTATCGGCGTTTCTTGGGTAGATGTTGAGGATTATCAGAAATTCCTTGAAGAATACGCAAAGGCAAGGTTTTATGAGCCTTTACGCCGTACGATCACAGGCGAATACAAGATTGAAAACAAGAATTGGGACACAAGTGCGTCCGCAATTCAGATTTACGGCACAAGCCGAATGCCCGCAAAGCTGATTTTTGAAAATCTGCTTAACAACCGTGATATTGTTGTTAAGGACAAGATTACGGACGCAGACGGCAGAGAGCATTATGAAATCAACAAGAAAGAAACCGATTTGGCACAGGATAAGGCTCTCAAAATGAAAGAAGCCTTCAGGCGCTGGCTCTGGGAGAAACCCGAACGGCGAGAGAAATACGTTGAACGGTATAACAACCTGTTTAACTGTATTGTCGGCAGGAAATTTGACGGCTCGCACCAAACTTTCCCCGGAATGTCACCGTCCATTCAGCTTAAACCACATCAGCTTGACGCAGTTATGAGAGCGAAATTCGGCGGTAATACGCTGTTGGCTCACTGCGTAGGCGCTGGCAAGTCCTTTGAAATGGTGGCGGCAACAATGGAAAAGAAGCGGCTCGGACTTATAAATAAAGCCTGCGTTGTAGTTCCGAAGCACCTTGTGGGACAAATGGCGAACGAGTGGCTGCGCCTTTATCCGCAGGCAAAGATACTCACCGCAACCGAAAAGGACTTTGATAAAGACCATAGACAGAAATTCATCGGGCGCTGCTGTACGGGCGATTATGACGCAGTAATTATGTCCTATGAACAGTTTGAGAAAATCCCTATGTCTATGGAGTACCGCAAGAATTTTATTCAGCGTGAAATAGACGCTATGCAAAGCGGTATTGACGAGTTAAGCGGCGATTATCGGTCAAGGGCAAACAACCGCAGCTCCATTAAGGATTTGGAGCGTGAGAAAAAGCGCCTTGAAACACGCTTGCAGAAACTCATTGAGGGCGGCGGCAAGACAAAGGACACCTCTCTGACCTTTGAACAGCTCGGCTTTGACAGCCTTGTTGTCGATGAAGCCCATAACTACAAAAACGGCTTAGTCGTTTCCAAAATGAACAGAGTATCAGGCGTTCAGACACGCCCTGCACAAAAGAGCGAGGATATTCTTATGAAAACGCAGTATCTCAACGAGAACTACGGCGAGAAGAATATCATTTTTGCTACGGGTACGCCCGTATTCACACCTTACCAACACTCAAATACTGAATTTTATATCAATGCCTGTTTCATCGGAAATCGTCACAACCTCAATCATCGTTAAAGCTATTTCGTGCTTCTCGTGTACCGATAATTCCAACCAACGTTTCAGCGGCTCGGACAGCGGCTTTGTGTCGATTTCCTTATGTTTTCTCTGCTGTTTCTGCAATTTCTGTTCAAGCTCGGATTTCTGCTTGTGCAGGGCGTTTATGCGTTCCTGTATGTAGTCGAACAGCACCGTATCTGCGTTTGCGAGTTTGTCCATAAGTTTGCGGATTTCATCGTCAATTCGGGCGAGTTCGCCGTTAATTCTGTTCGCCTCCGTATCGGGCTTTGAACGCTTTTTCTTGGCTATTTCAAGCGTTTTTATTCGCTCGTTCATTGCTTCAAATACCGCCTGTTCAACTTCATCGGGGCGCAGCTTCAAAGTCCTCTTAACACAGCTGTCTGCCCTGTAAAAGCCAGTGTCAAAAAAGTATCTCCATTGCTTTGTATGAGCCTTGTTCCAATGATTAGCAACGGATACCGAGTACCCGCAATGCGAGCATTTCAGCAGTCCCACAAGCCACGAATGGAGTGCGTTGCAGTTATTCGGTATTCTTTTGTTATGCGCCTTTTTATCCTGCACTGCAAGCCACGTTTGTGCGTCAACAAGCCCCTCGTGATAGCCTACCTTGACAAAAACAGGCGCACCCGAATGATGTTTTCCGTGCAAAAATAAGCCATGTACTCCGTCATAAGCTTCAATGTCATCAAGCATTTCTACGCCCATTGACGAGAAATAGCGATAAACCTCTGTGTCTGCACGAACATAAAGCGGACTTTCAAGCAACCGTGAAATATGCGACCTGTCCATATTTGACCTGCCGTTTTTGCTTTCAACCGAGATGTCTATGCCGTTCTGCTGAAAATATGAAAAGACATCTTTCAGAGAGGTTGTCGGCTCTTTGTAAATCTCAAACGCCTTTGTAATAACGTGCGCCCTGTCGCCCGGAACAAGCACCGAGCCTGTTTTGCCGTTTACGGTTCGCCGTTCGGGAACATAGCCATAAACCTTACCCCCTTGATAAAAGCCTGTTTGACGAGCCTTTGTGTTGTATGCGTCCGCAACTCTCGCCGCTATTGTTTCACGCTCAAACTCCGCAAAATTGAGCAGGTTATTCCTCATCATTCGCCCCTCTTTTGTTTCGGTGTTGAACGGCTCTGAAAGGGAAATAACGCTCACTCCCAACTTGTCGAGCGTGTCTGTGATGTTGAGATATTCACGCATATTACGGGAAAATCTGTCGTATTTCTTCACGATAATTCGTGAAATCTCGCCGTTTCGTGCGTCCGTCATCATCTCTTGAAAAGCAGGGCGATGTTCTATGTCCTTGCCCGATTTTCCGTCATCACAGTATATTCTGAAATCAGCCCCCTCGCCTAAAAATCTGATACATTCCTCACGCTGTGCTGCTATTGAGAGCGAATTGTTGCCCTTGTCCGCATCGCTTACAGAGCGACGAACATATATTGCCGTAGTTTTGCTCATAATCAAACCTCCTGTTGTAAGTCAAGCCGATTACGAGCCAATCCACAGATAGTATATCATAATCAGCGAGTTTTTTCAAGCAGTTTTTCGTTATTTGCTGTCATTTTCATCATCATTACCCGTATTTTCAGGACTGCGTTTTTTCGCATTGGCAGCTTTCAGAATATCATACAAGCGGTCAATTTTCGACTGCCTGACGCTCTCCGACACCACATCGGGCAAGTGTACCGTAACCTTGAATTTTCTCCCCGTCCATTTGTCATTTCTTTTGTTAATCATAGTGGTTTTCGTCCTTTCTTCTAAAGTTT
>JBJERM010000014.1:0-1406 GCA_051882315.1 Ruminiclostridium sp.
GTTGTCCTCTACACTTACTATTATACTCATTTTTGGTAGTAACACAATGGTAAAATTCACAAAAATTACAGTATTTGTCGCATATTTATGGTTATTTTCACATATCTGCGAACTCGCACAAAACGCAGTGACCATCGTTCTTTCGCCCCTAAAATAAAAAATCTCTTAAAAGATTTTTTAATAGCTGTCGCGCTTTTATGGAAGTCTCGTTTACCTTTTGGCAAGTCTCTGCAGATTCGCCGGTCTCCTGATATTTTTGTAAAAAGCTGCGGTTTTAAAAGTGGGGATGGGCGAGATAATGAGTAACAAGTGCCGTATTTAAAGGGCTTTTTTGGCGGTGTAGTGTAATTTATAGGGTAGGTGAATTTTTAACAATATATCGCTTTTTCGGCGGTTTTTGCTATACTATTAAAATATAAAAATGACGATAGTTAGCTTGCTAACAAATGCTGAGAGTCTTTATTGTTAGCTGATACTAACAAGTGGGTCACTACCTCCACTCTTTTTGAGATGCTTACAATTGTTCAAAATCACTACAAAAATTTGTGCATTTTGACTATTGCAATTTTCCGCCGGTCGTGCTATTATTAGGGTGTGACAAGTGTCACAATATCAAAACAGCCCACAAAGGGCGGAAAAGGGGAAATATATGTATATTTCAAGAAAAGAGTTTGAAAAGAGAATTGAAAAGGGGCGGTCCGAATTGACAGCCGCCAACAAACTGAATTGCGCCGCAAGTAATGCCGTTTATTGCTTTGCGGGATTCTGCAAACGTAAAGCGACTGCAATTTGCGGCAAGCGGGAAGTCAAGCGATTTTTAGTCGCTAATTATCTCTGTTCTTTGTTTGCAAGGGCGGCTAAAGAGTGCAAAGACCTTGACAACTATTACAAATCCCTCAATGCCGTTTACCGCAAGACCGCCGATTTTTCCGACTATGATATAGTAGACCTTTTAGACTGTTCAATCAGCGGGGCATTTTCCAAAGTTGAAAACGGTCTTGACGCTGAATGCAAAGCCGCCTATGCCGCTATGAATTATTATCTGGACAGCAACAGACAACAAGTATATTTGTCTGAATATGAATACCAAAAAGCGGTAAATGCCGACTTTGTTAAAAAAGTATCAAATACCGAACATAAATTGCTTGACCGCCTTGAAACGGTATTGACGCCTACCGAATTTGAATTATTTAACTACATATATAGCGGTATGTCAATAAGGTGTATTTCAAAGGAAACGGGCATACCCAACACTACTTTACAGCGCCGTGTATCAACTTTGCGGTCGGTATTAAAAAATATTTTAGACCATAATGACTATATCAAATTGTTTTAAAGCGATAAAGCAAGCCGCCTATTTGGGCGGCTTTTTCTTTTGCAATAAGGGCGGGGCGGACTTGTGGGTC
>JBJERM010000014.1:1506-8376 GCA_051882315.1 Ruminiclostridium sp.
GCTTCTTCCACTCTTTGTGGCGGGGCGGACTTGTGGGTCGCTTCTTCCACTCTTTGTGGCGGGGCGGACTTGTGGGTCGCTTCTTCCACTCTTTTCGGGGCGCTCCCTCGATGAAATTCTGTATATAATCTAATCGCTTTCTCGAAGGTTTGAGCGCATCAAGCCTTATCCCATCAGGTGCAAACCCTGAGTGCGTGTGGAACACGCCGTAAGCGCAAGAAATTGCGCCCACGACAACACACCCGCTACAGTTTTCGGAGAGGAACTGACTGCATAGAGGTACTATGACGGGTTGACGCGCCCGTAAGCGGATAAGCCTGCTCAAATCGGGCTGACAGAGGTGTAAGATTTGGGAGTATAGTCTAAAACTTAACTTGGCATCAAGGATAGACAAGAACGTAAGCGCAATATGCGCAAATGTGAATAGCAGTACCGCGTCGCAATCTGCGAGGCAGACCGACACCTGAGCGGTATGATTACGATGCTGCGAGGCAGTGGAACAATCGGCAACGCATATTCTGCAAGTAGAGCGTAAGCGTTTTGTAAACAACAACAACATTCGCCCTTCGGGGTGCTATATATCAAGAGCCTTTGCGTGCAAGCGTAAGGGCTCTTTAATATGGCACTCTACGCCATAAATATCAAACGAAAGGGAAAGAATTATGAACAAAATCAACATCACCGCTATCCTCGCCGACAAAGAGGCGCAGGAAAAAAAGCTCAATGAGCTTCTCGACGAGGCGAACGTGCTTATCCGTCAGGACAAGAAGTACGACGCCGAAGGAATTAAGGCGCAGGTCAAGGAACTGAGCGCACTCTGCGAGACCGTCGCTGTAGCCGATTTGCTCAACCCCTTAGCGAACAAGGAAGGAATAATCGACGACAAGACGGCTAAGACCGTACTGCTCAAAGCCCGCTTCTTCAGTGCATACGACGTAAAGACAGTGCAGAAGACCGGCTGTCTGGAGAAAAAGAGCAAGCAGACCCGCTTCAACATCACCAAGATACTGGAGAAATACGACATAAGCACGAAGTTTACAGCCGACGTTCACCTGTTGGGCTTGTTCCTAACGCTTGATCTTGCAACCGACATTGAGGACAAGAACATCGACATTGTATGCAAGTCGTACAAGCTGGACAGGGAAGCCAAGAGGAGATATGAGAGCGGGGAAGCTGACCCCACATCCAACCGCCAGAAGGTAAAGGCGTTACAGGCGGCAATCGACAGTCTGGACGTTTGCTCATACAAGGCGAACAATAAGGACTGGAACTTTATCAAGCAGGCAACCGCACAGCGCAACGCCAAAGAGACCAACTCATTGAAGGTGCTCCCTCCCAAGCAGATAGAGGAAGTTTTCTACGACTTTATCAATAATGTGCTTATAACCAACGGAAACACCATCTACAGCGTGGATTATAAGCAGTACAAGAACGGCGAGGACAGAAATACTCCTCCGAAAATCTTCGGACTCCCCACCGCCGAAGAAACCCCCGCCCCTGCGGAAGGAAATATGTTTGCAGAGGCAATTGGCAAGGACAAGGAACCCGCGGCAGAAAAGCCCGCTACCGAAAAAACCGCAACAGGTAAGTCAAGAACAGGCAAGTCCGGAACAAGCAAGTCAAGAACAAGCAAGCCCACCACCAAGTAACCACAACCACACCACGCACAGCGGAACGCCCCTGCAATAGCGGGGGTGCTCCCATTGCCAAAGGGAGGAATTTCAATGCCTGAGCCAAAAGCTTTAGAAGATTTTCTCAATGGCGAAATCGTCATACGCTGCGATACCATAGAGGAAAAGATTACGTTTCAGGAAACCTTAGCTGAAAAAGGTGTATTGTGGGCAAGCGGAGAAAGCACGGCAAAATACATATCCACATACCCACACGATGCATACCGAATCGGTGCGCACCAAAGCGACGACGGAGGTTTGATACGCTTGTTATACACCACCAGAGCCAAATACGAGATGATACACGGAAAAAATGTTGTGAGTTACAGTGACGTTTTTCCTAAGCCCACAATCCAGATACCCGACATTCTGAAGAACACTATCAAAGAAATTTGGAACGAAATAGATGAGGTATAAAAATGAGCACAACCGAACGCATAGAATATATCCGCTCCACAACCAAGCCCGCTCCCACTCGGAAGATGCCGAAGATATACTTCCGGAAGGCTCACGGCGTAGTCGCCCAGACAACTCTCTATGAGTACTACGTCCAGCTCGTAAACGACACCTTGGACTTAATCCGCAAGGGTCTAACCGCCTACATTTTCAACTTTGAACAGGTAGCGGACGTTTTCCGTTACGAACCCAACGCCAAGATAACCTATCTGGAGAACGAGGAATGTTTTGCAGTAAGTTTATAGCCGGAGCTTTAGTCGTCACGAGCAAGTCGCTTTGCAGAAAATGTTTCTGTTTACTCTGAAAATGTCTGTCGGAGTACCTCCTCTCTAAGCAGGACAAACCCCGCAAGGCGGCTTCCTCGTGGCGATTAAACCCGCCATAAACATCCCCTCCTCTTTCCCCTTTTGGCAAAGGTACGTCGGAGAAATCCGGCGTACTAACCCCGCAGGCTCTTACCTCCACGCGGTGCGGGGCGGATAGGCAAAAGCCGAACCAACAAGAGCAAATATATACAGACAAAAGAAAGGGAAGAAGAACTATGTCAATCAGAAAAACTTTGGGAGTAACCAAGCCCGCCCAGCTCACGCGTCGTGTATTAGGACGTTTTATCGTCTTGTCTAACGGCAGCGGAGCAAGCGTGTGTGTATCGCTTAAAGCGTGGAACCGCACCGGGCTTGATACAAAGGTGTCTTAAAACACCAATTTTAAAACTCTGAGGAGGTGCAGGTACATCTATACAAGCGGATTTATGTAGTATCAGACAATAATGGAATTATATTTTTTTGACAGTCGAACGTGTGTGCAAAATTAGTGACGAGGAGCGACTAATGTAGGGCGCGCTCTGCACACGATGCTGCGACCGAGAGCAGCAGACGGGAAGGGCTGGCGGATATTTCCGCGCTCAGGAAACCGTCAACGGGGTGGGACAAACCCAAGGCTGTCATTCAGGTTGTTCAAGGGATTCTCTGAACGGAAGCTTGCTTATTACAGGAGCTCAGAAAAAATAAAGCTGCTCAGCTTTACTGCAGTAAGGCAGCTGTACTCGGATATACAGGAGCAACTTTTATAGAAGTGTGGTCGGCACTTATCCGGGTTCAACTCCCGGAACTTCCTGCAATACTGGCGTGTGGTGAAGCGGTAACACCCCGGACTTTGACTCCGCTATCCGCAGGTTCGAATCCTGTCACGCCAACCAATAAACCAAAAGGAAAGGAAAGATTTTATGAAACGCATTAAGAATTTTCTCATTCGCTGGAGCCTTTATATCGTACTGATAGCCGCTTGCATAATAGCAGGCGGCTGCGGTTTTCTCGTGGCAGTACACAACGGAACAAAGATAAACGGCTTGTCTATCCTCCCTCTTGTCCTTGTAGGAATCTACTACATAGTCATCTGGATAAAGGACGCTGTTAAGGAAGCGAGGGAGGATTAATGCTGTACAAGGCGGGTGACAAAGTTCTTGTAAAGCCGGATTTAAACTTAGAGGACGAATATTATATGTCCGATAAAAGCGAATACGATTATGTAAGCGAAGAAATGCTTGAATACGCAGGAAAGGTTGTAACAATCTCAGAGGCTTATGACTTCGGTTATCATATTGAAGAGCTTGCCGATGATGATGATGATGAGTGGATATGGACAGACGAAATGTTTGCGGGCTTAGCCGAAGACCCTGCCGTATCCTTAATGTCTTTTTACGATTTTGCAGGAGGTGATAATCGTGGCTAAGTATAAGCCCGGGGATATAGTTATGGTTCGGGAAGACTTATCCGAACACCTCTGCTATCCTATGGCTGACGGAAGCTGGGAAGGCACACACGTCACCCCCTCAATGGCACAGCGCAGAGGAAAGCAGGTAACAATATCCCGTATTACGTCCGAGGGATTATATAACATCAACGAAGACTTCGGACAGTGGTTCTGGACGGATACAATGTTTATTCCCGTCACGGAACAGCCTGTTTGTATGAAATCCTTTTACGAAGGAGGCTTTTTCAATGGGTAGAAAGAAACTGTCTCGTCCCGTTCCTAAAAAAATCGGCGTAAGAAGCTGGCTGATAAACGTTTCCGAAAGCCGTTGGAAGTCGCCGCCCACCGAAGAAGACATCGTAGAAACCTACGACCTGTTGAACGACTTCGGTTTATCAAGAATAAAAGTTCCCGAGTTCGCAACATACGGCGAGCTGGAAAGGTGGAGAAAGGAGAAATGCAAAAATGCTTGTATATGACAATATGTTCGGAGCAACAGTGGAACAGCTGCTTGCCAAACACGGAGACTTCCTGCGTAAAGAGTCTATGGTTCTTAAATACTGCGAGGAACTGGATATTGAAATCCAGCTCTCCAACGTCTGCGACTTTCCTGAGGTAAGCGTTCTCAAAGGAAAGTATCCTGTCGAAGAACTTTATACAGAGAGTATAAAAGACGGTTTCGACTTAGGCAAAATCACCAAAAGATTTTTCGGCGAGCAGTACGAGGAACGCCCGATGAACGAGTATGCCGAAAAGATAAAGGAGAAGTTCATCATAGAGGGAATCAGGGATAAGACAAAGGAGTTTGTCGATTGTGTAGGGAAGTACCTGTCCTGCCTTAGCAAGGAGAAACAGACAGAAATCAGGAGAGAAATCTATGAGTCTATTTAAAGATTTTCTGGACAGTAAAATTGTTGTGTCCTGTCGCACCGACGACGAACTCAGGAATTTTATATTTATGCTTGACGGTGCAGAGGTACGTTGGGCATCAGGTTGTAGAGCGAGCAATAGCATTCCGTATGATTACGGATGTGTTCTACTTGTTATACCGCCCCCTGATTTGGGGTATAGACGTGGGAAATTATATAAAACCTCCAATGATTGGGCGGCACAAAACGGGCTTAGTGTAATTGACTATTCCGACATTGACGAAGAACAGAGTTACAGAGAAATTCCATCTCCCGTAACCCTACTGACCCAAGGAGGTGCCCAATGAGCCTGTTTGAAGATTTCCTCGCAAGAAAATGCACCGTACTCTGCTCCACAGAAGTGGAACAGAAAGCCTTCCAGACCTACATTTCCGGAAAGGGAATGCGTTGGGTTGGCGGCGAAGACCCGATAAGTTTTTTCCCCTCAAATTCTCCGCCGACATTTTACTACACAAATCCAGACTTTCTCGGCGGGAACAAGATAACCTTCAGTGGAACGAACATGCATACAGACCTGCCGGTAGTAAACTACCCCGACCTTGCAGAAGAAATTTCGCCGAAAGAAATCCCCTCACCGTTAGCTTTGCTAACCTCCCGGCGGTGAGTACACCGCCCCAACGGGGAAACCCGTAAATAAATTATATTTTACAGGAGGAATGTCTATGAAGACAACAATCACCGGAAACGTGGCAGTAGTCACAACAACAATCACAGCGGAGCAGTTCGCACAGGTAGCGAAGCGTATGCCCGAGCTTCTCACCGTCAAGGAAGACAAGACCGAGGTATTCAAGGCTATGACTGCTAAGACAGGAGCAGGCTCAATCAGCAAGTACGGCGCTGAGTTTGTGGAGGGTGTAAACGGTAAGCTTGGCGTAACAATTCAGCTTCCCGCAGGCATTACAACCGACGAGGCAAAGGCTTTTGTTTACGATAAGGTAGCCGCAGCGCTCCCGTACATCGAGAAGATTGAGAAGGCTGTTTCCGACAACATCACAGCTATCATCGCTGCTGAGCAGGAGTTCGTGGGAGCAATCACAGTTTCCTAATCCGAGACGTAACTTGCAAGATACGCCAACATGACAGGGGGCGAAAGCCCCCTAAAAATCAACAACAACCAACCGATAAGAAAGGAATTAAAAATTATGATTAAGGTAATCTACAGAGACAACATCAACGCATCCGAGAAGATTGTAAGCGAAAACACAACCGTTAAGTCCTTCCTCGAAGAAGAAGGAATCGACTACTCCAGCAGACCTCTTGCAATTGACGGCGCTATGCTCTCGTCAGGAGAGATTAATAAGACCTTTGCAGACTTCGGCGTTACCGAGAAGTGCTACCTTACAAGCGTGGCTAAGCTCGACAATGCAGGCGACAAGGTTGTTTCAGGCTAATCGTTGGTAACTCCAACGCTCCCGGCGGTGAGTACACCGCCCCATACGGGAAACCGTAAAATCTATGAAAGGAATTAAGAAAAATGGCTATATCGTTAAGCAGTCTGTTTGAGCAGAAGTACTCCACCCGCCTTACCGATTGCAGTTCTTCCCAGATAACGGTGTTTGCAAATGTCTACTATTACATCTACAGCAAGACAGAGGAATTGAAAAACAATAAGCCTCTGCACTGGATTTACCAGTCCTACACAAACGTCGGTAATGCAAGAGCAGATCTCAGAGACTTAGGTGAGTATAAATGCTCTGTTATTAACCTTTGCGTAAACGAAGAGGAATGGGCTCAGTTCACAAACGGAGGCTTCGAGGGGTTCAAAAGACTGGAAGCCGTAGAAAATTATATTGCTTCCGCAGGGGAAACAGGCGTTGTATTAGTGAGTACCGAGAGAAAGCTGACTGTAATAATCCTGCACAGAAGCAGTATGAACGTCGCTTTCCTTGCAAATCTTTCAGCGGCGATGCCGGTTTACCTTACTCCCTGGGCTTATCCTGAAGGGTTGTCCGTAGGAAGGGAAGTAATTGAGCTTGCCTCCTTGATTTCACAGCGTAAATGGAAAGACGTCTATAATCTTTTATGTGCAAACTACGACGCCCACATAAGTGAGGAGCTTATGG
>JBJERM010000015.1:0-2469 GCA_051882315.1 Ruminiclostridium sp.
AGCCTTTATTCAGCTCGCTTGAAAATGATATTTCTCCGCCAAGCTTTTCAACGATATTCTTTGTCAGCGGCAGCCCGAGACCGCTTCCTTCTTTATTGTGGGATTTGTCACCGGTGAAAAAGGGATTGAAAATCTTATCCTTATCTTCATCTGCTATGCCGATTCCGCTATCGGTTATTGAGAAGAAAAGTCCGTTATCCTGCTTTTTCAGAGTTATAGCGATACTGCCATTTTCTTCGGTAAATTTGATTGCATTTCCTATAAGATTTTCCCAGACCCGGAAAAGCAGACTCTCGTTGCTTTTGAATGAAAATTCGTCAAGCTCAGGCTCAATGGATATATTTTTTTCTTCCCATTGAAATTGCGCTGCCAAAAGAATCGAGCGTATCTGGGAGGAGGGGAAGAATGTATCATTCTTAGATATGATTGTTGTGCTGTCCAGATGACAAAGCTCCAGAATATTTTTTGAGATTGCCGCCAGTCTATCGGTTTCAGCGATAACAATTTCCATATATTCGTTAGCTTCGTCCATTGTATCGGCAAGCTGTGCCGCCTCGGCGTGACTGCGTATTACGCTCAGTGGAGTTTTAAATTCGTGTGATACATAGCGTGTGAAATCCCTGCTTAAAAAGGCGTTTGATTTAAGCTCGGCAGTCATTTTGTTGAAGCTGTCGGTCAGCTCCGAAAGCTCATCATTGTTTTCCACGGAAACGGTAATTTCGTAATCGCCTTTTGCTACTTCTTTCATTGCGTCGTTCAGCTTCTGAATCCTTTTGACAATCATTCTGTCAATGATATATATAAATGCTATAACAAGTAAAGCCCATATAACAGCCTGACCGACATATAAAAACTGCGTCCTTGCATTATCTTCAAAAGGCATAAGAATAATTGTTCCAATAAGCATGACCGCCATCACGATAGCAACCATTGCACCTAAAAAAGCAAGAAGCAATTTCCTTGATAATCGGCTTTTCTTGTTTTTCTCCTTTTTCATAGCAATACCGCCTTATATCCAAGGCCTCTGACTGTTACAATTTTAAAATCATCATTTTCAGTTTTATCACGAAGCCATCTTATATGCGTGTCAACAGTACGGTCGCTGCTTTCGCTGTCAAAGCCCCAGATGTCGTCCATCAGCTGCTCTCTCGAGAAAATCGTATTGGGATACGAAAGCAGCTTGAACAGAAGGAGAAATTCTTTTTTGGTCAGTTCTACCGTAACACCGTTGATAATTGCAGTATTTGTGTTATAGTTCAGCTCCGTATGAGGCAGCACTATCTTATTTTCACACACCTCGCCGTATCTGCGAAGCAGCGCCTTTATTCTCAGCAGCAATTCCTTCAGCGCAAAAGGTTTTGTAAGGTAGTCGTCGGCGCCTGCAACAAAACCTCGTTCCTTATCGTCAATAGCATCAAGCGCCGTAAGCATTAAAATCGGGGTATCCGGTGAGATTGAACGGATTTTCGCCGTCAGCTCGTTACCGTCCATTACAGGCATCATCACATCGGTTATTACAAGGTCGAATTTCTCTTCACAGAATTGGTCGAATGCGGTCTGCCCGTTTTCGTAAGTAACAACCGAGTAACCCTCCTTATTCAATGTGGAGCAGAGAATATTCCTTAGATTCCTTTCATCTTCCGCTACTAATATCTTAAACATTGTCAATTTCCTTCATTGAAATATATTGACACATTCAATGCTTCATTAGTTTCAGACGCTTTTCGGATAGCTTTTTCAAGCTCTGAATGAGGATATTCGTGGGTAATAATTTTCTCAATATCCCATATTCCGCTTTCCATAATTGCCAGCACATCCCGCACGTCCTCAGGCATATAGCCGCCGGAACCGATAATGCTTTTTTGTGCATAAGTCAAGTGAAGCAGGTCGAGATTTCTGATTGCATTATTCACCGCTACGGATACGAAGCGTGATTCAATTTTTCCGTGCTTCATATATAAATCGAGGACGGATTCGTGTCCCGCAGCGTCAATAAAAATATCGGCGTCGGGAGCCGTGCCGCTTAATCCATACGCCCCGCCAAAATATCCGACAGACCTTTCGTAAAAATCCTGACCGGATATGCTGCATATTTCAAAACCCAGCTCCTTAGCGATATTCAGACGGAACTCCGACAGGTCGCATATCATTACTTTCTCACAGCCAAACCATTTTAATGCAATAGCAGCTGCAAGTCCGATAGTTCCGCAGCCAAACACTATTGCATTTTCGCCCTTCTTAGGCAGCGACCTGCGGGCAGCACGGCAGCCGACTGTGAAAGGCTCAATAAGGCTTGCTGTTTTATCGCTGATTTGTTCCGGGACAAAATAAAGAGAATGGTTCAGCTTTGCATTGGGAATAAGAATAAATTCGGAAAAGCCGCCGATGATTCCTGCTTTTCTTGTGTCGCCCTTGGCATAGAGGGGATAAGGATAAACCCTCTGACCAACCGTAAATTCCGTTACGTTT
>JBJERM010000016.1:0-8358 GCA_051882315.1 Ruminiclostridium sp.
TTGTAGAAAAAGTCAATTTTCAGGCTGTCGAGAAGCCGTCAGATGCTAGGAAGCCGCATAACGGCTAGGCTTTGTGCCTGCCGTTATGCGGGTGACGACGCAGATGGCGGCTTATCGACAGACTGAAAGCAAAGGAGGCGCTGCCCGTGGAACATAAATCGGGAAACAAACTGGTAATTTCAATGCTCTGCACGGCAGGCGCACTTATACTGCTGCTTGTTTCCGCGGTTTCCCTTGGCTGGTTTACGAATAACAAAACCGTTGAGGGAAACTCAATGGGGCTTACGGCGTCGGATAATGTCTTTGAGCTGGGCGCTATGGACAGGGCGGGCTATTTCGACTCCTATCTTTCGGTAAACGAGGGCTACACCACTTCTGACATAAAGGACGAGGACAGAAATTCTATTACCCTTACAGCTACGGGAGAGGGAAAGCCGGAAATAAAATGGCGAATGAGCGAAAACGGCAATTTCGGCAACCTTACAGACGAGGGAATACAGCCGGGAAGCTCGGGAAAGCTTACCTTTTATGTAATTGCAAAGAATGACGGGGATTTAAAGCTTACCTTTAACCTCGATACTGTTCTTTATAACAAATACGCAGAGGAAAACGAGGATAATACAGACTGCATAATACCCAAAACCGAAGCGGTAACAGAGCTTGTAAAGGGGCATATCCTGTTTTTCAGGAATTATAATGCTGAAACGGGGATTTACTCGGAGCAGATAACCGAAGAGGGCTTTGGATTTGAGCAGATAAACGCAGTTATAAATACAGCCTATAAGGTGGAGTTCTACTGGGTGTGGCCTCTGTTCGCCGACCAGATAATTCTCCCCGAAAACGACAGCCTTTTAAAGGCAAAGGGCTATGAGCGTATTCTTGAAAACGGTGCTTCACTGATTACTGCCGATAATCTGTCCCAATTTTTTGCAGTAAGCGGAAATACAAGCGATATAACCTATGAAATGGTAACTAATATGATGAACGGTTCAGCTTCTGTGGGCTTTGATTCCGATTACTACAATCTTATTAACGCAAAATGGAATGAGGCTGACCAGCTTATAGGAACAAATGTGGGATATGTAGAATTACAGCTGTCGGCGGATGTAGCCAAGGCGGATAACTCTTAACGGACGGTAAAATGAACAAAAGAAATAAAATCGGGGCTTACAGAAAGCCCGTTATAATCGGAGCGGCAGCTATTGCCGCTGTTGCTGCGCTGTCGGTTACGGTGTACGCCTGGTTTACAAATCAGCGCAGGCTTGACACAATAACGAAAATAAACGCGCCTACCGCCTTATCTATCGGTGCAGGCGCGAAAGAGGACTCGATGTATATTGATATGGGCGGAATTGACGTTGATACGGGAACATATAAGGATTTTGTGTTCTGCGTTTTTTCCGATACAACAGCGGGAAATTATAAAATCCAGCTTGCCCATACCACAAATATCGGGTTTACCTATGAAATATACAAATCGGAGGATAACGGCGATGAAAATAACGTTGCCGTGCTATATACCGACCAGAACGGCGGTTCTCATTACTACACAAAGGGCGACCAGCTGGGCGGAGCATATATAAACAGGGACCCTGTTACCTTAATAGCCGGCGACGCCTATCACGAAGAAAGCTACGGTGCATACCAAAAGGAGTATGTCCAGAAAAACGCCGAGCCACTTTACTGGCAGTCGGATATAATCCCTCCCGCAAATACGGTTGGCTCGGGCTTCGTGGATTACTACATACTGAGAGTAAGCTGGACTGCCGAGGTAAAGAACAATAAGGAAACGGATATGGTGTATATAACAGCGGGAATGTCTTAAGCATATAAGCAAAAAAGCGGTGATTAAATGAAAATCGGAAATAAAAAAAGAATAAATGTATGGGCAGTATTTCTGATTATCGTCCTGTCAGCCCTGCTGCTTGGGTTTGTTTCCTATGCGGCATATACAAACCTTAACAGCGTTAAGCGGGTAGTTTCAACCCAGGGCTTAAATGGAACTCCCTTTTCCTCGAATTACCTTAATCTTACTGCAAGCGGCGAAAGCTCCTACTCGGTTAAAAATATCGTTTTTCCCGAAAACGCCCCCACAGTTACTTTCAGTATTGACATCTGCAACTACGTTCACAACAATCCCTCGAAATTCAACGATAACGATATAAATTATAACTTTACACTTACTCTTGTAAATGCAGACGACGTTGACTTAACAGGTCTTACGGTTACAAGCGGCGGCAATTCCTACTCTTTCACAGACGGAGTATGCAATATTACCGGTCAGACCCTTAAGGGCAGTAAAAAAAGCGTAAACACATACGCAGTTACCGTACCGGCAAGCTTTGTGGACAAGGTAAAAATAGAGGCTGTTGCCGAACCGGACAGCGAGTCATATAGATATACGGGCAATTTCAAGCTTGGCAGGCTTTTCTCCTTTACGAATAAAAGCGAAACAGCAACCACCTGGACGGGTCGCTTTGCTGAAAGCACCACAGAGAACTATGACGGTTTCAACTATATCCTTTCGGGGCAGGGCAAGGGAACAATAACCCTTACATGGGACGAAGCTAATCTCGAAATAAGCAGGATTTTTCTTGAAAATAACAATATAACCGCAAACAACGGAAGCTTTACAATGGACGTAGATTCCGATATAAAGAACCGCTACGATATTCAGTTCTACAAAACCGAAAACGGAGATTACAGCAGTATTGAAATTGTCAGCGGCTATGTTTCAATAAGCTTTACGGCGGAGTAATGGCGTACTGGACACCAAAAAGCGCCTTACCCTTACGGAGAAAACAGTCATGAGAAGAAATAAGGAAATTAAAAAAAGACTTATAAAGCTTTTGTCCTCTGCAATGGCTCTTGTTATTGCGGCTGTGGCTGCTGCGCCCTTAAATAATGACTATCTTTTTGCAGTAATGCGAGCGGCGGCTGAGGATGCTGATACCGGCAGTACAAGCAGCACCGATACAGCCGGAACAGACAGCGGAAATGGCGGCACCGAAAGTACAGAAAACACAGAAAATACAGAGAATACTGAAAACACAGAAAATACAGAGAATACAGAAAATACCGACAGCGATACAGCCGATGAGGAGGATTCAGGAGTAGAGAAAATTGCCTTGCTGGCGAACGAAGAACCGCTTACAAGCCCCTTTACAATCGACTCTGCCGAAAAACTTATACTTTTCTCGGAATGTTATGATGTTGCTCCGGACGTATATCAGGATTACGAGCTTGTTTTTGCCGTTACGAACGGCGCTCTGGATGTTCTGGACGGATTTATAAGCATCGGAAAAGAAGAATATCCATTTAACGGAAAATTGACCATGGACTTATCAACGTATGCTTTCACCCTTGATAAGCCCCTTTTCGCCTACATAAACGATTCGGTGAAGATAACCAAAGACGATGGCACGGAGGCAACAATCGAAATCAGAAGAAACACCAACTCGGGCGCAGCTCTTTTTGCGGATTGTGTTATGGACGACGGCACAGAAAGCGACAACCCGCCGGTCTGGAGCATAACCGTTTCCCCCTATATCGACAACGGTACAGCCAATGTCTTTGATTTTCCGGGAGTAATCGGAACTATTGACGATAATGCCGATGTAAGTCTTAATATAGTAAATAATGCTGTTTCGGCAAGCAATTGCGCTAATGTTGTAAGCGTGGGCGGCGCAGGTCTTGCAGCAGGAAGCATGGGCGAGGGCTCTTCTCTTACCGTAAGCCTTTCGGGTACAAATACAGCCTTTTCCGTTACCTCCTCCGGCGGCAGCGCAGGCGGACTTGTGGGAGAAATGGGCGAGGGCGCAAGCCTTACCTTGAACAGCGAAGTAAATATAACAGGCACTGTTTCCGCAGGCAATTATGCAGGCGGTCTTGTTGGTTATGCAAAGGACATCGGCAGCCTTAATTTCGGCGGAAATAAGGTAAGCGCCGTTGTTAGCGGCACTAACGGCTCCGGAGGCGTATTCGGCGGCTACCTCAACACCCTTTCAGACAAGAGCTTTACCGACGTAGAGGTAAATACAGCTACCCTCAAAGGCGGTGCTGCCGGAGGCTTTATCGGAAAGCTTGAAAACAGAGGCACTCTTACAATTTCGAGGGCAGAAGTGACTGCCGCAAGAACGGCTTCCGTGTCAGGAAACACAAATACGGGCGGAATTATCGGAGAATACTCAGCAGAATCAGCGGCAAATGCCCTTATTATAGATAATACTAATGTTACGCTCAGCAAAACCGTGACAGCAGATAATTACGGCGGAGTTATCGGTGTTGTCAGCGGGGCTTCCTACGTTAAGCTTGATACTGTAAGCGCAGCAGTAACGGGCTGCGACAGTAATGTAACCAACAACAATTTTGGTGGAATTGTTGGAAGCAGCAGCGGCGGCTTTATCGACGCCACGGATATAACCGTAACCGCAGGAAAAAATACCAACGGCATGATGGGCGGCGGCGTTGTCGGCGGGCTGAGCGGGGGAGTACTGCGCCTTAGTGGAACTACCGATTTAAGCGGCACAAAGGCGAAAAGCGCAGCTAACTGCGGTCAGATAGTGGGCAATCGGGGACAGGCGCTTGTTTACGCAGCTGATGGCTGGACTCTTGTAAGAGGGGAAGCTGTTTCTTCCGACGATATAGGAACATGGGGAGAGGTTATTCGCTTTAACAGCAGCACCTTTACCGAGGACAGCGTGCTTAACCTCGGTACAATAGAGCATACCGTTACGGTAAAGCCTGTTTCTGCAAATCCAACAATAGGCAGCCTTGCGGATTTTGCAATACTTGCTCTTAATATTCAGCTTAATACAACAGGCTCAGACAGCGGAGCTTTGCTTTTTGGCAGCAGCTCGGCGGGCAGCTCTGCGCTTTTACGCTCAACCATTACTCTTAATACCGATATTGACCTTACAGGAACGGGAATTACAGGTCTTACCCGTGACAACGGAACAAACAGCAATTTCTGCGGCACTTTTGACGGCGGCGGACATAAAATTACTCTTGCCATAGGCGAAATCTATGGTTACAGGAAAATCAATGATGCTTTAGTTGGCGCAACAGCAGAGGAAAACGGAAGCGGTGCTATTCACCGCCACCGTTATAACGCTTTGTTTGCAAAGACAGGGGATAATTCAACTACGACTGTAATAAAAAATCTGACAATCGACGGAAGCATTTATATAAAGGCTATTGACGCAGGCAACTATTTGCATGTCGGAGGAGTTTGCGCTTCCCATGCCAAAAATTCAATAAGCCTTAATAGCGTTAATGTTTCGGCGGGAATTACAACATACGGAAGCAACGGCAATAATCTGACCTTTGTGGCAGGACTTATATCAAGAACAGAGAACGAAGCCGGAAATCTGAATGTAAGCGTTGAAAACTGCACAGTAAGCAGCAAAATTACGAACAACGGAGGTAAATCCTATCTTATCGGCGGCGCTATCGGAGATGTTGCCCCAATCAGTCAATTCGCTCTTTCCTTTGACACAGTTACGGTAGAGTCAGAAATTACTGATACAAGCAACGATTCTGCAAACAGAACAGGCGGACTTATTGCGAATATAGGTAATTATGGAACCGTTGTTGATGCAAAAGAAAGAACCATAGCATTGAAAAACATTACCTTTGACGGAGCTTCCGTAACCTCGGGCACAGCAGATAATTATGAAGTCGGAGCGCTGCTGGGTGAAACCTGGAACAACGCTTTGGTTACTATAGGAGCCGATGATGGAAGCAATATCATCAACGGTATTACTGTAAATAATTGCAGCGTAAAAAATAATAGCGATAATAATAAATCCGTACTTATGGCAGGACTCTGCACTGCGGCAACAGGCTATTGGCAGGTTTACGATATTGATATTAACGGCATAACGGTAAGCGGAAGTACTGCTAAATCCTTCGGTATGCTGGTAAACAAGAGCATACACACAGATAACAGCAAAACCTACGGACTTTATCTTGAGCTTCAGAACAAGGACGCATATACAATAAGCTCCGCCGACCTGAGCAACCTCAACGCCGGTGCTGTTTTTGACGAGCTGGTGGCAACCTGTACGGAAAACTACGATGTTTTTGCAGCGGCAGGAAACTGCTCGGTTGTTTCAATCCACACAAGCGGCGACTCTTTAATTATGGACGAGGAAAACTGCAACACCTACCAGAATCAGACGGGCAGGGCTATCTTCAACCCCTACACAAGGTATTACTATAATCTTGACGTTATCAGAAATAAGGAAAGCAAATCTCCGGCGGATAATCTTATGCTCTGGAGCGTTAATACCTATGCCTATTCAAATTTAAAGCAGTATTTTACAAGCTCGATAACCGATACAATTACAGAAGGCGACTATGATATGACGGGCTATTCCTACTATCCCGCTGACCTTGCCTCGACTATTACCATAGAGGACGGCTGTACCTTTGCTTTCAATAACAGCGGTATTGAGGGCAGCGAGAGTGTGGCGAATGATAAGGGCAATACCGACGAAAAGTCTCGTTCAACCTTGGACAGCAATTCCCAGCACTACCTTATGCACTGCGGTCTTTTCAAAAATGTCAGCGCAGGTCTTACCGTAACAGGCGCCACTTTCAAGGGAACAGTAGGCAATTACGGCGGTTCGGGTGCGCTTGTCTGCGGAACTGTTGCGGGAACAGGTCCAGACTCGATTTCAGAAATAACCTTAAAGGATATTGTACTTAACGGCATAAGCGTAACCGATACAAGCGGCTGCGCACCGCTGCTCATAAATAAAATAGAAACAAACGCTAAAATCACAGTAAACGGCGTTAAAACCACAGAGAACAGCTACAACGGTATTGACACCGCCGCTTCAAGCCTTATCGGGGATGTTGGCGGAGATACTGCGGATAATATAAGCCTTAAATTCGACGGGCTTATTCTTGACGGAAGAAAGTCGGGTGCAGCGTTTGACAATGCTGACACCAATGACGCTCTTACTACCGCCTACGGCACCTCTCATTCAATTTTCAGCAGAGCAACCCTCTTGAACAGCTTTAAATACCCCGACGGAAGCAGCTGCTCCGCAGTATATAACTTCAAGTACGGAGAGGACTGGAATGCCGACGATACCCCTCTTCATCACGTTACCTATGGTATAGAAATTTCCGGCACAAAGGAATATGCTGAGATTGTAAATGAGGAAACAAATGAAACGATAAGCTTACAGCGCCAGTATATCGACTCCGGTTACTATACCAATCCCGAGGAGCCGAACAGTTCAGACGGAGATTACGATTTCGGAACCAATGTAACCCGCTTCCTGCCCTACGTCTATACGGCAAGCAATATAACTGATTCGGGAAGCATACACTATCACGAGATTAAGGTGAACTACAAGAGCGACACTAACCTTGATGTGGGCTGCGGAACCTATAACGACCCTTACGTTATCACAAGCGCAAAGCAGCTTGTTCTTCTGGCAAATCTTCTTGCGGCGAATCCTGTGCCGGACGACGGGTTAGTTATTAACTATTATTCCAAGGATAATTATAAGTCGTGGTGCGATGAGCATACAAGGTATCAGTACGTCAAGGATGAAGATATATTCTATCCTGTTGATAATGACGGAAATATTATCGAGGGTAAAGCAACGATAGCGATTGCAGACATCTGTGCTTCTCTTGCAACCGCTTATTATCAGATTCCAAACGATATTACCCTGCCGAACAGCTTTTCCGGCATAGGAAAGGATACTCCTTTCAAGGGTGTAATCTGCGGAAAATACAATTCTGAAGAAAGCCGTTATCCCACAATTGGAATAACGAATTTCAGTCCCTTTATCTACAACAGTCAGGGTTCGGTTATCAAGGACCTTAATATCTATATTTCAGCCGATTTCAGCAGCTTTGACAAAAGCTGTGACGGCAACTCAAAGTATGCGGGTGACGGCGGAAGCACAAGGTTTTACAGCGGCTTTATCGGCATAGTAACCGGCGGCGATAATATTATCGACAGAGTAAGCGTTACCTACGCAAATACCGCTGATTTATATGTTTCCGGCGGCAGCTATTACGGTAATTTTGCGGCAGGCGGCTATATCGGCGTTCTCAGATTCGGCTCGGTTATTTTCAGAAATATGGATGGTGTTGCAAGAACAGGTATATCGGACAACAAGTATAATGAATTCACCGCTTCCGAAGGCGATGGTTTTAAAAGCAGCTCCAGTAAGCGCTTAATGCTTTACTTTAACCATATTATAGGCAGGGTTATAGACGGATTTGCTGTAACCGAAAGCGATTCATACAACGGCACAGCTACAATGGATAACGGTATAAAGAATTATTTTATTACCGATATTAATAAAGATTCAAGCGAAAAGCTTTCTA
>JBJERM010000017.1:0-2467 GCA_051882315.1 Ruminiclostridium sp.
GAGCGAAGCTCAGCGCAAATGGGCGGCTCCGCCGCCTCCAGCCCGCAAAGCGGGCAAAAACGCCGCTTCGCGGCGGGCGCTGAGCGAAGCTCAGCGCTAATGCGGCGGCTCCGCCGCCTTCAGCCCCACCCGTTTCATTCAACTAAAAAATCCGCCTGCAACAAAACATAGCAGGCGGATTTCTCATACATCTTACTTATTAATCAGATTAATCTTGCCGATAATCGGAAGCTCCGCAGCCTTGCCGCAAAGAGCGTTCACAAGCCCGAAAATAAACGCCGCAAAGGGTACAATTCCGCAAACTGCACTTACAACTCCCGAAACTACGTTCATTATCGCGCCTAAAGCAGGAATTGCCCAGAAAGCGCCGCAGACCATTCCAACCACATTTGCAATAAATCCTCCCGCTATCATAAGAATAAGCACAAGCAAAGACTGATTAGCGTGGAACTTACCGAAACGGGAATCGGGGCAGGCGATAAGCGGCAGGAAAAACAGTATTCCAAGATAGGAAATCCCGCAAACCACCTTGTTTGCCTCAATATCCTGCGGGTCGTACTGGGCGGTTCTGTCACCGCTGTATCCTGTATTTCCGCTGTTTCCTGCACCGGGATTGCTGTCTGTACCCGTGCTGAAGCTCTGGGCAGCTTCGCCGCCTACGGGCGCCCCGCAGCCCGGACAGAATTTCTCGCCCGGATTAAGCTGCCTTCCACAATGATTGCAAAATGCCATAAAATTTACCTTACCTTTCTTTATTTTAGGGCAGGACTTCTCCCGCCGCTATTCTGCTTAATTATGAATATTTACGTTTCCGCTTGTGAGATCTACCCTTACCCTGTGCACATTGTCGCCGCCTGTGGTAAGTCTTGAGTTCTCTCCGAGAACCCCATTGCCAAGGATAACCGCCTGCCCGTCAAGGTCGGACTTTACGCTGCCCGAAGCACAGTCTAAATCAATATCAATTCCCGAGCCTTCCGGAAGAATAACCTCCGTATTTCCGCTGGTCATATCAATATCAAGATCGCCGTCCCATACCGCATAGCTGAGCCATACGTTTCCGCTGGTTGAGTCAACCGAAACCTTTCCCGAAATTCCCTCAGCCGTAAGCTCGCCGCTGGTTGAGTCGAAAATAAACTCCTCAGCCTCAAAGCCGCTTATGCTGCGGCTGCCCGAAAGGCTCTTTACCGAAATCCTTTCCGCCTTTTCCTTTGTGCAGTTTGTTATACTTACCGTTCCCGAGGTTGTATAAACGTCAATCTCCTTTGCGAAAATGCTGTAATCGCCCCTTCCGCTGGTTATATCCGACTTGAAGCTTTCGCTTATAACCTTATCAACAGTCACTTTTCCCGAGGTGCTTCTGATATAAATGCTGTCGTATATCTTTTCAGGCAGGATAACCTCTATTTTAGTCTCCGAAGCGCCGAAGTTGAACAGATTGAAAATAAATGTTCCTGTTTCCTTTACCGTAAGGCAGCCGTCCTTTACTTCCGCAACAAGGCTTTTTCCCGCCCTGTTTCCTGCCGAATACTTAACCGTTACCTTATCGGTATTGCCACAGGTAACGACAGTATCGCCGCTTAAGGCTGAAATATCAATATTTTCAACAGTTTCATTAAAAGTATAGCTGTATTCCTTATCGGAGGATAAAGAGTAGGAGGTTTGCGAAACCCCGTCAATAAACCTTATCCCCGAAGCAAATCCGAAGCCAAAGCCCGTCCTGCTGTCAATCTCAAAGGGTGCAATTCCTATCGAAACGCCGTAGTTTCCGTCCTTGACCCCGTAAGCTGCAATCGAGCAGGCGAAAAGTACAGCCGACACTATTGCAATTACAACAAATACTACAAAAAGCTTTTTCATTGTACTGCTGCCTCCTTATTTACATTTTTATTCTTCTTATTTATAACATTCCTGCCCACAAAGACTCTGCTATGCCAGTTGATAATATTTCTTATGATTGCACAGAAGCCCTTGCCTATCTGTATGCAGAGCAGCACCAGCAGACCGCAGAGAGCTGAAATAAGTATTCCGAGAAGCACGCAGGAAATCGGCGCAAGTCCCGTATGTAAAATGCCCGTAATATCCACGAAAGAAGATACTGCACCTAAAACTATAATAGATATTCCCGTAACCCCGAAAGCCACAACCGCAGAGTAGAAGGAAAGAATTACCGCCAGCAGGCTCGGTATCGTCCAGGAGAACACAAACAGGTCAACGCAGATAATGCCCACAACCTTCCCGCTGTCTGGAGAAAAGCCAACCTTATTGTAATTCTGCGGCGCAGCATATTGCTGAGCGTTTTGTGTATTTTGTGCAGTCTGTGCGTTCTGCATATTCTGCGCTGCACCGTACTGCTGTGCTGCTTCCCCCGTTTCTGCTCCAAAGCCGCTTGCAGCAGGCTCCTCAGCAGAAGCGGAAGCTGTTTTGCTTTCCGTTTCCGAAAAATCAATATCGGAAATGTACTGCTTTG
>JBJERM010000018.1:0-2465 GCA_051882315.1 Ruminiclostridium sp.
GACGGCGTTGATAATCTTCTTACCTCTCTTGAAAATATGAATCCCCTGTATCTAATTATTGCGGTACTTTTTATGGCAGGCTACTGGTTCTGCGAGGCATGGGGACTTCACATTGCGGTAAAGAGCCTTGATAAAAACGCAAGGTTCGGAACAACCTTTCTTGTGGCTATGATAGGGCAGTACTTCAACTGCATAACTCCCTGCGCCTCCGGCGGACAGCCAATGCAGGCTTATGCCTTTGTAAAGCGGGGGCTTTCCTTAGGCTCGGCAATGACCGCTCTGCTCAGCAGGTTTATCGTGTATCAGTTTATGCTCACTATTTATTCGGTTATTTTCCTTGTGTGCAAGCTGCCTATGTTCATGGGCGGAAGTCTCCAGGGGCTTACCTTCCTTGTTATAATCGGCTTTATCGTAAATACGGCGGTTATTCTTCTGCTGCTTATGCTGGCATTTTTCAGAAAGCCCGCCACAAAGCTTGCCCACGGGATTATAAAGCTTCTCGGAAAGCTCAGGATATTAAAGAACCCGGAGGAGAAAACCGCTTATATCGACGGGGAGCTTGAGCAGTACTATCAGAACTTCCTGTTTATAAAGCACAGACCAGTTCTTCTTTTAAGAATGTGCCTTGTTACGGCGGTACAGCTTCTTCTCTATTTCGGCATTACCTACATAATCTACCGTGGCTTTGGCATGAGCGAAACGGATTTCTTTACGATTATCGCCTGTCAGGCGTTTGTACTTATGATTTCCTCCTTTGTGCCTCTTCCCGGCGCTCTGGGCGCTGCCGAGGGCAGCTACGCCGCATTTTTCGGCGGAATTTTCGGAGATTATACAGGCTTTTCAACCTTTATCTGGCGTTTCCTTACATTCTACCTGCCTATAATAATAGGTATAGTTATCAATATCAGGCTGTCAAAAAGCGGTATTGATTTAAGCGAGTCGGAGGCGGCAATTAAGGCGGCAAGCGAAAAAAAAGAATAAATACAAAACGGCGCACCGCAGATTAATTTCTGCGGAGCTTTTTTGTCGACAACAACCTTGTTTTATAGTATAATTGTTTTTTACGTGAATAAAACCCCGGAGGTCTGATATGACAGAGCAGGATATTTTAGCCGCATTTCACTTCATATTTTATTACTTCGGGATAAACTTTGCGTATTATCTGGCGCTCTGTACCATGCTTACCCCGAAAATCAACAGGCACCTTCTTTCCGCAGCGCTTTCTATCGTAACAGTAGGGCTTTTTCTGATAGTAAGGGGTACTGTTATTCAGGGCGCAACCGCACTTGCGCTATATATTGTCATTTCCTTGCTGTTCTTTAAGGAGAAGAAAGGCTTTTGCCTGTTTGCGGGAATATGTAATATTATAGCTCAGTTTTTATCTGATGTTCTGACTACTGTTATCTGGTATTTCAGCTCAGTTGATTTTCTTGTTGATATTTCTGCAAATCCTGCCGACTGGCATACGTTTTTCCTTCAGCAGTTCATGATTATACTCAATATAGTTTTTGTGTTTATTTTCGCCTTTATCTGGCGCAGAATATTCAGAAAAATTTCCGTAAAAAGTATAAATCTGTTTATACTTTTTCCTCTCGGGCAGTTCTTCTTTATCATCGCCTGCAGCTATAAAGCCTGGAACGACCCGAACTACATGGTTTTTGACAGTCCCTTTGTCTGGATAGCATTAATAATCTCCGTCTTTGCGGATATAACAATGTTCATCGCCCTGAAAGACAGCGCAAAGCTTGACGAAACAAGGGAGCGGCTTTCCGAGGCAGAAAAGCAGATGGAAGCACAGCTTGCCTACTACGACAGCCTTACGGAGAAATTTGCGGAGATAAGGGAATATCGTCACGACATCAATAATATTGTGGCAGTAGCGGAGTCTCTTCTTAATGAGGACATCTCTCGCAGCGACGGGGAGGCTATGATAAGCGAAATCAAGGAAAGAGCAGCAAAAACCGCTGTGCCTATGTTCTGCGCCAACCCAATTATAAATACGGTTATCTGGCAGAAGCAGCAGGAGGCGGGACAGCTGGGGATTGAGTTTTCCGCCGAAATTGACGCCGGGGAAAGCTTTCCCTTTGATAAAATTGATATATGCTCACTTTTTGCGAACCTGCTGGACAACGCAATAAGGGAGGCTTCGGGCTGCGAAAAGGGCTTTGTGCGGCTTATTGCAGGCAGAAAAAGCGGGGTAGTTTTTGTTACTGCCGAAAACTCCTCCGAGCGTGAGATAAAACAGGGCGCAAAGCCGAAAACCACCAAGAAAAGCGGCTCATTCCATGGAAGCGGACTGGACATAATCGAAAAGATAACCGCAAAGTACGGCGGAAGCTTTACCCTTTCGGCGGAAAAGGGAACTGCGGTGGCTTCTGCGGCGATGCTGCCGACCTCTTAATTGCTGAAATGTACAATTTTTGCCGGGGAAAATGTTAATTTATACAAAAAAATAATACCATATT
>JBJERM010000019.1:0-2449 GCA_051882315.1 Ruminiclostridium sp.
AATTAAGATAGAATACACCATTTTTATAAGAGTAGAGATATTCCGGAACTTCTGAGCGTTTTGTTGCAAATCTAAAGTGGAAATTATCCCAAATATCATTTTCATTTTTAGTTCTAAGCTCTGCTATAGTATCCGAATTTGTGTAATAGCACCAGAAAAGTACTTCTGCGTTATTAAATCTCTCTGAATAACTACGAAATATTTCGCTTACCTCATCGTATTTTTCTATCTCTGATTCGTTGAAATAAACATAAAACGATATATCCGTTTTTTCTCCGTATTTTTCTTCATAACTTGTAATAGATACATCTTCAATGTTTGTAAAATCGGTATAATTATTTCTTTCGTCATATTGAATCATAGGCGGAAATACAGAAACCTCAAGAAGGAAATCTGTGTAGTGCTGGGATAGAATTTGTTCCATTTCTGCATACGCTTCTTCCCTTACAATAGCCTCGGCATACTCATCACCATAGAATTGCTGTCTTTTTATACTATAAGAAGCCTGGAAAGTCAATTTATTGTCAGATACAGGACAGCATATCGCTTCCAAAGGACCAGCGTTAAGCCAATTAGCACTTGTGACAATAGAGTCTAACACAACAAATTCTTCCCCGTATCTTTCTTCCAGAGCTTTTGCCAGAAGCCGTTCAGCTTTTGCTTTGTTCACGCACCCTGAAAGCAAAAGAGGGACGGCTAAAGCAGCTGACATTAACAGCAGTTTTCGTTTGAGTTTCATATTGATTTCCTTTCATGTTAAAAATTATCTTACAGGCGAGGTTTCACTTGCGGGGATTTGAGGCAATAGTCTGTGCTAAAATTTGGTTAATTTACATTTATTATACCGCAAGAGCGCTGAAATTGCAATATGTGACGGAAGATATTTGTTAAAAAGCACAGAAAATGGTATAAATCCTATATTGTCGAAATATGTCGGATTTTGCGGTAAAAACAGGCGGCAGGTCGGCAAAAACGAAGCTTTATTATTGACAAGGCAGCAGGCGTAGTTTATAATTGAATTGGTAAATATCAACAAATTTCCACTCATTTACTGTTGAGATTTTGCCACACTTGTTGTGATATAATATAATTATGGGTAAATCCGGCATATTTTCAGTCAAAAAAGGAGGAGTGCTATGGCGTACTATGCACACAAAGAAGGCGACAGCCTGCAAACCGTATCGGAACACCTTAATGGCGTTGCAGAGCTTGCCGAGGGCTTTTCAATCGGGCTTATGAAAAAAATGGCTTATGCCGCAGGAGAATTTCACGATATAGGAAAATGCACCGCAATTTTCCAGAGAAGGCTTTTCGGTGAAACTAATGAGCGCTATGAACATTCCGTTTGTGGAGCAATTGAGCTTGGGAAAATAGCGGAGGGCATAGTTGAAAAGAGCCTGCTTCCTATGCTGCAATACTGCATAGCGGGGCATCATACCGGACTTCCCGACGGAGGAACGGATGTTGATTCGGCTACGGAAGCCAATACTCTCCACGCAAAGCTTGCCAGAGCGGATACATACACCGGCGACAGCGATTACAGCGGCTATAAAGATGAGATTGAGCTAAGCTTTCCCGACGGGCGTGAGCTGTATGAGGAGCTTTCTCATTCCGAAAATCTGTCGGAAATGATAGAAAAATACGCTTTTTTCACAAGGTATCTTTTTTCCTGCCTTACCGACGCAGATTTTCTTGATACCGAAAAATTCTGTTCGCCCGAAACGGACAGAAGCCTTAAATCAGACTTTTCCGCTGCAATTAAATCGGTGGAGAAAAAATACTCGGGTTTTATCTACGATAACCAGCTCAGAAAAGCAAGAAAGCGTTTGCAGGAGCAGGCCTGCCACAACAGCAAAAAAGCAGGGAATATCAGTATTCTCAATATGCCCACAGGCAGCGGCAAAACTCTTTGCAGCCTTAAAATTGCCCTGGACAGGCTTAAGACCTCGGGCAAGAAGCGGATTATCTACGTTATCCCCTACACAAGCATTATTGAGCAGACCGCAGACCTTTTCGAGGATATGTTCGGTACATCTGTTGATATTTTACAGCACCACTCAAACTACTGCTACGAGGCTGACGACCGGGAGGAAAACAGTACAGCGGAAAAGCTGAAAAAGTCGGCGGAGAACTGGGACGCGCCCCTTATCATTACCACGAGCGTGCAGTTCTTTGAGTCCTTGTACCACTACAAGGGCTCAAAGCTAAGGAAGCTTCACAACCTTGCTGATTCGGTCATAATCTTTGACGAGGTGCACCTGCTGCCCGAAAAGCTTTTGCAGCCATGTCTTCGGGCGGTAGGCTATATTACGAAGTACCTGAACAGCGAGGCGGTTTTCCTTTCGGCTACAATGCCGGATTACTCGGAGCTGTTCAAAAAATATATTCCCGACTGCTCCGTAACCGAGCTTATTACCGATAAAAAGGACTTCTCCTTTTTCCGTAAGTG
>JBJERM010000020.1:0-32774 GCA_051882315.1 Ruminiclostridium sp.
AGATACAGCAATCACCCCAATGATTCAAAGCACTATGATACAGAAGCGCTTCGCAAGAACTACCTTATCGAAAAGGTATTCGCTGCCGATGAGATTGCTCTCACATATTCTCATCAGGACAGAATGATTGCAGGCGGTGCAATGCCCGTAGAAAAGGAGCTTACCCTCGGAAGTACAAAGGAGCTTGGAACCGATTACTTCCTTGAAAGACGTGAAATGGGCGTCATCAATGTAGGCGGCAAGGGCACGGTTGTTCTGGACGGAACCGAATATGTGCTTGACTTTAAGGAAGGTCTTTATATCGGAATGGGTATTAAGGAGGTCGTTTTCAAGTCGGCGGATAAGTCTGCTCCGGCTAAGTTCTACCTTAATTCCTCTCCTGCACATAAGACATATCCTACTGTTCATATAACCAAGGAAAAGGCAAATAAGAGAGAGCTCGGTTCCCAGGAGAATATGAATGCACGTACGATAAATCAGTTTATTCATCCTGCTGTCTGCGAAAGCTGTTCGCTTCAGATGGGCATGACTGAGTTAAAGCCCGGCAATAGCTGGAATACAATGCCTTCCCATACTCATGAGAGAAGAATGGAGGTTTACTTCTATTTTGAGCTGAGCGGCGATAACGTTGTGTTCCATATGATGGGACAGCCACAGGAAACAAGGCATATTATCATGCACAATGAGCAGGCGGTTATTTCACCCTCCTGGTCGATACACAGCGGCACAGCAACCTCCAATTACACCTTTATCTGGGGTATGTGCGGAGAAAACCAGACCTATGACGATATGGACAATATCGGAAATCTTGAACTGAAATAAACAGGCGTCAGCGTAAAGAATATCATTTGTAAAAGTGAGGACAAGGATATGGCATTTTTAACCCTAAAAGGAATCAATAAAATCTACCCTAACGGATTCCATGCCGTACATGATTTTAATCTTGAGATTGAAAAGGGGGAGTTTATAGTTTTTGTTGGCTCATCAGGCTGTGGTAAATCCACAACGCTTCGCATGATAGCTGGGCTTGAGAACATCAGCAAAGGCGATTTTTATATCGACGGCGTAAGAGCAAACGAAAAGGGTCCCCGTGAAAGAGGCGTTGCAATGGTGTTCCAGAGCTATGCCTTGTATCCTCACTTGAGTGTTTATGAAAATCTGGCATTCGGACTTACTCTCCAGGGCGTTGACGACGACGTTATAGAGCAGAAGGTACTTAATACCGCAAAAATACTCGGACTTTCGGATTACCTTGACAGAAAGCCCCGTGAGCTCTCGGGAGGTCAGCGTCAGAGAGTTGCCGTTGGCCGTGCTATAATCCGAAAGGTAGATATCTTCCTCATGGACGAGCCTCTCTCGAACCTTGACGCAAAGCAGAGAGTTACAATGCGCTCCGAGATTACACAGATTCATAGGGAAACCGGAGCCACAACAATATATGTTACACACGACCAGACGGAAGCTATGACCATGGCGGACAGGATAGTCGTAATGAAGGAGGGCTATGTCCAGCAGGTCGGAACTCCTTACGATCTCTATTTTAACCCCGTAAATATGTTTGTTGCAGGCTTTATCGGAGAACCTCCCATGAACTTTATCTCCTCAACATTAAATGGCGGAAAAATCGACATCAGCGGCACAATTTTGGATCTTTCCCTTATTGCAGACAAAAGTGTGCTTGATAAGTATGAGGGCAAGGAGATTTCTCTCGGCTTCCGTCCCGAGGCAGTAAGACTCGAAAAAACGAAGGGCTCCGGGGAGGCATTCAGGATTCCCTGCCATGTTGAGCTTACGGAGCTGCTTGGAGATAACACAAACGTTTATATTGATATGAACGGCGTTACCGCTATCGCAAAGGTTGATCCCCATGAGGCGCCTGAGGTGGACGATAATCCTGAGCTTGTTATCCCCTTTGAGAGCGTTTATCTGTTCGACAATCATACAGAAAAGCGTATCCGCTTTAAATAAACCGAATTATGTTTCGGTATGCTTATGAGTTTTCCGAAGCAGCAAAAAACACAGTTTCCTGCGAAATCATTATTTCGCAGGAAAAAACTATTTAGTCGCTTTGTTACAATGTAATGAAGCCTGTATTAAGCTGCGGTATTCCGCAGAATAAACCTGAGGTGTTTAATATGAAAGCGTTAAACCGAATCAATTTTCCTACAAAAGAAAGACCGATTAAGATTCTCCAGTTCGGCGAGGGTAATTTTTTGCGTGCATTTGTTGACTGGATTATTCAGGACCTGAACGATAAGAGCGTTATAAATTCCAATGTTGCGGTTGTTCAGCCTATGCCCTTCGGCAGAGTTAAGGAGCTCAGCGAGCAGGATGGTCTTTATACAGTATGTCTTGAAGGAATAGACAATGGGAATAAAGTTCAGAGCCATCGTATAATTGATGTGCTGAGCGATTTTATCAATCCCTTTGAGGAATACGATAAGTACCTGAAATATGCCGAAAGCGAGGAGCTGGAGGTTATTATTTCCAATACTACCGAAGCGGGTATTGCCCTCGACCATACCGATACAGACCTTTCCGTATGCCCTAAGAGCTTTCCCGGAAAGCTGCTTGCTTTTCTTAAGGCGAGATATGATAGTTTCAGCGGTGATGTGTCAAAGGGTCTGGCAATAATACCCTGCGAGCTTATCGACCATAATGGCTCTGAGCTTAAGAGAATCCTGCTTGAGCTTGCCGGGATTAACAAGATGGACGCAGACTTTATAAATTGGCTTACCACCGCAAACCACTTTACAAGCACCTTAGTTGACAGAATTGTTCCCGGATATCCCCGTGACTGCGCTTCACAGATCTGTGAGGAAACAGGCTTCAGCGACAACAATATTGTAAAGGGCGAGATATTCCACCTTTGGGTACTGGAGAAGGAACCCTTCGTTCAGGCGAAGCTGCCTGCCGATAAATCGGGACTGAACGTCATTTTCGCAGAGGATATCGTGCCCTATAAGCAGCGCAAGGTTAAGATACTTAACGGCTCTCATACGGCAATGGTACCTGTCGCTTATCTCAGCGGTATTGATACGGTTCGTGAAAGCGTTGAAGACGCAGATGTTGGGCGTTTTGTATCCGAGCTTATCAATGACGAGATTAAGCCCACTATTGACCTTCCGAAGGATGAAATGGATTCATTTGCAAACAGCGTTGTCGAACGCTTTAAGAATCCCTTTATCCGTCACGAGCTTATGTCCATAGCGCTTAATTCCACCACAAAGTTCAGGACAAGGCTCCTGCCTACATATAACGATTACCGTAAAAAGTTCGGAAAGTCGCCGAAGCATATACTTTTCTCTCTGGCTTCTCTTACTGTTTTCTATAGGGGAAAGCGCGGCGAGGAAACAATCGCTCTCAGCGATGACCCCAAGTATCTTGAGTTCTGGAAGAAGCTCTGGGAGCTTTCGGACTATACCGAAATGGCGAAAACAGTTCTTTCCCGGACGGATATCTGGGAACAGAACCTTGACGAGGACGATAATGCAGCTTTGGTTGCAGGATATATTGAAAACATTGTTAAGAACGGAGAGCGTGAGGCTCTGCGGAAATTCTTAGGGTAATTATATGAAAAAAACGATAATAATTTCTCCTCTTGATTCGGTAGCGGTTGCTCTCGTTCCCCTTAAAAAGGGCGAAGAGGCAGATGGCGTTACCCTCACAGAGGATATTGAAAAGGGACATAAATTTGCATTAAAGCCCATTAAAGCGGGGGAGCAGGTCGTTAAATACGGCGAGATAATCGGAAGGGCTACCCGTGATATTGCCGTAGGCGAACACGTTCACAGCCACAATATGGAAACAAACCTTTCCGGCGTACTGGAATATTCCTACGATAAAAAGGATATTCCGCCCTTAAAGCCCGAAGAAAGCCGGAAAATTACCGCATATCGCAGGAAAAACGGCGATATCGGTATCCGCAACGAGCTTTGGGTTATTCCTACCGTTGGCTGCGTCAATTCACAGGCAAGGCTCATTGTTGAGCAGTTTATCAGAAAACACCCGGATTTACAGGGAATAGACGGAGCTTTTGCTTATACTCATCCATACGGCTGTTCCCAGATAGGCGAAGATCATATCCGTACACGGACCCTGCTTCAGAGAATGGCTAAACACCCTAACTGCGGCGGTGTGCTTATACTGGGTCTCGGCTGTGAAAACAACCGCATGGATATTTTCCGTGAAACTCTCGGCAGTTATGACGAGAACCGCACAGAATTTCTTATTGCACAGGACGTCCCCGACGAAATTGCGGAAGGCGTCCGGCTTCTTGAAAAGCTGTATGAAAAGGCGAAGAACGATAAGCGCACCGAAGCGGATATGTCCGAGCTCAGAATAGGGCTGAAATGCGGCGGTTCCGACGGTCTTTCGGGTATTACTGCCAATCCTCTTGTTGGAAGATTTTCCGATTACATGGCGGCGATAGGCGGTACTACCGTACTGACCGAGGTTCCCGAAATGTTCGGAGCGGAACAGCTTTTAATGGCGCGTGCAAAGGATAAGGAAACCTTCGATAGGATCGTTGAGCTCGTAAACGGATTTAAGGAGTATTATCAGAAGCACGACCAGCCTGTCTATGAAAATCCTTCTCCCGGTAATAAGGCAGGCGGTATCACTACTCTTGAAGATAAGTCCCTCGGCTGCACGCAGAAATCGGGAAGCGGCGAGGTCTGCGGCGTACTGTTTGACGGCGACGCACTTTCAGGCGGCGGTCTCAACCTTCTTAACGGTCCCGGAAACGATATGGTTGCGGTAACAAATCTTGCCTGTGCAGGTTGCCACATGGTGCTGTTTACTACCGGACGGGGAACACCCTTCGGCGGTTTTGTTCCGACGATAAAAATATCTACCAATTCCGATCTTGCCGCCCATAAATCCAACTGGATAGACTTTGACGCAGGCGGTATCGCTCGCGGCGACAGCTTCGATGAAAAGCTGCGGGAGCTTATCAATTTTGTTGGAGAGGTCGCAGAGGGCAGGCAGACTGCAAACGAACGCTGCGGCTCCCGTGACATAGCTATATTCAAGACAGGCGTTACGCTATAATCTGACTATTATTTTACGAAAGGATGTAATTCAGTTGAAAAAATTTATGGATAAGGATTTCCTCCTTACTACTCCGACTGCGGTGACGCTGTTTAATGATTATGCGTCGAAGCAGCCCATTATTGATTATCACTGCCACATTAACCCTAAGGAAATAGCAGAGGACAGAAAATTTGAAAATATTACTCAGGTGTGGCTCGGCGGCGACCATTACAAATGGCGTCTTATGCGTTCCGCGGGGGTTGACGAAAAGTATATAACGGGCGACGCTTCCGACCGAGAGAAATTTCAGAAATGGGCAGAGGTACTCGGAAAGGCAGTGGGAAATCCCCTGCTTCATTGGAGTCATCTCGAATTACAGAGATATTTCGGCTATTACGGAGTTCTTAACGGTGATACTGCCGAGGAAGTATGGAACCTTTGTAATGAAAAGCTGGCTCAGCCCGATATGAGCGTTCGTGGACTCATTAAAAGGTCCGGCGTTGAAGTTATCTGCACTACAGACGATCCTGTTGACTCTCTTGAATGGCATAAAATGCTGGCGGAGGATAGGAGCTTTGATACAAAGGTATATCCTGCATGGCGCCCCGATAAGGCTATGAATATTGAAAAGCCTGATTTCTGCGATTATCTTGCAAAGCTCTCCCAGACAAGCGGCGTAGAAATCAGCAGCCTTTCTTCACTCAGAGAAGCTCTGATAAAGCGCATGGACTTCTTCGGAGAAATGCAGTGCAGAGTATCCGACCACGCTCTGGAGTATGTTTACTATGCTCTTGCCGATGATAAGGAGCTTGAGGCTATTCTTTCAAAGAGACTCCGTGGCGAAGGGCTCACAGAGCTTGAAATCAAGAAGTATAAAACTATGTTTATGCTGTTCTGTGCAGGAGAATATCACAGACGAGGCTGGGTAATGCAGCTCCATTACGGCACAAAGCGGGACAACAATACCGCTATGTTCAATAAGCTTGGCCCCGATACCGGCTATGATTGTATAAATAACTACGCTCCTTCATCAGAAACCGCAAGCTTCCTCAACGAGCTGGAGATGAAGGGCAGCTTGCCTAAGACGATAATTTACAGTCTTAACCCCCATGACAATCAGGCGATAGATACTATCCTTGGCTGCTTCCAGAGCAGTGAGGCGGTAAGCAAGATTCAGCACGGTTCGGCATGGTGGTTCAATGACCACAAGACAGGTATGCGTGAGCAGCTTATCTCTCTCGGGAATTTAGGTTATCTTGCAGGCTTTGTGGGAATGCTTACTGACTCAAGAAGCTTCCTTTCCTATCCTCGTCATGAGTATTTCAGAAGAATTCTCTGCGACCTGCTTGGCGAGCTTGCTGAAAACGGCGAATTCCCGTCGGATATCAGGACCCTCGGAGAGATAGCATCGGATATCTCCTACGGAAATGCGAAAAGGTATTTCGGTTTTTGATTGATAGAAATACGAATCCCCGTCACCAGTGACGGGGATTTCTTTGGAGAGGATAATATGGCAGAAATAAAGACAGCTCTTTCTGAAAGGGACAAGCAGTTCAGGGAGTTTGCGCTAAGCGATAATATGTGGCGTGTAGTAGCTAAGGTTTCCCTGCCTCTTATGGCGTATCAGGGCTTTATGAACCTATTCAAGATACTGGATACGATTATGGCTTCCCACATAAGTACAGACGCAGTATCTTCAATAGCCTATATCTCACAGATAGGCTATCTTATTTCCGCAATCGGAACAGGTATTTCAATCGGCGGCGGAATGAAAATAAGCGAGGCATACGGTTCGGGAGACTATGCCCTTGTCAAGAAGCGCGTAAGCACAATATATACAATATGTACAGCAATAAGTGCATTAGTACTTTTGATGATACCATTTGCGGAATTTTTCCTGCGCCTCGGCGGAACGACCGATTCTATGATTACTGTTGGTACGCAGTATTTTGCTGTTGAGTTAGGCGCTATTACCCTTAATTTCTTTAACTCGGTTTATATTGCTATTGAGCGTTCAAGAGGAAATTCGAGACTTATACTCCGTCTTAATATTGTGATACTGCTGTTAAAGCTCGGTCTTACTGCGCTCTTTGTCTACGTTCTTAACGGCGATGTGGTAACTATTGCTTTGGCGACCCTTATTTCCCAGGCTGTGTTCTTTCTGTTTGCGCTCAGGAATATGACAGACCCGGGAAGTCCCTTTGGCTTTTCAATCCGTGCCATATCATTCCGAAGAGATACTGCGCTGCCAATGCTGAAAATCTCTTTTCCTGCTGCGGTAGAACGGGCAGCCTTTGCATACGGAAAGCTTATAGTGAATTCCATGTGCACTGTTTACGGTGATTCAACGGTTGGCGCCCTCGGAGTTTCAAACAATATCGGCGGATTTACAACCTCTCTCCAGAATGGTTTTCAAGAGGGCGGCGCTTCAATAATAAGCCAGAATATCGGAGCAGGAAAACACCGCCGTGCCCTTGACGCATTTAAAAAGACTCTGATAATAAATATCGGTATTGGAGTTTTATTTACTGCTATTACTCTTCTTTCTCTCGATTTTATATGCGGAATATTTGCCGGAGGGGATGAGGAATTCCGACTTCTTATAAAAAGCGTTTCAAGCTATGAAATTCTGGGAATGATAACCCTCGGAATAAATGCGGCAGTAATGGCTTTACTATATGGCTACGGTTATACAAAGCTTACACTATTACTTAACTTCGCAAGAATCTTTGTATTCAGAGTGCCTGTACTCTGGTATCTTCAGAATTATACCTCCCTCGGCAGCGAGAGCGCAGGTATAGTAATGCTTGTAAGTAATGTTTCTGTAGGCGTTCTGGCAATAATTACCGCCATATTTGTTGTAAGAAGAGTAGGGGCAAAATATATCAGAAACGAAAATAAGGAGTCAGAATTATGATAGTTGCAAAGGATGGAAGCGGAGATTTCAGAACGATTTCCGACGCTGTTTCCGTCGCAGTTCCCGGGGATAGAATATTTGTAAAACCGGGGGAGTATAACGAACGTGTTGAAATACGTGTTCCGGATATCGTAATCGAGGGTGAAGCTCCTGAAACCACCATACTGGTTTCGGGTTTTTACGCAATAATGAGAACGGGCAACGGCGAAAAGCTCGGCACCTTCAGAACCTACACAATGCTGGTAAATACTGACAATTTTACCTGTCGGAATATGACGATATCCAATAACGCCGGTTTCGGAAGCGAGGTAGGACAGGCTGTATCAGTCTATGCCGAGGGGGATAGAATAATGTTTGAAAACTGCCGTATTCTCGGTCACCAGGACACGCTTTTTACCGGTCCTCTGCCATTCAAGGAAATCGAAAAGGGCGGCTTCAAGGGTCCTACGGAGTTTTCGCCAAGAATACCCGGTCGCCAGCTCTATCGTCGCTGTTATATCGAGGGAGAGGTAGATTTTATCTTCGGAAGTGCGCGTGCGGTATTCGATGAATGTGAGCTTTTTTCCCTTAATTGCGGAAATGAGGTAAACGGGTATGTAACTGCCGCTTCAACATATAAGGGAGAAAAATGCGGTTATATTTTCAAAAACTGTCGGTTCACCTCAGACTGCCCGCCGGGAACAGTCTATATCGGAAGACCCTGGAGAAATTATGCAAAAACAATTCTGCTGGAAAGCGAGCTGGGAGCCCATATAAATCCTGCGGCATTTCACGATTGGGAAAAGACAGAAGCCCATAAAACGGTGTTTTACGGTATGTATGGCTGTTATGGCGAGGGATTTCACTCCGATGAGCTTGCGCCCTTTGCAGTCCTGCTCACAGAGGAAGAAGCAAATCGCCAGCTCTCGTTCTTTGACGAGATTTCCGCCGCATTTTTACAATAACCGGTGTGTTCAATATAAAAACTCACAAGTGGAGAAACTGCTTGCCATTTTGGTTGACATATACAGATTTTTAAGATATAGTATATTATATATACTAATAAAACTATTTATGATAAGTACGGTTTATCCATACCGAAAAGCTGGGACGGCTTATTTTATGCCGCCGATTCCGATAAGCAAATCCACGAGAGGATATCTTGAAAGCAGGGGGAAGATTACGGGACTACACAGTATAAAGCTTTTTTGAAGATGAACGAATACTCCGAAAAAATGAAGGTAATAAGCCCCTATATGGAGAATACCGACATTATGAATTATGTTCAGCAGAGCTATAATTCCGTGTTTTACGAGAAGAATTTTTTCGGGGAAGAGGCTAAGCTTCTTATGGAGAATGTACGTATGGTTCTTGAAGATATGCAGAGCTGAACCTGAAACGCCGAAGTGTCATAATTGTTAAATACGCCGTCAAAGCCCGTTATCTAAGGCTTTGACAGCGTTTTTGTGAATGGATACAGTTTTTAATCTTTGTTAGTGAATTATTTGCCGTAGAACGGGCTCAGGACCTCCTTGTTGGTACCATAGAAAATATCGTCCTTTCCCGAGAGAAGACGGCAGATTTCCTCGATATGCTCCCAGTTGCGGTCAACTTCAAATTCATAGCTATGACCCCAGATATAGAGCATTTTCGGCTCTGTCATTTTTTCGGAGTCCAGAGCGAGAAAATCCTTTATGTACTGAAAAGCGTTCGGGTCGCTGTGGTGCATGGCTGCGTCCAGGGTAAGGAGATTGGAGGGGGTTGCCGCGCCGCAGGTACTGCGTGTTGTACGGGCATATTTTATACCGCATTCATGAAGAATGGACACAATCCGCTCGTCAAAAGCTCCGTAAGGGTATGCCATTCCCTCGATTTTACAGTCAAACATACGCTCGAGGTTTTCCTTATCGAGAAGAACCTCGTTTCTAACCGTTTCGTCATCCCATTGTGTAAGATTAGCATGGGTAAGACAATGAACCGCAATCTCATGTCCTTTATATAGTTTGGGCAGTCCTGCTCCATTCATTCGGTGGATTTCCACGTCGCCTTTCTGAAAGTAATTAGCCTCCGACATTATTCCGCTGTTGAGATTGAAGGTGCATTTTAATCCGAATCGATTAAATATCTCAACCAATCTTCTGTCATAAACAACGCCGTCGTCATAGCTGAAGGTTACTGCTTTCATTTTTCTGTTCCACATAATAATACCTCCTAAGTATTGATGGGAATATGTTTTTGGTAAATAATTCTCTTAGAATTATATCACGTTTTCGGAGAAAAAACAAGCGAGATTTTATTATGTAAATTTATTTGGTAACGTTTGGTGTTATAAAACTCGATGTACTCCTAACGCCGTATGTGGATTCTGCATATTTCATAACTCCCGTGCATTTTTTCATGGAGATCACCGCTTTTGGTGACAAGATATTTGTTTCATATATGTTGGAGTATGACAGCCGCAAAAACCTTGATTTGCTTACAAGCGTCCTTGACGAAGCGGGCATACATTATAAGGTGAATGGCACTTTCCAAAGGACAACAAAAGGACAACAGGGTAGCAGAGATTTATACGGCTGTCAGCAACAAACGTCAAGGCAAACTTTAGCCCCGGTTTTGTATAATTTCGCTGTAATTTGATAATGTGTCGCAAACAGCCGTGCTCTGGCACTCTTTTGTTGTCCATTTGTTGTCCTTTTGTTATTATAATAAGCATAAAAGCATGAGTGCGAGAAAAATTTATGAAATAATCAGCACTTTTGATTTTTTTCGTATAAATGAATGAAGGCAAAAACAATACGCTTTATGCCTATGCAGACACACACCGTAATATTGTTTTTTCTGAACGAGCATTAAATAATATACAGAGAAGTGATATAAATGGCCCATTACTTGCCTTTGAAATAGTGAAAAAGACGAGATATATGAAGCTCGGAGGAACGGAAGAAGGCTACGCCGAATTCTTTGCAACAAACAAAAACTCCTTTATGTTCGCTGTATCAACCGCAAAAACATTTGCATATATCGGAGCTGTTGATATATTATTATTTGCAGTCTGCTCCTTTGTACTGATGTCAGGCGAGGTGAACGATATCAACCCGTTGCTTAAAATCGGCTTGGGGCAATCCGCAGACCTTCTGACTCTTGCGCCCTTCGTTTTGCTGTTTTCCTACAACCGCAAGCCCAGAATTGCAAATTACAATCTCATTCTCCCTCTGGCAATGATAATTATCATTGTTTTCGTTTATCTCGAGGGAGCTTACTTCTTTGTTACGGGAAGGCTTTAAGAGAAGCTTATCCTATGATAATTACAGCATTACATCACTTATTGAGAAAAGGGAGAACAATCATGGATATATCAAAAATTTCCGCAAACGGCTCCCCGAAAAGCCGTATGATTTACCACGAAAACCCGCAGGAGCTTCACATAAACACCCTGCCGAAGCACTGCTATTTTATACCCTTTTCAGAGGGACAGAATCCTTTTGGTAGCAGGGAAAGCTCCGCTCGCTTTGAGCTTTTGGGCGGCGACTGGGATTTTCGCTATTACGACAGCATAATAGACCTTGAGGATGATTTTACAGCTCTGCCTTTTGACAGAAAAATCCCCGTTCCCTCAAACTGGCAGCTTCAGGGCTACGACAAGCCCCAGTATACAAACGTCTGCTATCCCATACCCTACGACCCGCCCTACGTCCCCGATGATAACCCCGTCGGCGTTTACGGGAGAAACTATAATTACACACCCGACGGGCTGGACAGAATACTTGTTTTCGAGGGAGTTGACAGCTGCGTTTATCTTTACATAAACGGGGAATTTGCAGGCTATTCACAGGTTTCCCACAGCACCTCAGAGTTTGATATAACCCCATATCTTCACGAGGGAGAAAACCGCATTACCGCCGCAGTTCTGAAGTGGTGCGACGGTACATATTTAGAGGACCAGGACAAGTTCAGATTATCGGGAATTTTCCGTGATGTTTATGTCCTTTCCCGCCCGAAAAAGCGGCTTGAAAACTACATAATCAAGACTGAGATTTCCGAAGATTATACTTCCGCAAAGCTTTATTTTACCCCTTTTGGCAGTAGTGCTAAAGCGGCGCTTTTGGATAAAAACGGAAATGAAATTGCTAAGATTTCTGCTGCCGACGGGGAAACCGCCTGCACCGAAATAATATTACCCGAACTATGGTCTGCGGAAAAGCCCAGTCTTTATAAGCTTACTATTTCTGCGGAAGGAGAGCTTATCGGTGAGCAGGTCGGCTTCCGTAAGATTTCCACAGAAAATGGGGTTGTAAAAATAAACGGCAAGCCCGTTAAATTCAAGGGCGTAAATCGCCACGACAGTTATCCGGATACGGGCTATTACGCTTCTTTAGAGCAGATGGAAAAAGATATTATTCTTATGAAGCGGCACAACATAAACGCTGTAAGAACCTCCCATTACCCCAATTCGCCCTTGTTTTACAGCCTTTGCGACGAGTATGGGCTGTACGTTATCGACGAGGCGGATATGGAGTCCCACGGCTGCGTGAATGTGTATAACGATTTGAAGTGGAGCAAGGGCTACAACGGAATTGCTCTGCTCGCCTCGGACGAAAGGTTTGCCAAGGCGATAGCCGACCGTGCCGAGTCCCTCGTAAAGCGGGACATCAACCGTCCCTGCGTGGTTATCTGGTCGCTGGGAAACGAGAGCGGCTACGGGACGAATATGCTTGCGGCAGGAAAGCTTGTGAAAGCTCTTGACGATACAAGGCTTCTCCACTACGAAAGCACCCACAAGCTTGACGACACTTCGGACGAAATACTTGACCTTGTTTCGGAAATGTACACCTCTCCCGGGGATATGCTGAAATTCCTTGAGAATGAGGACGAAAACCGTCCCTTTATCCTATGCGAATATTGCCACGCTATGGGCAACGGACCCGGGGATTTGGAGGATTATCACAACATTTTCTACTCAAACGAGCGCTTCTGCGGCGGCTTTGTGTGGGAGTGGAGCGACCACGCTTGCATACTCGGGGAAACCGCCGACGGCAGAAAAAAATACGGCTACGGCGGGGACTTCGGCGAGCGGCACTACGACGGCAATTTCTGTATGGACGCCCTTACTTACCCTGACAGAACGCCCCACACGGGACTTCTTGAGCTTAAGCAGGTTTACCGTCCCGTGCGGGTAAAAAAGGCTGATTATAACGGCGGATTTATCTTTGAAAGCACCCTTGAATTTATCAATGCGGCGGATATTCTGGACTGCCGCTATGAGATAACGGACGAAAACGGAACTTTATCTTCGGGCAGTATTCCTTTCGACCTGTCTCCCATGGAAATGCGGGAGTTTTTTGTGCCGCAGGCTGCCGAAGTATATGCGAACGAAACCTATATCCGCTTTATTTTTACTGCCAAAGCCGATACTTTGTACTGGGAAAAGGGTTACGAGGTATGCTTTAATCAACTGATGATTGCAGAGGGGGAGAGAGAAGAAGCTGCACCCGAAAAAGAGGGAAAAGTAACCCTTACCGACTCAGCCTTTTTTGTTGAAATAAGCGCAGGAAATATCCTCTATCGCTTTAACAACAGGCTTTCCGCTTTCGATTCGATTACCGTTTGCGGCAGGGAAATTCTCGACAAGCCCCTTATGTTCAATTTCTTCCGTGCCCCTGTTGACAACGACATTATGAAAAACGACTGGTACAGCGCCCACCTACACGATTTCACGGCGAGAAATTACGGCGTAACCGCAAGGCTTACCGAAAACGCCGCCGAAATTACTCTGCGCCAGTCCTTCGGTTGGAGTATTCATCAGCCCTTTGCATATATGGACGTAAAGTACATAATTTCCATAAACGGGCTTGATATTGAAAGCAAGGCGGAGTTTTCCAACAAGGTTACATTCCTGCCCCGCTTCGGAATAAGGCTGTTTCTGCCGAAAGCCTTTGACAGGGCAGAATATTTCGGCTATGGACCTTTTGAAAGCTATATCGACAAGCATCAGGCAAGCTATATGGGCAGCTTTTCTGCAAAAATCTCCGATATGCATGAGGACTATATCCGCCCTCAGGAAAACGGTTCCCATTACGGCTGCAAAAAGCTTTCGGTTACAGACGGAAAAACCGAAATAAGCTTTACTGCACCAAAAGCTTTTTCCTTTAATGCTTCGGAATATACCCAGGAGGAGCTTGCAGATAAGCGCCACAACTTTGAGCTGGAAAAATGCGAAAGCAGCGTTATCTGCGTTGACAGCGCTATGGCAGGGGTAGGCTCGAACGCCTGCGGACCTGCGCTTGCGGAAAAGTACAGGCTGCCGCTGCCCGAAATATCTATGAAGCTGCATATCGGGATACGGGCTGCGAAAACGCAGCAGGAATTACAATGATAAAGAGAATAACAGAAAGATTATCAATACATAGCCCTCTGATGATGAAATTATCGTTTGGAGCGCTGCGTTTATTCATCGGGATTATAATTTTACATTATTATAAAATACCAAATCTGCGCTCAGCAATCAATATAATATAATCCGCAAATAATTTTACATAAATTTTTCAAAACCGCGATTACCGACTTTACATCGCCTTACTATAATATAGTAAATCTATTATTACAGGCGGTCGTATATGAAAAAGGTAAGCTTTGCGGTTTTGTTTTTTATTTTATGTGCTTTTTGCGGGGCAGTTCTTTCCTCCTGCCTTTCTTCGGGAAAAGCGCCCTCGGAAAACAGCTTTTCGGGCGGCGTTTTTCAAAGCGGCACAATAAGGATTTTATCTGGCTCGGAAAACAAGGAGCTTTCGGAAATTCTTGCAAAGTGCTCCGAAAAAACAGGCGTGGGCATTGAGATGACCTACAAGGGCTCGGTGGATATTATGAACGAGCTAAAAAACGGTGCGGCGGATTATGACGCAGTATGGCCTGCTTCTGGGATATGGCTGTCTCTGGGTGACGAGCAGCACCTTATCAAGCACGACCAGTCGATTTCCTCCTCTCCCGTTGTATTCGGGATAAGAAAATCCGTGGCGGAAAGCCTTGGCTTTACAAGCGGTAAGGTTTCTGTAAAGGATATTCTTTCCGCAATAACCTCGGACAAGCTTAGCTTCTGTATGACCAGCGCAACCCAGTCAAATTCGGGTGCAAGCGCATACATAGGCTTTCTGTATGCCCTTGCAGGCAAAACCTCGGCGCTTACCTCCGAGGACCTGAACTCCCCCGAATTACGGGAAAATATCGCCTCTCTGCTTTCGGGCATTAACCGAAGCTCGGGAAGCTCGGACTGGCTTAAGGATATGTTCCTTGAGGGCAGCTACGACGCTATGGTGAACTACGAGTCGCTGATTATCGCCGCTAACAGAGAGCTTACAGCGGCGGGCAAAGAACCGCTATACGCCGTTTACCCCTACGACGGGCTTACGGTTGCGGACTCTCCTCTTGCTTATGTTGACCACGGAAATTCCGATAAGGAAGCCGCTTTTCTGAAGGTGCAGGAGTACCTTTTATCCGAGGAGGCGCAGGAGGAAATCCGCCGCACGGGAAGACGGACTTCCTTTACGGAGGACTATTCCGATTACAGTGAGGTTTTCAGAACAGAATGGGGAATCGACACAAATAAAATTCTGTCGCAAATAACAATGCCCGCAGAGGATACGCTGATGAAAGCCCTTAATCTGTATCAGACTGCATTCAGAAAGCCCTCCTTAAGCGTTTACTGTCTTGACTTTTCGGGCAGCATGAGCGGCGAGGGAAACCGGCAGCTTGTTTATGCCATGAGTCAGATACTTTTACGGGAAAACGCAGAGAAAAATCTGCTCCAGCCTCAGGAAAATGAAATAAATATCGTTATTACTTTCGACAGCAATGTGCTTGGAATCTATACTGCGGAAAGCGCAGCGGACGAGAGCCTGGAATGGCTTTACAGCTGCATTGAGGCGGAGGAAACGGGAGGCGGTACGGATATGTACGCCGCCGCTTCGCAGGCAATTGAAATAATCGGAGAAAACTACGATATTTCCGCCTATTCTCCCGCAATTATCATGATGTCCGACGGCATGTCGGCTACGGGCTCACGAAAGGATTTTGTTGAAAAATACAATTCCTACGGGCTTGACGTTCCCGTATTTTCGATTATGTTCGGCGACGCTGACGACGAGCAGCTTCAGGAGCTTGCAGAGCTTACAAACGCAAGGGTTTTCGACGGAAGAAGCGACCTTACCGCCGCATTCCGCAGTGTAAAGGGATATAATTAAAGTGAAAAAGGAATTTCGGCAGAATTTAGCGGCAGTCTTCTCCGGTGCTGCGGCAGGCGGCGCTTTTCTTACAATGCTTTTCGGGTTTGGCTGGCCCTTTCTTATTGACCTTCCAATTGCGGCAGGAATATATGCGGGACTGTATATGATTACAAAGCCCAGGCGCAGTATCGGCGGGCTTGACATCGACTTTATCGAGAACGGAGAGGAGCTTGAGCTTAAGCTGAATGAAGCTAAAGAGGACAGAGACAGTATTCTTGACTCAATCCGCAAAATCAGAAATCCCGAGGTAAAAAATGAAGCGCAGAAGCTTGCGGAAACCTCGGAAGCGATAATAAAATATCTTGAAAGCAACCCGCCTAAAATACGGCAGGCACGACAGTTTATAGATTACTATCAGGACAGCGCCTCAAAGCTGCTGCAAAAGTATATCGACCTTGAAAATTCAAATATTGAAACCGAGGCGATATGTAAGCTCAAAAGCAATACCCGCAGTACGCTTGTTACCCTTAATGAAGCCTTTTGCGGGCAGTTTGAAAAGCTGATGCGGGGAGAGCTTACGGATATGCAGGCGGAGCTTGAGCTGCTGGAAAAAACCGTGAAAATGGAGATGGGCAAATGAAATCAAAGCTTATAGGCGCATTTATTCTCGCCGCAGTAATTGTCTGCGCTGCTATATATTATTTTTTCGGAAGGCAGCCGGAGCTTACTGTAATCAACGGCTATCTGGGCGGAGAAAAGATAGGAATTATGGAGGACGAGGAGATTTCGGACATTCTTGCGAAGAAATATCACATCTCTTTTAACTATTCCCGTGCAGGCTCTCTGGATATGGTAACAGCGGAGCAGACGGGAAGAAACTATCTCTTCCCCTCAAGCAGGACTGCCCTCGAATACTATAAGGAACAGCACGGCGATCCTGTTGCAGACGAGATTATCTTCAACACCCCCATAGTCCTTTACTCCCACAAGGCGGTGGCGCAGGCGCTGTCATCGGACGGTACGGTATACACCTCCGAGGGCGTTTATTATGCGGATATGACGAAGCTTACGGATAAGCTTGTGCACGGGGTAAGCTGGGCGGAAATAGGACTTCCCGAGCTTTACGGAACCCTTTCCGTTGACACCACAGACCCTGCCCGTTCAAACTCGGGAAATATGTTTGCCGCTTTGCTTGCAAGCGTGCTTTGCGGCGGGAATACTGCTAACGAGGATGGAGTGAGAGCGGTACTGCCCCAGCTTAAGAAAATATTCTCGGATTTAGGCTATATGGAAACCTCCTCCTCGGATTTGTTCAACCAGTTTCTGAGGACAGGAATCGGCGCAAAGCCGATTATTGCAGGCTATGAAAACCAGCTGCTTGAATACGCTGCGGAAAATCCGGAGCAGTTCGCAAAAATTGCCGACGATATTGTGATAATATACCCCGTTCCCACAATCTGGTCAACCCATATCTACATAGCTCTTGACGAGGTGGGAAAACAGGGCGCAGCGGCACTTTGCGATGAAGAAATACAGCAGCTTGCTTGGACAAAGCACGGCTTTCGCACAAGCGGCTGCGACATTTCGACTCAGGAGGGAGAAGCGGCTGTTACGGGAATCCCGCCCGAGCTTAATTCGGTAATTAACATGCCCGATTACAAGGTCATGAAAATAATAATAGAGGAACTGGAGGACTAACTATGTCAGAAATAAGCCTTGCGGAGCTTTCAAAACTCAGAAAAACCACAACAGCGGAAGATACTGCAATTGCGGTGCAGAGCGCAGAAACTAAGCCCGATTTTACTCCCGAGGAGAAAACGAAAATTGTGGAAATTAAGAACGGAATTGACTTTCTTGACGCAAATTCCACCTCTCAGTACGGTATAGGCGCACAGCGCAGACTTACTGAATTTACCGACTCAATACTGGACAATGTGCGCTCAAAGGACGGCGGACAGGTAGGAGATTTGCTGTCCGACCTTGTGGTGGAGGTAAGTAGTCTCAGCCCCGCTTCCCTTACAAGCGACGGGGGTATTCTCTCAAAGCTGCCCGGGGTAAAAACTGCCGTAAAAAACATAAAAAAACTGGCTGAACGGTATAACAAGGCGGAGGCGCAGATTGACAAGATAGAAGCCGCCCTTGAAAAGGCAAGAATGGATATGCTTAAGGACATAAGCCTTTACGACATTATGTACAAGCAGAATCTTGACTGCTTCAGAGAGCTTGCCCTTTATATTGAGGCAGGAAAGGAGCGGGTTGAGGAGATAAGAACCGAAACTATACCGAAGCTCAGAGCCGATGCCGAGGCAAGCGGCGACCCTATGGACGCTCAGCTTGTACGGGATTTTGAGGACGAGGTGGACAGGTTTGAAAAGAAAATCTACGACCTTGAATTGAGCCGTACTATTGCCGTACAGACTGCTCCCCAGATAAAAATGATACAGAATAACGACCGTGTTCTTGTGGACAAAATCCAGACCGCAATACTGAACACTATTCCGATTTGGAAAAGCCAGTTCGTTATTGCTATGGGGCTTAACAATCAGCAGAGAGTGCTGAAAATGCAGCGGGAAATTACCGAAACAACCAACAGTATGCTGCTTAAAAACTCGGAGCTTCTGAAAACCAACACGGTTGAAACCGCAAAGGAATCCAACCGTGGAATTGTGGATATTGAAACTCTCCAGAAGGTAAACGATAACCTTATCAGCACCATTGAAGAAACTATTAAAATCCAGAACGAGGGCAGACAGCAGCGCACCGAGGCGGAAAAAGCCCTTGTGCAGATTGAGGATAATCTGAAAAATAAGCTTATTGAGATTATGGGCAATTGATTTCTGAAATGCTTACGGATTACAGGCTGTTTTATTTATTTTACAAAAGCAGTATAGCACTTCTTACAAAAGGGTGATAAAATATCCAAAGATTATAAAACAGAGGTTTGTTATGAGAATAAGACTTAATAATATAACAAAATCCTACGGAAAGAAAGCCGTAATACGCCCCGCGTCCATTACAATCGACAGCGGAAGCTTCACCACGCTTCTTGGTCCCTCGGGCTGCGGAAAGACAACTCTTCTGCGTATGCTTTCGGGCTTGGAAACCCCGGATTCGGGAGAGATATTTTTTGATGACAGGTGCGTTTTTTCCTCCGAAAAAAGCATAAATATTCCTCCCGAAAAGAGGGGGCTTGGCTTTGTTTTTCAGGATTTCGCCCTCTGGCCTCACATGACTGTATATGAAAATGTGGCGTTCGGACTAAGAGCCTCGCGACGTACCGAAAATCTGGACGAAAAGGTGAAAAACGCTCTCAGGGCAGTCCGGCTTGAGGACTTTGCGGCAAGATACCCTTCTCAGCTTTCCGGTGGTCAGCAGCAGAGGGTTGCCTTTGCGAGAGCTATTGTAATTGAGCCGGAATGTATCCTTTTTGACGAGCCATTGTCTGCCCTTGACGCACTTCTGCGTGAGGAAATGCGTACAGAGCTTAAGGAGCTTATTTCAAGACTTGGAATAACGGCGGTTTTCGTAACCCACGACCAGACGGAGGCTATGAGCATGAGCGATAAGATAGCTGTACTTGACGGCGGCGTTATCCAGCAGTACGCTTCTCCCGAGGAAATATATTCAAAGCCCGCAACCCCTTTTGTGGCAAAATTCATCGGTTCTTCAAACTGGGTTGACGAAAGAAAAATGTTCCGTCCCGAAAAGGCAAAGTTCTCTGCGGACGGTGAAGCGGACAGGTTTACCGCAGAAGCCGTTTCGGTGCAGTTTCTCGGCGAGAACTACCGTGTTCAGCTTAAGTACGGCGAAAATCTCTGGACATTTCTATCAGCAGACAGAATGCAGGTGGGAACAAAGGTTTCCATTTACATAAAACAATCGGATATGATTACGTTCTGATACTAATAACCGTTTGAACGAAGGAAAAGATTTGCAGAAAGGCGGTACCGATATCTAGGAAAAGAAACGCAGGCGTACTGTATGTACGTCAAGTTTCTTTGACGACGATAGCGGTGCCGGATTTCGGCAAAGATTTCCTGAGTTTAAATGGTTATTAGTATGAGCAAGAAAGGAAAAGATTATGAACAGAAAAAGAATTATGGCGGCAGTAACCGCAGCCCTTATGTGCTTTGGTATGTCTGCTTGCAGCGGACAGGAAGCGCCCGCCGGGACAACAGCGGAAACTACAACAACAACCGCCGCAGCAACAAAAACCGAAGCTGAAACTACTGCACAAAAAGAGGAAAGCAAAACGGAGGAAACCACAGCGGCGGAGAACAGCCCCTCTCTCAGCGGAAAGGTTACAGTATATATGCCCTCTCCCTCAGGTCTTGCAGACAAGCTTGCAGCAGGCTTTCAGGAGAAAACGGGCGTGTCGGTTGAAACATTTCAGGGCACTACGGGAGAAATTCTTGCCCGCCTTGAAGCAGAGGAAGCAAACCCCGTTGCAGACGTTGTAATCCTCGCCTCCTGGTCGGACGGACTTTCTATGAAAGCTGACGGAAAAATTATGTCTTACGTCCCCGAGTATGCGGACGAAATTGTTGAGGGCTGGATTGACAGCGACAACATGCTTTTCGGATACAGCGCCTCCGCAGTTGGAGTTATCTACAACACAACTATTATACCCTCTCTTTCCGCGGACTGGAGCGAGCTTGCAGACGAGCAGTACAAGGACCTTCTTGCAATTCCCGACCCGGAAAAATCAGGCTCCTGCAAGGATTTTGTGGCAGGCTTTATCAACAAGTACGGCTGGGAAGCATTTGAAGGAATGGCTGCAAACGGAATGATTGTTCCCGGCGCAAACAAGGCGGCTCTCGAAGCCGTAACCACGGGAGAAGTGGGCGTCCTTGTGGCAGGCGTTGACTATAACGCTTATTCTTCCATTGCAAGCGGCGAGCCTCTTGAAATCTATTATCCCGCAGGCGGTACGGTAGTAAATCCCCGCCCTGCTATGATAATGAATACTGCTCCCAACATCGAAAACGCAAAGGCGTTTATCGACTACCTGTTCTCCGATGAAGCGCAGCAGCTTGTTACAGAGGCTTATCTTCTTCCGGGCCGCACCACAGTAAAATGCAGCGGAAGAACAAATCTTGAGGACATTCCGCAGATTGAATGCGACTGGGATAAAATGATGGAAATCGCCTCTGAATCAGCGGCGAAAATCAACGAAATCTGTAAATAAGGGAGCGGTTTATGACTCGTATCAGAAAGAATTTCCCACTTATAATTATTTTTGCAGTGCTGTTTTTTCTGGTTGTCTGTCCGTTGCTGATGATATTTGCCAAGGCGGTCATAAGAGATGGCCGCCTTGATATTATGTCTGCATTGGAAACGCTGGCAGAAACCGAAAACGCACAGATGATATTCAATTCCCTGCTGCTGGGGCTGCTTGTGGTTATTGTTTCAACAATAATTGCTGCGCCCCTTGCCTACCTTTTCTCACGCACCCGCTTTGCAAGATACCGCTTTTTCGACATCATATTTATGATACCCTTTATGACTCCGCCTTATATTGCTTCAATGGGCTGGATTCTTTTTATGCAGAAGCGGGGACTTTTACAGCAGCTTATTCCCGGGGCGGCAGGAAGCGAAAACTGGTTTTTTACTCTTGGCGGTCTGGTTCTTGTTATGAGCCTGCACGTTTTCCCATTTATGCTGACGATACTTAAAAACGCTATGCTTAATATACCCTCAAGCCTTGAGGAATCTGGAGCGGTTTTCGGGGCAGGCTTCGCAGGCAGAATGAGACGGATTTTCCTGCCACTTATAAGCGGAAATTACGCTATCGGTGCGCTGCTTGTATTCGTAAAGACTATTGCGGAGTACGGAACTCCTGCGACCCTCGGAAAAAGGATAGGCTTCTATGTATTTACAACCGAAATTCACCGCTATGCAACCGTTGCGCCCATAGATTTCGGCAAATCTGCGGCTCTTGCCTCGGTGCTTGTAGGAATCTGCCTTATTATGTGGTTTTTGCAGAACTACATAACCAACCGTCACAGCTATAATCTTGTAAGCGGAAAGGGTAATGCACAAAGAGAAACAAAGCTAAATACGCCCGCAAAAATCATAAGCTGGATTTATATTGCGGTGGTACTGCTTTTGTCGATAGGCGTTCCCTATTTTTCCGTAATTTCAACCTCGCTGATCAAGCTGAGAGGCTTCGGACTTCAGGCTGGCAATTTTACTTTTCAGCATTACATAGACCTTTTTACCGAAAACGAAAAGGGCATCAAAGCTCTCGGAAACAGCTTTTTCCTTGCGCTGAGCGCAGCTACAATCTGCGCCGTTTTAGGTACGCTAATAGTTATTTTCGTCCGAAAATCCCGCTCAAAGCTTGGAAAAGCAGTTGAGGTAACGGGAATGCTGCCGGAAATGCTGCCGGGAATTGTAATTGTAATCGGAATAATGCTTTTCTGGAATCAGATTTACAATATCCTGCCGCTATATAACACCCTCGGCATAATGATTGTGGCTTATGTGGCGCTGTTTTTGCCCTACACCATACAATATGTAAGCTCCTCCTTTACCCAGATTTCGGGAAATCTTGAAGCTGCGGCGCAGGTTTTCGGCGGAAAATCCCTGTATATTCTGCGGCGGGTTACTTTGCCGCTGATAATGAAGGGAGTTCTGACTGGCTGGACAATGACCTTTATTATTTCATTCAGAGAGCTTGTTACGGCAAGCCTTATTGCACCGCCAAATACCCTTGTTGTTTCAACCTTTATTGTAAGGGAGTTTGAGCAGGGCAGCGTTTCGGTAGGTATGGCTATGGCTGTACTTTGCGTTCTGTTTACAACCACCTCTCTGCTTATTCTGAACAGGATTATAGACAAAGGAAAAGGGCAGAAATATGAAGCTTAAAATTGCAGGCGGCTGCGGCGAGCACGGAAGAAACTGCTTTCTTGTAGATTTGGGGCAGGACATTTTTATGGTGGACTGCGGGATAATGGCGGACAGCGGTAATCCATTTCCCCGCCTTTCTCAAAAGGAAATCCGCAGGGTTTCATACCTTTTTCTCACCCATTCACACCTTGACCACACGGGAGCGCTGCCATGGCTTTACGAAAACGGCTTTACGGGCTGGATAATCGGGGCGGAAAGTACTCTTGAACAGCTGCCCTTTCCGCTTAAAAAGGCGGTATCTCTTGAAAGCATCTGCAAAAATAATTCGGGGGATATAGGCGGAATAAAATTTGAATACGGAAGAACAGGGCACTGCGTAGGAAGCGTGTGGTATCATTTCAGCTTTCTTGGAAAATCAATTCTCTTTTCGGGAGATTATACCGAACAGGCGCAGGTGTATTACTGCGACAGAATAAGGGACAGGGAAGCGGATATTGCCGTTCTTGACTGCGCCTACGGGTATGACACGAAAAGCTTTTCCGATTACTGCGCAGATATAGTTTCCGAGGTACAGAAACTGCACAATAAGTACGGAACAATATTTTTCCCCGTGCCTAAATACGGGAGAGGAATTGAGCTGCTGAAGCTTATAAGAGAAAGACTGCCTGAGCTTTCCTGCTGCGGAGACGAGCATTTTATCTCACAGCTTGAGGATATGAAGAATCGGGACTACTGGTGCAGAAATTGTGATTTATCCGCTGTTTTTTATGAAATCGCAGACAAATGCGACATACTTTTCATTAGCGACCCGCAGCTTAAATCCGAAAGGGCAAAGGCGGCGGCGGGAAGAATTATAAGCAGCGGCGGCTTCGGAATAATGACAGGAACAGTTGAAAACGGCTCCTTTAGCCATGAACTTATGCAGTCGGGAATGATGAAGTTCTTACGATACCCGGTTCATCAGAATATTGAAGAATATAGGCGCTTAGCGGAAAACAACCGCTTTAAGCGGATTGTCCCCTTTCATTCACGGGAAATTGACGCCGGTTTCTTTCAATAACCCTCACAAACATACTGTTTTTGGGGTTGTTTATAGCCAGCCTCCTGCTCAGCTTGCAGATGTCCGCATTTTTGTCTGTACTGCCCTGAACGTCAGCGTAAAAATCAGAGCAGAATCCCCAACAATGAAAATAAAGCAGAACCCCAATATGCAAAATTATTGACAAATCGGGAAAAATGTACTATTATATACATAGTAGGCTTGTAATTTATATTTGCTGACAAAATTTGATGGGGAAGATGATATGAGAAAACAAATTCTGTTGAAAATTATTCGGGTGGCAGTTATAGTTATGCTGGCTGCTGCAATTTTAATGTTCGGCTTCCAGTTCTTTGTTTCAAGAAGCAACGCACAGAAAACTTCAATAGGGCGTATAAACGACGGAATTGATAAAATCAACGAAAGTAAGGTTACGGTTTCAAAGCTTACGGAAAGCCTTAATGAAGAATATATTTCAAAGGCTAACGCTTTCGCAGAAATGCTTAAGCTTGACCCCTCCTTAAAGGACGACGGGGAGGAGCTTGAAAGGGTAAGAATCCTTCTCGGAGTTGATGAGCTTCATGTTACCGACAGCGAGGCAATTATTTATTGGGGCACCGTTCCCGAATATTTCGGATTTGATTTTAGAACCTCCGAGCAGACCAAGCCTTTTCTTGCAATCCTTGAGGATGATACCCTTGAGATAGCCCAGGAGCCTCAGATGAACGGCGCGGAAGGAAAGCTTTTCCAGTATGTAAGCGTTCCCCGAAGGGACGATAAGGGCATAGTTCAGATAGGCATGGAGCCTGTCCGTTTAAGCAATACTCTCGCCGACACACAGCCCGACAAGGTTCTCGGCAATATCAAGGTGGGCACGGACGGTACGATGTTTGCTGTTAGTAAAAGCGATATGACCCTTGCGGCTATTTTCAGCAGCGAATATTTAGGCATGCCTGCCGTCGAAACAGGCTTTAGCGCCGATATGTTTGAAGCAGGAAAAACCAAGGAAGGCTCGGTGACTATCGGCGGGGTTTCCTACTACACCTGCATTTCCGATACCGAAGATTATTTTATAGGAACACTTATTCCAAGCTCAGAAATTCTCGGTGAAGCGATTAAGACCACGCTTGCGGTATTCATCCTTGTGCTTATCGGTGTTCTGATTCTTCTATGGATTGTGAACAGGCTTATCGCAAAGCATATTCTTGACGGTCTTACCACCATTACCAACGCTATCCGGGAAATCGACGCAGGAAACAACAATGTACGGGTTGACGTAAGAAGCTGCGCTGAGTTCTGTATTTTAAGCGATGGCATCAACAGTATGCTTACCCATATCAACGAGAATATGGAGCACATGCAGACTGTAAACAGTTCTATGGAGTCGCTTCTCGCACGTATCGGGGACATTTCCAACAGTATCAATACATATTCCGGAGAAATGGAGGAAGTTTCCGTAAGACTATCCGATGGTTCAACAACTCAGGCTGCAACAGCGGAGGAGCTTTCTGCCGCTTTCGCTCAGATTTCCAAGGAAGTCAACGACAACGCCGAGGCTGCAAGAAACGCAGACAGAATTGCAGCGGAAACAAGAGAGCAGCTGCGTGTGAATGCTGAAAAAATCAAGGCTATGCAGGAGTCCATGCGGCAGATTAACGATGTTTCGCAAAAAATTGGAAATATCGTCAAGACCATTGACGATATAGCTTTCCAGACAAATATTCTTGCTCTCAACGCTTCCGTTGAGGCAGCCAGAGCAGGAGAGCACGGCAAGGGCTTTGCTGTGGTAGCAGACGAGGTAAGAAATCTTGCCAACAAGTCAGCCGACGCCGTTAAGGGCACCACAAGCCTTATTTCCGAAACCCTTCGGGCGGTTGAACATGGCATTGTGGTTGCAGACGAAACTGCCCATCAGCTTGATGAAATGACCGAAAGCGTAAACCAGAGCGCAGGTCTTATTGCCGAGATAGCAGGCGCCACAATCAAACAGGCGGAGAGTATCGAAATGGCTGTTGCGGGTATGAATCAGATTACAGAGGTTGTACAGGCTAATTCGGGTATTTCCTTAAATGCACAGGAAACCGCAAAGAAGCTTGACAGCGAGGCTGCAAAGCTTATTGATATGGTTAATGCAGGAGTTTAACACAATAATAAACGAGGGTATACGGAAGCTTTCCGTGTACCCTCGTTTCAGCCTGTGGAGAAATTGTCATGAAATATAGGGAAACACCGCACAATTAACGGCTAACGCTTTTGCCGTACGCCCCTTGCATCTTTTCCGTCATATTGCATAAATTTCGTTTGACCGGCGCCAGCCGGACTGCACTCAATTTATACAATCTGACGGCGAAATCGCACGGCAATAATTATGCGGTATTGCTTTAATTTGTTATGATAATGCATTATGCGTAAGCTTTTATGAAAAATGTTCGATTTTTGTATTGCAATTATATTTTCCTTGTGTTAGAATAGCATAAAGCAAATACATTTTGCAGCCCTTCTCAATCCGGGCATGGGGAATTTGCAGAAATTAAGAGGTGCACAATGACTATACAGGAAAAAATCAGGAATAACAAAACCTATCTGGGCATTGAATTTGGTTCTACCAGAATAAAAGCAGTCCTTATTGATGATACCTTTGCTCCTGTTGCGGCAGGAAGCCATGAGTGGGAAAACCGCTTTGAAAACGGGGTGTGGACATACCCGCTGGAGGATATTATCGGAGGACTCCGGAACTGCTACGCAAGTCTTGCTGCCGACGTAAAGAAGAAATACGGCGTTATCCCCGAATCCTACGGCGGAATGGGAATTTCCGGAATGATGCACGGATATATGGCATTTGACGAGGAGGATAACCTGCTTGTGCCCTTCAGAACATGGCGAAACACCATTACCGAGCAGGCTGCTTCTGAGCTTTCACAGCTTTTCGGCTTCAATATCCCCCAGCGCTGGAGCATAGCTCATCTTTATCAGGCTGTTCTGAACAGCGAGGAGCATATCTCAAGAATTGCACATATCAACACCCTTGCCGGATACATACATTACCGCATTACGGGAAGCCGCAGGGTGGGAGTAGGCGAGGCTTCGGGCATATTCCCCATAAAAAACGGCGGCTACAACAAGGAATATCTTGATAAGCTTGACTTACTGCTCAAAGAAAAGAAATTCAGTAAAAATTTAAGGGAAATTCTTCCCGATGTTCTTAGTGCAGGAGAGGGAACGGCGGCTCTTACCGAAAGCGGCGCAAGGCTTCTCGACCCTACAGGAGCGCTTAAGGCAGGAGTAAGGCTCTGTCCGCCGGAGGGGGACGCAGGAACGGGTATGGTTGCCACTAACAGCGTTCTTCCGAGGACGGGAAACGTTTCCGCAGGTACGTCGATTTTCGCTATGCTGGTTTTAGATAAGCCCCTTAGGGGCTATTATCCGGAAATAGACGTTGTCACAACTCCCGACGGTTCTCCTGTCGCTATGGTGCACTGCAACAACTGCTGCTCCGAGCTTGACGCATGGGTAAAGGTATTCGGAGAATTTGCGGCGCTCAGCGGAAAGCCCATGGATAAGTCGGAGCTTTACGAGCTGCTGTACAAAAATGCGCTTAAGGGCGACCCGGACTGCGGAGGAACGGTTGCTTACAATTTCCTCTCCGGCGAGCCCGTTGCAGGGGCTGAAAACGGCAGACCCATGTATTTCAGAACTCCTGAGGGAAGCTTCAGCCTTGCGAATTTCTTCCGAGCGCAGCTTTACTCATCAATGGCGGCGCTGAAGCTGGGTATGGACATTCTCTTTGAAAAGGAGAAGGTGTCTGTTGAAAAAATTACCGGTCACGGCGGTCTTTTCAAAGTGCAGGGCGTTGCTCAGCAGTTCCTTGCGGACGGACTCGGCAGTCCTGTTTCGGTAATGAAAACGGCAGGCGAGGGCGGCGCATGGGGTATGGCTATACTTGCTGCTTACGCTGCTGTCGGAAAGGGAAGAAGCCTTTCGGAATTTCTTGAAAAAGAGGTATTTGCCTCAATGGAGGCAGTAACCGTAATGCCCGACGAAAAGGGCAGGGCAGGCTTTTCCACTTTTATCGAAAGCTATAAAAAGGGTCTGGAAGCAGAATATGCGGCAGCGCTGAACTGAAAATCAAGGCGGGCTTAAAACGTATATCGGAGCAGCAGTTTGCTGCATATCCTGCAAAAATAAAATCGTAGGTCATTATTATGAAAAAGTCAGTCAGATTAACAGCCGCAGCTTTAGCTGCAATTACCGCAATATCCTGCACATCAGTCGCTTCCTTTGCAGACGATACAGCGGCAGACTATGTGAGCAATACAAGCTATGAGAATATGCTTGCCGGCGGCTGGTCGGTAAACGGCAGCTATGTTGCAATGAGCAAGAACCCGTAGGCTAAGGCTGCATTCCAAAAGGCAACAGAGGGGCTTACAGGCGTAAGCTATAAGGCGATAGCAGTTCTCGGTACGCAGATTGTGGCAGGAACAAATTATGCAATACTCTGCAAGTCTGCCACGGTATATCCAGGCGCTCAGCCCGAAATCAAGGTGATGTATATCTACGAGGATTTAGAGGGAAATGCTGAGATAACAGGCTTTCAGACTATAATCGGCGAAATGTCTGACGGCGGTTTTTCCGCAAACACCGGAAAGCTTACCCCCAGCAAGAACAAGACTGTTTACTCTGCATACAAGAATGCTATGAAGGAGCTTGACGGCGTTTCCTATACTCCTGTTGCATACCTGGGAAGTCAGGTGGTTGCAGGTACAAATTATCTTATGCTCTGCCGAAGCAAGGTCGTATACCCCGGAGCTTCCTATGAGTGGTCGCTGGTTACGGTAAACAAGGACCTTAAGGGAGAGGCTTCTGTTCTTAATATAGAAACCCTTGAGCTGGGGAAAAAGGATGATACGCAGGAGAACGGTGGAAATAATGCCACTTTGCAGATACCTAATCCCTGGCAGGAATATAAGACCCTTTCTAAGGCAGGAAAAGCGGCGGGCGTAAGCCTTACTGCACCCAAAAAGCTTGGCAGTCACAAGCTTTCATCTATCCAGGCTATGACAGGCATTGTTGAAGCAAGCTACACAAAGGAAGGCAATAAAATCTCTGTCCGTAAAGGTACGGGAACAGAGGATATAAGCGGCGATTACAATGTGTACAAGAGCGTAACCGAAAAGAATATTAACGGCAGCACTGTAACCCTAAAGGGCAGCGGCAAGGGCTTCAAGACCGCAGTATGGACAGACGGAGAATATTCTTATTCGGTGTCCTCGGAAAATGCATTGACAGAGCGATTTATGGAAAGCATTATTGCTGAAATAGGCTGACGCTAAACCGCCATCTGCGGCGTCAACCGCATAGCGGCAGGCACAAAGCCTTACCGCTATGCGGTTTCCTTGCATCTGACAATTTATCGTCAGCCTATAATGTAGGTTGCCGGGCATATCAATGCTCTGTATGCAAAACTGAATTTACAGATATTTTACACAAATAGAGTCTTTTGTGTTGAAATTATATTGTACATTAAAACCCCCTACAACCTATTGACAAGGTAGGGAGATTGTGCTATAATATGCCCATGACAAAAAAGGAAAGGGAGTGTACGGTATGACTATGATGATGTGTATGATGTGTAGAAATATATTGAATAGCCATGCTGCACAGCTCCGCATATAATTATTCCCTGACGGATAATTTTGACAGGCGCAGCAGCGTGCCTGTCATTTTTTATTGGAGGAAATAAAGTGATTGAAATAAAAGGACTGAGCAAGACTTATCCCAACGGAGTAACCGCTCTTAAAGATATAAATATAACCATAAAGGACGGAGAAATCTTCGGGATAATCGGTCTTTCGGGTGCAGGAAAAAGCACCCTTATCCGATGTATAAATTATCTTGAAAGACCTACCTCGGGACAGGTTATTATAGACGGGCAGGATTTGGGGTTGCTTTCTAAAAAAGAACTTTTAAAAACAAGACAGAATATCGGAATGATATTTCAGGGCTTCAATCTTCTGAATCAGCGAAATGTTATAAAAAATATCTGCTATCCCCTTGAAATAGTGGGAATGAAAAAATCGGAGGCAGTTGAGAGAGCTTACGAGCTGCTGGAGCTTGTGGGACTTTCCGATAAGGCAAAAGCGTACCCGTCGCAGCTTTCCGGCGGTCAGAAGCAGAGAGTTGCTATCGCAAGAGCCCTTGCGGCAAGGACAAGATACCTGCTTTGCGACGAAGCAACCAGTGCTCTCGACCCCGACACCACAAATTCTATCCTTGAGCTTATCAAGAAAATCAACAAAACTCTTGGCGTAACCGTTGTTGTAATAACCCACGAAATGAAGGTTATTGACAAGATTTGCGACAGCGTTGCAGTTCTCGACCAAAGCACCGTTGCAGAAATAGGAAAGGTAAGCGACGTATTTTCGGCGCCGAAGTCGGATATTGCAAAGAAGCTTGTTCTTCCCGAGGCAAGGTCGGTTGAGGAAATTTCCGGCGGCGGCAGAATCCGTATTGTATTCAACGGCGAAAATTCCTTCAAGCCTGTGCTTGCAAATCTTATCCTTGAATGTGGAGTGCCTGTAAATATCCTCCACGCCGACACAAAGGACATCGACGGAAAGGCCTACGGTCAGATTATACTTGGACTGCCGGACAGCGAAAAAGCGGCAGAAAAAATAAGCGCCTACCTTACTGCAAACAATATCAGCTTCACAAAGCTTTAATGAGGGGAGAATGATTTATGAATAATATGCTTTCACAGCTGATTGACAACGGCGTTTTGCAGCTTGGCGTGTTTGAAACAATATACATGACCTTTATTTCCACGTTTTTCGCTTATCTTATAGGTCTTCCCCTTGGTATTTTCCTGAGCATCACCGAAAAGGGCGGAATATGCGCTATGCCATGGCTCAATAAGCTGCTTGGATTTGTTGTGAACATTTTCCGCAGTATTCCATTTGTAATCCTTATGATTGCAGTACTTCCCGCTGCGAAGCTTATTGTAGGCACAAGCCTCGGCAACAAGGCTATGATAGTAACTCTTATAATCGCTGCAATTCCCTATGTGGCAAGAATGGTTGAGTCCTCAATCAAGGAGGTTGACAGCGGGGTAATCGAGGCGGCGCAGGCTATGGGAACATCATCGCTTAAAATTGTTTTCAAGGTACTTATTCCGGAAGCAAAGCCCTCTCTTCTCGTTGGCTCGGTAATCTCTCTTGTTACAATTCTCGGCTATTCCGCAATGGCGGGAACAATCGGCGGCGGCGGTCTTGGAATGATTGCAATAACCTACGGCTACCAGCGCTTCAATGATAATATTGTTTGGATATGCGTATTGCTGACTGTGATTATAGTCCAGCTTATTCAGGAAATAGGCACCTATATCGCAAGAAAAACAGACAAGCGCATTTCAAAATAGACAAACAGAACAAAAAGAACAAGGAGGCTGATACTTTGTGGTATCTTTTTGAACGTCTTTTAAGGCAGAATTTCAGATTCGGACGAATGTGTAATTGTCCGGCTTTCTGATAATTCAACAAGTAATAACCAAAACCAAAATTAAGTGAACAAAAGGAGAATTTTATTATGAAACTCAAGAAATTAACTTCAACTGTACTCGCTCTGGCACTTTCCGCACTGGCTATAACAGGCTGCTCCTCAAACGGCGGCGCAGCAAGCACTGAAAGCACATCTTCAGCCGCAGAAAACAGTACTGCCGCAGAAGATAAGGTTATTAAGGTAGGCGCAACCTCAACTCCCCACGGCGAAATTCTTGAATATGTAAAGAGCGCTCTTTCTGAGCAGGGCTACGAGCTTAAGATTACGATTTACGACGACTATGTACTGCCCAACAAGGCTCTTTCCGACGGTGAGCTTGACGCTAACTACTTCCAGCACACCCCCTACCTTAACAGCTACAACGAGGCAAACGGAACAGACCTTGTTTCCGCCGCACTTATTCACTACGAGCCCTTCGGACTTTACGGAAACGGTGTGACAAGCGTTGCAGATGTGGCAGAGGGCGCAAGCATTGTTATTCCCGCAGACGACAGCAACGAAACAAGAGCGCTTCTTCTTCTTGCACAGGAGGGACTGATTACACTTCCTGAGGGCGCAAACGCAGTTGACGGCGTTACAACCCTTGACATTGTGGACAATCACGGCTACAAGATTACAACCGTACAGGCAGACACCGTTGCAGCTCAGTTCAACAACAGCGACAAGGGCTCTCTTGCCGTAATCAACGGTAACTACGCTCTTGCGGCAGGACTTAAAATAAGCGACGCTCTTGCGGTTGAGGACGCTTCCGGTTCCGCAGCTCAGACCTACGCTAATATTATTGCGGTAAGAAATGGCGACGAAAATTCCGCTAAGACAACCGCACTTGTCAACGCACTTAAGACCGATAAGGTAAAGCAGTACATCGCCGACAACTACAACGGCGCGGTAATTGCAATATTCTGATAAATTTCCGCCAGAAGTAAGCGCAGAACCCCCGTAGCTATTGCTACGGGGGTTCTGCTTGTCGAAAAAGTCCAGCAAAGGCTGGGCTTTTTCGACAAGCTGAAGCGGCAGTTTTTACTGCCGCTTTTCAGTTTTTATGGGAGGCTTTTACTAATAAAACAGAAAATAATCCGCTTTACAGCGCAATAATTCCTTATCTGTATAACTCATTTTTATTCCTCGCTTTCTGTAATTAGCATACCATTTGTGTCATATTTCCTTAATCCGTCTGCATCTG
>JBJERM010000021.1:0-2445 GCA_051882315.1 Ruminiclostridium sp.
AATGAAGAATTTTGCTTGTATTTTCCATTTTCGTCCAGCCAAGAGTATCCAGCCAGTTAAGAAGCTTAGGAAGATTTTCTTCTGGGTTTTTGGTAATGTAATTCATTGCGTGATTCAGTGCCGTCTGAGTTATTTTTTCTTTGATATTCATTTTTGTTCTCCTTTCAGATTATTCTGATTATGTTATCTTTCCTTGGCATACTTTTTCTTACCCCGTCTATCTTGCGGCTGTCGCGCTTAATTCCGAACAGCTCAAAGGAGCCCTCGTGCGGGGAGGTAAGTCCCGAAATTATACGGATAAGCGTGGTTTTTCCTGCGCCGTTCTTCCCCACAAAGCCGTATATATCGCCTTTGTTTATACTCATATTGATGCGGCTCATAGCTTCCTTGTGCTTGTAGCTTTTACTCAGCCCACGCACTTTCAGGATAGGTTTTTCCATATTATACACCTCTTTCTTGTTTTGTGTATTCATTATAATATTGCTTTGTTAAACCAGTTTGAAATCAAGAAGAACAAGTCAACTTTGTCAGTAATCTAAAAAAGCAATCTTCCAGTTCCGATTCAGCACAAAGTCTGCTAAAAGTTACAGAGCATTTACCATTATACGAAACCACACCGCAGTTGTAAAGTGAACGAATTCTCGGTGTAAGAACAAAATCCATTCGTTCAACATATTCAGACATCTTACGAGGCGATGATACCACGCCTAAATTTGATAAGCTGATACATGAATTCTGTTCACCAAAATGATAGTGAGCAATTTTTAAAATCAATCCTTTGAGCTTCCAAGGGAGACGTTTTACCAACGGGTGTTGTACAAGGCTGATGTAAGTTGAAATTGCTGCTGACATTTTCTCTTTTGTTGCCTGCTCATCCAGTTGCTTCTGAACAAGGGTCACTATATATTCAAAGGAACGGCTGCACTCATTCTTTTCTATACAAGGCAGCACATAAAGAGAAAAATTACGCAAAGTTTTGCTTGGGAACATTTTTCGCAGATTAACAGGAATCATAATCTGAACAGTCATTTTGCAGCGTTCCGATTTTGAATGTTTCCTCTGAATTTCAGCGATAGACATGAGCATAACGGCGCACAACAGAGCAGTAACACCAACATTGTAATGATGGGCAAGAGCAAGCAGCTCCTGCGAATCGTATGTATAGGATATTGTCTGTATTTTACCGTTTTTGCTTGGTGTACCGGGAAGCTGATATACCTTTTTGTATTTAACTGTTGCTTTGCTGTTTTCAGCATAAGTAATATAGTCATCCTTTAATTCCTCGGGACGAGGCGGCTTTGAGGGATTAATCCGTTTAATTTCCATATTAAGTTTATAGGACTGATTCAGATACTCAGCCAGCAATGCTTTCACAAAGACAATAGCTCCATATCCATCTGTCAAAGAGTGGAAAAACTCTGCTACTACCTGTTTTTCACGGTAGAGTATACGAAAAGCACATCGTTCAATTTCCTTTTTTGCCATATAAGAAAGACACTCGTTATCCCGCATTATTTTCGGTGCTGTTTTTATCGGAACAACTGTATGCCGGAAAAAGCCTTCCCGAATTCCTGACGCAATCGTTGGAAAACGATAGATAATCTTATTTAGCGCTGATTGTAACGTTTCGGGATTGATATTTTCTGTCAGTGTTGCTGTTATACGAAAAGAATTGCTATGCCATTTTCTGATTGCCGCTAAATGTATAATTGCCGAACTATCCAAAGTATAAGATTTAGTTTTGTTCCTTTTCATATTAAGTCCTCACGCTGTACTATAAAGAAATCTTTGTCAGCAAGTCACATAGCCTGCCTTTATACCGACATTTCAACTCGGGAATTTTCATATAATCGCTTGGTCGCATAAGTGAAGCGTCTTTTGGCAGCTTCAAAGCACGGCTGCGATTAAGAATCTCACCTACGAATTGTGAGCAGAAGAAATGCCCCTCTCTATGAAAAGGGATATTAAGGCGGCAAAACACCAGACCGATGATATTGTAATAATAATTTTCAGCATTGCTCATTATTTGCAAAACCTCTTGTTTTGCCGTAAAATAAACCTCGTTGCTTACCTGTAGTTCATACAAGGCACAAGGAATGAACGGATTTTTCTTATAATATCCTTTGTTGAAATGCTCAGCACACGGACCGGCAGGAAACAAAGTTATTCCGTTTTTCCTCGATGAACTGTATACTTGCTGTAAGCATTCATCAAAAGAAATCGAGGCGTGAGTATATGTATCGTCGGTGACGAAATATACTATTTTTGAAAGTATGGTGTTTGACCTTGTAAGAAGAATATATATCGTTTTCATCTTATCCTCATTGTAAAAGCTTGTTTGGTGCATATTATGTGAATCTTGTTCTACAATGATTATGCCATTGCTTTGTTAAACCAGTTTGAAATAAAAAAAGCAGGCATTCCTGCCTGCAAATGTGAATATTA
>JBJERM010000022.1:0-8187 GCA_051882315.1 Ruminiclostridium sp.
ACCTGAACAGCGAGGCGGTTTTCCTTTCAGCCACAATGCCGGATTACTCGGAGCTGTTCAAAAAATATATTCCCGATTGCTCCGTAACCGAGCTTATTACCGATAAAAAGGATTTCTCCTTTTTCCGTAAGTGCAGTTATACTTATCTCGGCTCTGTTGGCTGTGACAGCGTTATCGAAAGGGCTATGGGCTGTAAGAGCAGTCTTATCGTAGTGAACAGAAGAAAAACCGCTAAAGAAATTTACAAGAAGCTCAGCGGCAACAGATTCCATCTCTCCACCTATATGACCCCTCACGACCGCTCGGAGGTTATCGGGGAGATAAAGCGGCTGCTTGATGATGAACAGCCCGTAACCGTTGTTTCAACCTCACTTATCGAAGCGGGAGTTGACCTTGATTTTGAGGCAGTATTCCGTGAGTTGGCGGGGCTTGACAGTATTTTACAGGCAGGCGGCCGCTGCAACAGAGAGGGTCTGCGGGACAGCGGAGAGGTGTTCGTTTTTGAAACCGATGAACCGATTCAGAAGGAACTTGAAGCAAGAGCAAGCATAGTCAAGGATTTCCTCAGAAACGGTGTTGATATTGCTTCTGAGGAGGCGGTGGAGCTGTACTATAATCGGCTGTTCAATTTCAAGGAAAAGGAAATTGAAAGCAATTCTATTGCAAAGGACGTCAAGGGGTTTGATAAAATTCCATTCAGACAATATGCGGGAGAGTTCAAGGTTGTAAACGCTGATACTGTAAGCGTAGTAATAAACAACTGCGAGGAAACCGAAATGCTGCTCAAGCAGCTTGCAGCAGGAAAGCTGAGCGTAAAGCGGAAATTGCAGAGATTTTCCGTGTCGCTTCGTACCCACGGCGAATTTGACAAGGCGCTTTCTGCGGGCTTGCTCAGAGAAGCTGCTTTCGGGGTATTCCTGCTTAGCGATAATGCTTATTACAGTAGGGAAACGGGGCTTGATTTGGACTATTGTAATGACATAATATTATAAAGGTGCTTTTAAAAAGAGAAGTGGGCATTCTCCAAGGAAGAATGCCCCACGTCTCTCATAGAAATAACAATTATTTCAACTCACTGCGTTAGCAGATTTATTTATTATACCATATATTATGCCAAAAATCAACGATTATGAAGTAATTGGTAATTTTAAATAAATTTTGCAACGAAATTTGTTTAAAAAGTCAATTGTATTTTTGAATTGCATTGAGTATAATAAAAATGCAGACATCATAAAAATATCAATTAAGTTTTAGAAAGGAAGCGTTAAGTTGAGCGACAAAATCAGAGTTATCGTTGAGGGAGATTATGCTCTGTTCTCTCGTCCCGAGTGCAAAGTGGAAAGGGTTTCCTATGACGTACCTACGGTTTCCGCAATAGAGGGGCTTTTAAAGTCAGTCTACTGGAAGCCTGCCTGCAAAATCATAGTAGATAAGCTGATAGTATTCAACCCTATTAAGTTTACCAACATACGGCGCAACGAGATTAAGAGCAAGATACCTCTTTCGGCGATAAAAGCCCAGATGAAGGGAAGCGGTTCGGCGGAGCTTTACGCAAGCGAACAGCGAAGCCAGCGAGCGGGAATGATACTAAAGGACGTAAGGTACGGAATTGAGTTTCATTTAGAGCTTACGGGGCTTAAATCCGACCATGAGGACGAGTGCGAGGAAAAGCATTACAGCATTATGCGGCGCAGGCTGAAAAACGGTCAGTGCTTTCGTCAGCCCTGCCTTGGCTGTCGGGAATTTGCCGTAAGTAAAATCGAGCTTGTGGAGGATTTCGACCTGTCGGAGGTTCACGAAAGCTTAATGGGCGACAGGGACTTGGGGTATATGCTTTACGGGCTTAAGTTCGAGGACGGAGGGAAACCGATAAACGGCGACTGGGACAACCCGAAGTTTTCGGACAGGGCGGACGCTATGTATTTCCGCCCCCACATCATTGATGGAGTTATTGATATTGCAAAATACAGGGAGGGGATAGTATGCTGATAAAGGCGCTTTGCGACTATTATGATGTGCAGGACAGCACCTTTCCCGAGGGTTGGTGCGAGCAGGACGTTCACTACGGCATTGTTCTTTCTCCCGAAGGCGAGCTGCTGGAATTTATCGACCTTAAAGTATCGCAGACAAATGAAAAGGGCAAAACCATATCTCGTCCCTCAAAGGCAATTCTTCCCGCAAGAAGTCAGAAGCCGGGCATAGAGTCAAACTATATTGAGCACAGGCCCCTGTACATTTTCGGTCTTAACTACGACAAGGAAACCGACTCATTTACCCCTGATGACAAGACCGATAAGGCGAAGAAATCCCATAAGGCATTTGTGGAGCATGAGCTTGAATTTACAGAGGGGCTTGACTCGGAAATCTGCACAGCTTACAGAAAATTCATTGAAAACTGGGTGCCCGAAAAGGAAACTGAAAATAAGGTTTTGAAAGAGCACGCAAAGGACTTGAACAGCTCCTATTTTACCTTTACCCTTGGTGTGGGCAGGGAGCGGCTGGAGGAGGACGAACAGTTAAAGGCTCGGTATAATGGGCTTTGTGCGGCGAAAAATGCAAAGCTGAGCGATAAGGATTCTTCCGTCTGCGGAATACTGGGAAAACGTCTGCCCCAGGCAAGGCTGCACGACAAGATAAAGTTCCCCGGCGGTCAGTCCTCAGGCTGTCAGCTTGTGTGCATGAACGATACCGCCTTTGAGTCCTACGGCAAGACCCAGTCCTTCAACAGCAACGTTTCCGAGGAGGCGATGAAGAAATATACCGCCGCCTTCAACAAGCTGCTGTCGGATAAAAGGCATTATATAACCCTTGACGATATGACCGTTATTTTCTTTGCGATAAAGGAAAACGACGAGGCGGAATGCGACCTGTTTTCCATGTTTGCAAGGGACAGCGGCAAGCCCTCCGCCGACGGGGCAAAGGAGCAGGAATTAAAGACAGTTCTTGAATACGCAAGGGACGGCTTTACGGTAAGCGAGGAGGCGCTTAAAAAGATTGACAAGGATACTACATTTTATATTGCAGGACTTACTCCCAACAGCTCCCGTATATGCCAGAAATTTATCTGCAAAAACAAATTCGGCGATATTATCAGTAATCTTATAAAGCACCAGAATGACCTTAAAATAAGAGCAGGAAGTTCGAGACCCGTATATTTCTGGGGAATAAAGAATGAGCTTGTTTCTCCTAAGGCTAAGGGCGCAAAGGTTTCTCCTGCGCTTATGACGAATATAATGCTTGCGGCTTTTAATGGAACAAGATACCCGGACGAGCTGCTTGCCACGATAGTAAGGCGGGTAAAAACCGACAGCGACGAGGAGAAGAACCGCTTTATCAGGCTTAACGACACAAGAGCAGGAATTATAAAGGCCTGCATAAACAGAAAATATAACAAGGAGGATATAACAATGTCTTGGAATGACAAGAACGATAATCAGGCGTATATCTGCGGCGGATTGTTTGCGGTATACGAGAAAATTCAGCAGGACGCTTCCGGCGGAGGGCTTAACCGTACCATCAAGGACGCATATTACTCTTCTGCCTGCTCAAGACCCGCAAGCGTTTTTCCGACTCTCGAAAAGCTTTCCGCAAACCACCTGAGGAAACTCAGCGACGGCAGCGTGGTTTACTATAAGAAGCTTTTGCAGTCCCTAATGAATGGAATTAACGGTGAATTTCCCTCGACGCTCAGCCTTGACGACCAGGGAAGATTTATCGTGGGATATTATCAGATGAACGACAAGCTTTACACCTCAACAAAAGATTAATGAAAGGAATAACAACTATGGAAAACAATGCAATCAAAAACAGATACGAATTTGTAATGCTCTTTGACGTTGAAAACGGCAACCCCAACGGCGATCCCGACGCAGGAAATATGCCCAGAACCGATCCCGAAACCTCATACGGCATAGTTACAGACGTCTGCATCAAGAGAAAAATCAGAAACTTCGTTGAGCTTTATAAGGAAAATCAGCCGGGTTACAATATCCTTATAAAGACCGACCGCTCCCTTAACTCAAAGTTTACTGCGGCTTATGAGGAATGCGGGCTTAAGACTGGGCAGAAGGGCAAGAATACCGACGACGTCAAAAAGGCACAGGAATATATGTGTGCAAATTATTACGACGTAAGAGCTTTTGGTGCAGTAATGAGCACAGGCGACGACCCCTGCGGAATAGTACGGGGTCCGGTGCAGATTAATTTTGCAAAAAGTCTTGACCCCGTAAATTCTCAGGAGCTTACAATTACGAGACAGGCTATAACCAAAACCGGCGAGGACAAGCAGACGGAAATGGGCAAGAAGAACATAATTTCCTACGGACTTTATCGTGCTGAGGGCTATATTTCCGCTATGCTCGCACAGAAGGTTACAGAATTCTCCGAGGAGGACGCAGAGCTTTTATGGACGTCTATTATAAATATGTTTGAAAACGACAGAAGCGCTGCAAGAGGCAAGATGTGCCTCAGAAAGCTTTACGTTTTCAAGCACGACAGCGCCCTCGGAAACGCTCCCGCTCACGTTCTTTTTGATAAAATCAAGGTTGAAAAGAAGGCGGAAGTTACTGCGCCCAGAAGCTTCGGGGATTATAATATCACAATTGAGGGCGATATGCCGGCAGGAGTTACGCTTATCGAAAAGCTATGACCGACGTTTCAGTAAACATACGGAGCATACAGCATTTTCTCTACTGCCCCAGAAGATTTGCCCTGCTGGAGATAAACGATGACTGGGAGGAAAACGCTTTTGTAGTAAAGGCAAATATTATGCATGAGCATGTTCACGACGGAAGCCACAGCTATTCCGACAGCCGCAAGGTTGTACGAAGCGATATTGCTATCTTTAACGATTTGCCCGAATACGATATTTTCGGAAAGGCGGACTGCATTGAGTTTCTGAGAGATAAGAACGGCGTTGAAATTCAGGGTCTTGAGGGAAATTTCAGCGTAGCCATTATTGAGTACAAGCCTAAAGCCCCCAAAGCCGAAGCTTTCAGTGAAACCGACGCAATACAGGTTTTTGCTCAGAAAATATGTGCGGATTTTATATGGAACTGCAACAGCAAGGCATATATCTATTACTCGGATACAAGAAAAAGGGTGGCTTTGCCCTTTGACAGCGAATACGAAAAATACGACGAAATGCTGAAAAAGCTGCTTTCGGAAATGCGGGCAGTATTAAGGGACAGCAGTATTCCTGCACGAAAAAAGGGACAGAAATGCTCCGGCTGTTCCTTGCAGGATATTTGCTTTCCGAAAACGAAAAGCTATTCCGTAAGAGAAATCGTTATGTCGGAAACGGAGGTGGGCGATGAGAAAGCTACTTAACTCCCTTTATATTCTGGACGAAACCGCCTGGCTTTCCATTGAGGGCGAGAATATCGTCTGCAAATCCGAGGACAGGGAAAAGTTCAGAATGCCCTTTTCAAATATCGAGGACATCTACTGTTTCAGCTACCCGGGCTGCTCTCCCGCCCTTATGGGGAAGTGCGCCGAATACGGTATCGGGCTTAATTTCTTTAGTCCGAGCGGGCAGTTTCTTGCAAGGGTAACGGGAAAGACAAAGGGCAATATTTTTCTCCGTAAGGGGCAGTTCGAGAAATTCGCAGATCCCGATATTCTTTTGTGGCAGAATACGGTAGCCGCAAAGCTTTCAAATACCCGCTTCCTTTTGCGCCGCTCGGTACGGGACTACCCGAAAATAGACGAGGACGGGGCTGTCAGCGACTGCATAAAAATAATAGAAAGCGGCATAGAAAGAGTTTACGAACTCAGGGACAAAGAGGAAATTATGGGGCTTGAGGGAAACTGCGCAAAATCCTATTTCAATATTTTCGACAGGCTTATTCTTAGTCAGAAGGAGGATTTTTTTGTTACGGGCAGGACGAAAAGACCGCCACTTGACCCTGTAAACGCAGTTCTCTCTTTTCTTTATACAATAATGACAAGCTGGTACGCCTCCGCACTTGAGGGCGTGGGACTGGACAGCTGCTATGGCTTTTATCACGCCATGCGCTCCGGAAGGAGCAGCCTTGCCTGCGACCTTGTGGAAGAAGCAAGGTGCATAGCGGAGCGGCTCACCTTAACAATGATAAATCTTAAGCAGCTTAAGCCCGAGGATTTTGAAAAGCAGGAAAGCGGGGCTGTATATCTCAGCAAGGAGGGAAAGCGCAAGGTGCTTACCGCCTGGCAGGAGAAGAAAAGGACAACGATTGTCCACCCCTATCTGGGCGAAAAAATCCCCCTGGGACTGCTCCCCTTTGTGCAAAGCTCGCTGCTTGCAAAATACATAAGAGGAGAGCTTGAGGAGTACCCCTGTTACCTTATGAAGTAGGTGATTGTTATGATGGTAATAGTGAGCTATGATGTGTCTACGGTGACTGCCAACGGAAAAAAGCGGCTTCGTAAGGTTGCAAAGGAATGCCTTAACTACGGTCAGAGAGTCCAGAATTCGGTTTTTGAGGTTGACGTCGACTATGGCACGTTTTTGAAGCTAAAGGATAAGCTTGTTAAAATCATTGACGAGGAAGAGGACAGCCTGAGATTTTACTATCTCGGCAATAACTGGCATCGGCGGGTAGAGCACATCGGTGCTAAGCAAACCTACGACCCGGAGGGAGTCATTATTCTCTGATTGCGAACCTCTTATAATATTTCTTTTGCAGGCAGGTTCGCAGGAATTTTTCGGTGTTTTTTATAAGAAAACAGTAAAACACCCGTGTTTTGCTGTTGTTTTCCGCCCCAAATATGTGGTGCGGCCTTATGTTATACAATATATAGGGTCGCGCCCCGCGAGGGGCGTGTGAGTTGAAATCGCAGGGCTGTTATATTTTCATACAACGCCCGCGAACGTCGCGCCCCGCGAGGGGCGTGTGAGTTGAAATTTACGCTGTCTGTATCGCCGTATAACGCATTACTGTCGCGCCCCGCGAGGGGCGTGTGAGTTGAAATATTGTGCCCGAAATCGTTATAACTCGCTGTGTACTGTCGCGCCCCGCGAGGGGCGTGTGAGTTGAAATTTTTGGTTTATCATAGATTTTGAAGTTCGTTATGGTCGCGCCCCGCGAGGGGCGTGTGAGTTGAAATCCTCAATGCAGGTAGCTGTGTCTGAGGACTGGAGCGTCGCGCCCCGCGAGGGGCGTGTGAGTTGAAATTTTACCACGTTTCCCCGCTGGGGCTATGGACGGGTCGCGCCCCGCGAGGGGCGTGTGAGTTGAAATCATACACGTCTCCCACGCCTTCGGGTGGGTCTGCGTCGCGCCCCGCGAGGGGCGTGTGAGTTGAAATTGTTCACATTCCCAGTATCAATGCCATACTGTGCGTCGCGCCCCGCGAGGGGCGTGTGAGTTGAAATGTTGTCGAACGTTCCAATGTCCTGATATAAATTAGTCGCGCCCCGCGAGGGGCGTGTGAGTTGAAATCGTCCCAAAATCCAAGGTCAAAGAATATAGGGAACGGTCGCGCCCCGCGAGGGGCGTGTGAGTTGAAATCAAGAAACGAGTTGAGTGTTTTTATGCCGAATTCGTCGCGCCCCGCGAGGGGCGTGTGAGTTGAAATATATAGTTGACTACAGATGTGGCGAAGGTATTGATGTCGCGCCCCGCGAGGGGCGTGTGAGTTGAAATAAAAACCTCCGTGAACGTCCGCAGCTCCTGCGGAGGGTCGCGCCCCGCGAGGGGCGTGTGAGTTGAAATCCCGCTACGTTTATGGTGATAGCGCCTGCAAGCTGGTCGCGCCCCGCGAGGGGCGTGTGAGTTGAAATAAGGACGCAGCAGCGGCAAAGCGGGAAAGTATTCCGTCGCGCCCCGCGAGGGGCGTGTGAGTTGAAATTAGAAACAGACATAAAATACACCAACCTTTCTAGTCGCGCCCCGCGAGGGGCGTGTGAGTTGAAATCTGTCTGCTTACCCCCACAAACGGGGTTAAGCAGTCGCGCCCCGCGAGGGGCGTGTGAGTTGAAATTGCTGTCCGACACCGCCCCGTTCAGCGCCGCTACCGTCGCGCCCCGCGAGGGGCGTGTGAGTTGAAATGTCGGTTGAAACCCGCTCAAAGGCTGAGTATGGACGTCGCGCCCCGCGAGGGGCGTGTGAGTTGAAATACCCAACCCTGCAAGGACATCAACAGAGGTAGCCGCGTCGCGCCCCGCGAGGGGCGTGTGAGTTGAAATTTGCGCTGTCCGCATATAGC
>JBJERM010000023.1:0-8174 GCA_051882315.1 Ruminiclostridium sp.
ATGATTCTGGCAACCGTTTTGCCTACACGGTCGGTAACGCCGCCGCTCCCCCTACTCTCAATATTTGTGGGAGACACCTTTGTGGCAAGGCTCCTGAGTTCTGAAAGCTGTTCAAGCTTGGAGTTTATCGCCGTGTCAATTATCTTGTGACTGTTTAAAAGCTCTTTTATTTTCATAAGTTCCTCCGCTGTTATCCGATTTTTTAATATTCTATGGCATTGAAGCTGAATTCCCAGTATGGCTTTGAATGGAAAGTAAGCAGCTGTGATGTGTATTTAGATACATAAAATGTACCCTCATAATAATCATCTTCCTCAGGGCAATATATCTTCATATCGAAAGCTGTATCCTTTATGAGTTTAAATATCTTGCTCTTGGTTTCGGAGTCAAGGCGGCAGGTTATAGATACCTTTTTAACCTTTTCCCTTATCCTTACTCTGTTCATTACCCCTGTCTCGCCTCGGTTTGTGCCTGAAGCGTCTATATCTTCTGCGTCAACCCTGTATTTCGTAATGCAAGGAAGCCAAGTATCATTAATTGATACAAGCTGAGCAATACTGTTTGCCATTATTACTTACGCTCCTTTTTACCATAATTATCCATCAAGACCGTTGCTGATTCTGTCTCTGCGGTTTTGGTATGATGTTACGCTTTCGCCTATAACGTCCCCATCAAGTTCAATTACATTTCTGATATCAATAGGTCCGATAAAATTATTTTCAAGCGCAGCAGACACAGACTCATATACATCCTCAGCAGTTATCTGCCCGCTCACACCTCCAGCCGAAAGCTGACCGCTGTTTATAAGGTTATTCCGCCATATACTAACCTCTGAGTCTGAAATCCGTTCATCGGGAGTAAGTACATTATTGTACCAATATACCGCCTCCGAAGTAGTAAGATATTCGGCTTTTGTCTTTTCGAGTGCATCGTCTGCGGACATTCCGCTTTTAAGCTTTTCCACAACGGAGTCAAGCATATTCTGATAGGTGCCGCTGTATTTGTTCTGAAGCTTTACTGCGTCAACCTTGTCTTTGTTCGTAATCTCATAAAGCCCGCTGCCTACGCCCTGCCAGAAATTAGACCATGCCACTCCGAAATCTCCCATAAGAGCTTCAAACTGAGAATTAAGCGCTCTTAACCCCTTGTCAAAATCGCCGTTCAGAAATTCATATATGTTTTTTCCTGCATTCTGCCAGAAATCCGACCAGTTATCCCAGTTTTCTCCGAAGGCATTACTCAAAAGCCCGTCAATATCGCTAAGGCATTTACTTATAGCAGATTCAACGCCCTGCTCCTCTGCGACATTAATAATATCAGCCCAGTAATCCCTTATTTTGGTGTAGCTTTCTCCGAAAATCTTGGTAAGCGAATCATCAATACCCTTTCCGACAAGCTCAAAAGCGCCCTTCCAGTCCCCGGAGGTTATCTTCTTCCATAAGTCGTCCCAGAACTGCGTGAATGCAGAGAAATCAAGCCCCAGCAAATCATTTGTGGAATTAAGAGCTTCGCTGACTGCGCTGTCGTATTCATCAGCCATAGCAATAGCGTCTTCAAAGCTGCTTGCAAAATCATCAATGGCATTTTCAGAGGTTCCGCCCGAAAGCTTTGTGATTTCGTCGAAGCCTGCAAGCCCCTTTGCGGTCTCATTGAGGTCGTTTATGCTCTCATCGAACTTCTTTACGCCGTCCGCACCCTTATCTGCGCTTTCGCCTACCTTTTCCTCTTCTTTTGCAGTATCGGACATATCAACGTTCTGCTGAGTTCCGCCAAGCAGAGCCGTCATAGCAAGAACCGCCGCTATAATTCCGAGGCCGCCTTTAAGAAGGGCAGTAAATCCAAGCTGCTTGGTGGTGGCAAAGGCAATCGCCTTTCCGAGCATTATTTTAGCTCCTGCAAGCGCCTTTGTAGCAAGGGTTACAGCAGGAATTGCAACAGCAAAAGCAACCGCACCCGCAAGCAGTTTTTTCTGCGGCTCGGAAAGATTATTTAGATATGTACCTAAAGCGCCTAAGGTTTGAGCAAGCCCGATTATCGCAGGGCTTATTGCGTCAATAGTTTGCGAGAAAGCGGAAAATCCGAAGCTTACAAGAGGCATTAACCCCATTCCTGCCTCTGTGGACAGGTTTGCAAGCTGATTCTGTATTCTTCTCAGCTTGTTGGCAGGGCTGTCAAGGGTTCGGGCGATATCTCCCTGTGCATTTGCGGTCTGCCCGAGTATAGCCTGATAACGGGCAAGCACCTTCTGCTGCTGGGTTAATTCTTCTCCCGCTTTTGCAATTCCCGTTTTATAGGCGTACTGCTTAACGGTATTTTCATCAACGAGAATACCCAGCGCTTTTAACGGTTCCGCCTCGCCCGTAAGACCGCTCTTAAGCTTTCCGAAGGCCTCATCGGAGGAAAGGTTATAGAAGCTTGCCATATCTTCGGCAAGCATTGTAACCCCCGTAGAAAGGTCATAAGCGGCTTTCTTGGCAAGTCCTATTGAAGAGGTCATATTGTAGATAGTTCCGAGATTTTTTCTCAGGGCGTATCCGTCCAGCCCGTAGCTGCCGGATATTTCTTCCGACCATTCCCTTGCCTGCTTTGCAAAGCTACCGAGAGAAACCTCAAAAAGGGACTCGCTTTCAACCGCATTCATAGCGCCCGAAATCGAGTCCTTTATCATTTTACCAAGCCCCAGCGCAGCAACCGTGCTTTTAAGCGCCCCGAAACCAAGTACAGCCTTATCTGTTGCATCCTTCGCTGAATTCCCGAATGATACAATATGCCGCTCGGCGTCCCGCACATTCGTATTAAAATTGCTTGCGTTGGCAGTAAGACGGACATTAAGGGTGTCAGTTGTTATCCCCAGATTTAGCACCTGCCTTTCTTCTGAAATTCTCGTTATATTTTTCGGCAAGGCTTAACATAGCCCGCTTACTCTCCCGCCAGTCGGCAGTTGAAACGCCGCCCTCGGCAGTACGTCCGAAAAGCGCAGGAAAAGCCTTTGTAATTGAAGAAGGAAAGCTGGAAACCCTGCTGAGATACGCGCAGTTATAGGCGCAGAAGGCAAAGTTTATAAGCTCCTGCTTATCCCTTTCGCTGCGGTATTTGTTATAATTTCGGGCTGCCGATTTTATCTCTCCCAGCGTCATATTCCAGAACTCCGAGCGGCTTATTCCTGCTATGTCGGCTATCGGCAGGTATTCTTCGATTAAGTCTGTGATTCGGTCGAATTTGCGGCGAGAATCGTTTTCGTTTTCTTCATCATTTCCTTCTGAAGAGCCACTATCTCGCCGTTCATAAAACCCGAGGCTACAAGTGCGTCCATAATCACAATCTGATAATCCTGTATGTTCTTTCCGCTGCTTATCATCTCGTCGAAAACGCTTAAGGCTATGTTCTTTCTGTCCTTATATGGCATTTCCGAAGGGAGAGCGGCTGCAAACAAATCGGCAGCGACAGAAACCCTGTCAAACTTTGCAACAGCCTCATTAATCGAGCAGTCAAGCCGCTTTTCGAGTTCAACAGCGTCGGCGGCGGTTATCTTAAGTCTGTACTCATCGCCGTTATCACGCTGAAATAAGATAAAATCAGGCATTTTCCCCTATCCTTTCCTTATTCGGCAGCTGTGCCGTTTGTAACACTGATTTCCGAATTGGGCGTTACCGCAATACGGAACTTAATAGCCTCGCCTACATTTGCCGCAAGCTTGTAAGCCTTATGGGTACCTGTAAAACTTACAGTACAGCCATCGGGAAACTTAGTGGAATATGTATTTGAGGCTGCGCTTTCAGAACTTCTTGCAGTGTTGAAATTGGCGGTATTGTCGTAAAAATCGAAATTAAGAGTCTGAACATCCATAAGACCGGGAATATAACTCTTCGTGGTCTTATTGTCAAAGCTGCTTACATCGATTTTATCAGGCTCGCCGCCGAAATCGGGTGTTGAAATACAACCCGGAATCTTTGTTGAACCGATAGAAAATTCAATACCCGCAGAAGAAAATTCGTTCATATTTTTATCCTTTCTTTGTTATATAGAATCGGCGCCGCCGTATATTCTGCCCGATTTTTCGTCAACCGAGCAGGAATATACAACCGTAGCCCTTACAATATCATCTTCAGAAGCAGGAGGAGAAAGCCGCCGTCTGAATCCCGCTTTCGTCATAATGTCGTTTACAGTATTGACAAGCTCCCTCGTCTGCCTGTGATTATAATGATAAATATCCAGCTGAATGCTTATTCTGCTGAATGCGTCCTTTCCGTCGATTATGACATCGGCGCTGTTTTCAGTTTCTGTAAGCACGATAAGCGGCAGCGTTGCATCAACATCGTTATAGGAAAGTTCAATCTGCGCTCCCGTGCTTTCCAGAAGACTGTTCACATAAGGAATAAGGTCAACCATTATCTTGTTATCCTTTTCTTGAGTTCCGCCCAGAGGTCGTTGCGGATAATCTTAACCACACGGCTTTGATTATTGCTGAATGCAGGCTGCATATACGGACGGGGGCGCATAGCCTTTACATAGTGCCAGTTCCCGTTTTCGTCCATATACCGCCAGCTCTGCCGCTGAGTATGAGGATAGGCGGGGTTGCCTTCGGTACCAGTGCCAAGCTCCACATAGGGACCGTAATCGATATTTGTACCTACGGAATAGCCGCCTGTAATCTTCTCAACGCTGATACTGCCCGCAAGTCTGCCTGTCTTTTTTGGCACAAGCCGCTTTGCATCCGCCTGTATAGCAATTGCGCCCTTATGAAGCGCCCTGTCAACGATTTCTTCCGTATTGACCCCGATATAGCGCAGCTTTTTAGCAATTGCGTCAAGCCCTGTAATTTCTACCTCCATACAATCCCCCTCCCCTTATCGGCTACGCTCCGCAACCGCATATATATGGGTGCTGTACCTCATAACGGACACAATCTTAAACTCCTCTTTTTCGCCGGGAATACCTACAAAATCCCCGTCTGTCAGGTCGCATTCCGGCAGGCAGTAAATCCCATACATACGATGAATTCTTTCGCCGTACAGGGCAACGCTTTTTTCATCGGAAACAGGATATACCGTACCGCTGAAATCGGGGAGATTTTCCCGCTTGATTTCCGTACCCGCATATTCGCTTTTATTGCCTTTTCTGCGGGAATGGGTAAGAGTTACAATGTATTTTCCCGTAAGTCTCATCTTCTTAGCAGCGCCCTTGCCTTTCTGGGATAATTCTTTAATCGTTCAAGCATACGAGGCGGCAAATCCTCAAAGCTTCTGGAAATGCCGCCCTCGCTTCTTGAACTTTCTCCCTCTGAGCCCCTCTTGTTATGGTCAATAACAGCCAGCTCTACTGCAACATCATACAGCCGCTCCGGCAGAATATCCCGCCCGATAATGTCACAGACCGCATTCTGTGCGCTTTCAAGCAGGATTTTAATGTATTCCATATCAGCCTCGTCCTCTTTAAGTCCAACTCGCTTGATAAAGCTGGTAACCGATGATGAACCCATAACCATATAAGGGAGCCTCCTTTACTTTTTAAGAGCCGATTTCGTCTGCGTTATCTTCCACAGATAAGCTTGAAACGGGGTCACCGACGTACTTGATAAGGTCTTCGGTAACAGCCTTTGTGCCGTAGTCGTAGAACAGCTCAACGGCGTGCGCATTGTCAAGACCGATTTTCTCGGTTTCGTACTGAGTGACAACGCAGGGCTGTGCGATTGAGTCATAGCGCATTGCAACAAGGTCAACGCCTTCGGGGAGTCTGTTGCTCATATACACAGCAACGCCGTGCAGATTGCCTACAATGCCGTTTGTATAGGTCATACCTCCGGGAAGCTCGTCGAGCTCGTCCCTGATTGCGGAATGGAAGGTGGTTGATACTGTAACCACAATATCCTCACGGTCAACCCCGTCAACATAATCGTTCTTTGTAGCCTCGATAGCAGCGACTACTTCCTCAAGAATCTGAATTTTCTTAGTCTTGGTGGGAGTGAACTTTGTACCCGCGGAAACGGCGGTCGCAAATAAGGCTCTGTCAAGCTCTCTCACCATTGAGCTGGAATGGCTTGCCGCTCTCTTTAATAAAAGATTGGGCACGCCGTATTTGTCGATGTCAAAGCTTTTGAACTCCTCGATAATTTCCTTGTGCTGGTCGATATTTACGGTAACAGGCTTAACCTTTGCGGGGTCTCCCTTTCCCTTGCTTCTGGCAGTACCAAGCTCCTGAGATTCAGCATTTGCAAAACGCTTAACCTCTACGGAACCCGATGCAGGGTCGCCCGAAAGGTCTGTGTTCTTGATAGCAGTAGATACTGCAGTAAGTGCAACGTTGTCGATTACAGCACCGTAAATCTCGGCAAGCTTATCCTTTTCGGAGGTGCCGTTAAGTTCGATATTAAGTGAAGATGTTCTGGGCATATATTATTATCCTTTCTTAAATTACCTCACGGCTGCGCCTTTCTTTTGGTGCAGTCGGAGCGTCGCCCTTTTTGGGCGGATTGCTTCTGAATTTCTCGTTTATCCGCTTTTCAACAGCGGCATTGAAGGCTTTTTCAACCGCATCCATACTCTCCTTACACTTTTCGGCAGAAGAATAATCGAGGCATTTTACAAGCTCAGCAGGAAGATTTTTTGCAGCAAGCTGTTCCCCCGCATCGGCGATAAGCTCTCTGCGGGCAACTGCCGCCTCACGGTCTGCAATAGCCTTTTCCCGCTGCTCCCTTTCGTGCCTTGCCTTTTCGTCATCAGACATTTTGGCAATTCTTGCCTCTTCCTCAGCCTTGAGCTTGGCTTCCGCCTCCCAGCTTGCTTTGGCTTTTGCAAGAGCAGTTTCCTGCGCTTTGGTAACACGCCTGTCAAATTCAGCCTGGAATTTCTTATCCTTGAGCATATCGTCAAAGGTAGGCTCTTTGTTCTGGCCGTTATCGTTACCTGAGTTATTCCCGGTACTGTTTCCTGCCGGCCCTGCGTTCCCACTGCCGGGGGCATTGTTGTCCTCTGCAAAGAACTGTAAGGGTAAATGAAGAAGTGTTGTTTTTTCCATAAAAACCTCCTGTTTTGTCCGCTACGTTCTCGCCCATAGCGTCCGTTATGTTGTTGTCCGTCGGAATTCCTCCCGACGTCCGGGTGATATAAAAACAGCGTCTTGCAACGGGTGCAAAACGCTGAAATTATTAAGTTTTCGGTGAGTTAACGCTCAAATTCGCACATTTTTGAAAACAAATCGTAATTAATTGAGGTTTTACGCTCATAAGTACGTTTATAAAACGTACCAATCTTCCGCCAGCATATCGGTCTGACTTGCAAGCCACGGAACACGGTCTTTCGGTGCGTCAGGATTATCAGTCTGTAATCCCGTGGTATCAATAAAGATATACGGGTGGGTCATTTTGCTGTGTTCATCAGGGAACTGAATTTCAATGTGAATTCCCTTACCATTCCAGCCTTTACGGGCTACTTTTGCGCCCTGCTTCATCTGTTCGATTGCCTGTCCAAAATTCATAATATTATCCTTTCCGCCCGTTGAGGGCAACAAAAAAACACCCGTTTCCGAGTGCTTTATCTTATTAAGTTATTCTTCGCTATTGCCGTCAGGCTCGTAATCTCTGTAATTTTCGATATTAGCTTTTATAAAATTATCTATGCAGTCAAATCTGACTTGATTTTCAACATTGAGTTTGTCTGTAATATCCATATTCCAGTATCCTGTTAAAGCCTGTCCGTCTTCCAGAAGGAAAATCATTGCCATGCCCTTAACATTGAATTTAGCGGCGTTGTCGAGAGCTTCAGCTGCAAATGAATGATAGTCTTTTTGCGAGTCGCTTAATATCGTTACCATTGTTCTCACTCGTTTCCATTGAACATGTCAACGATTGTTTTGGGAGCCGATTTATCAAGGTAAATTGTCCCATCCTTAGTTATTTTTATATATTTACCAAACCCGTGTGCTTTCGCCTGTCGCAAAACTGAGTTGTTATATGATATTATCTGCTTTTTCAATACAGTTTCAATTTCCTTAGGCACGTTGTTTTTTAAACAATAACCATAACCCGTTTCTGCCCGTTCAACATACTTTTCAAGTTCAGTACCTAAAAAATCAGGACAACTTATCATATCATTTTCTCCAATTCCGACATAACCCAATCACCGACAGCTTTAGCTAAAGGCCGAGGATTTGGATTACATAAATATTCACTCCACGCT
>JBJERM010000024.1:0-2411 GCA_051882315.1 Ruminiclostridium sp.
AAAAGGTAGTAAATCAGGACTTTGAGGCGGCAACAAAGCCAACGGCTCCCCCTCCCCCAAAGGTAAAGGACGAGGCGGTCTTAACAAATATGGATGAAGAGCCTGTCTATGAGCCGGAGGTAACGGCTGTAACCACTGCGCCGCCAAAAGAAGAACCGCAAAACGGCGAGGTCAGAGGCGATAAGATATTTGTGTATGGCTTCGGCTGGATTGACTATGAAGGCGGCGGTGGAATAGGCGAGGTAAACGAGCAGATGTACCAGAATGGTAACAAAATCGGTTGCTTCGGCTAAAATATGAGAATCAGACATCGGGTAAAACCGGTGTCTGTTTTATTTCGGAGGTATTGATGAACATCAGAAGATCAATTATTTCTATTCTTATCGCCGCCGCAATAAGTCTGCAGAGCGTTCCCGTATATGCAGACGATTATGTCGGTGATCCCAATATTGATAACGGCGGCGGAAATTTAGGGCAAGGAACTCACGAAAACGGCTGGTATCCTCTTGATGACGGGGTAAGAATTACCCTTGTTGACGCAGAAAGCGGCGAGGTTAAATCTGCAAGTATAGATTACACCAACAGAAATCGTAATGACATTAAGGTGCATTTCGGAAAGGTGTGTAAGTCCTCATATCTGAACGGCTCATCGCTTTCGCCCACAAACAGCGCCTATTCGTATAAGATACCGAGTGAACCGCTGCCGGTTATTGTTAGCGACGGCGAGAATTATTTTCCCTCAATAGACGCAATTAGAAGCTATTTTACCGATGAACAGGTTGTTAAAGGCATTTCTGCTGACCTGGGTGTTGATTTTGATAAAATGATAAACGGTGACTACAAGCTTATGGTAGAGCCTTTGGTCTATGTCACCTACAAGGGAGTGCGAACTGCACTTACTGCAACCGAAGCAGCCTTATACAACATCGCCACAGGCGGCGATTTTATCAATAAATTTGCTCCCTTATCCCACAAAAATCTCCCCCTTGCTATGTTCCTTGAAGAAGATGACCTTGGTTATTCTGCATGGACAGGCTCGACCACCACAAGAGCCTCGGACAGCGACATAATCCGCAATCTCGGCGTCGGCATTATAACCTTTAAGGAAAAGGACGAGGAAGTAGAGGTGGAAACCTACGACTATGAATACAGGGTTGATACCGACGTTTATACAGCCGTAACAGTTTCGGGCGGCAGGCACACTCCCGACAACCCCATAACGGTAACCTTCAGAATCAAGGGTACGAATTATACCGTAAGCAACGTTGTTTACCCAGAAGGGGCTTCTCAGCTTGTATGGTGCAAATGGCATACCCCGAACACCCCACAGCAGGTAACAATTTATGTTACGGTTATGGGCGGCGCAGAGGTCAGCAAGTCCACCATTATCGCAAATATTGTTGATCTTGATGAAAACCCGCCGCCCGATCCTACTGCATACGACAGGAACAACGGCTTTACAGCTCCTTCTGTTCCTTCAAAGCCCCAGAGAACCTCAGCGAACTGGTCGAAATGGTATGCATACTGGGTTCCTAACTGGGTTTGGATTCCCGTATGGCAGAGAAGAAGCAAGATTGTTGACGGAAAAATCGTTTATTACTGGGTGGATAACGGTTATTGGAAGGACGAAGGTGACTGGGAGTTCGGCTCCAACAGCTACTATGTTTCCATTCGTGGCAGTATGGACATTAAGCCCGACGGAAAGAATCCGACGGCGGTGGGCGATACCATGAAATCGGGATATGGTATAAATGAAAAGGTAACCGCAAGTGTTTCGGCAGGTGGCGAATGCACGGGAATACAGAATGCCGTAACCTATTTCCCCGAATTCGGGTATAAAAAATACTGGCGCTTGCTCGAAAAAACAGGCTCGCAGTTCGAATTCAAGAACAACGAGTACAGCACCTACAACAATCGCACCCACTTCACGCCGATATGGTATCCCGACGGAAGCTATACGGCTTACACATGGGTGCTTGACTGCTGGACTCCGGCAGGTATGCTTTCTCTGAATCTTACCGATAGCGTAAACATCAGCGGTAATGTTTATGATGACTGGCATATAGCTCCCACACATTAATTGAAAGGAATGATTATTATGAGAAAAATATCAAAACTGTTTTCGGTATTACTCACCATTGTCATTGTGTCCTCGTTCTTTACGGTATGTGCATTTGCAGAGGGCGCAGGCGGTGGTGGCGGAGCCGGTGGAGGTGGCGGCGGCAACGTAGCCACAGCGGTTGAGAACACCTGGAAATCGGCTTCGGGACAGATAAAAACTGTTGTAAACAATGTTGTATTCCCCATTATTGACGTTGTTTTAGCGGTATTTTTCTTTGCAAAACTGGGCCTCGCTTATTTTGATTGTGCGCCCGTAAAGGCAATGTAATAATTATGAGAACAGCAACTCA
>JBJERM010000025.1:0-2406 GCA_051882315.1 Ruminiclostridium sp.
TCCAGACTTAACAAGGAGGGTGTTACAGTATTCTGTATTCACGGAAATCACGAGATGCGACCTGAAACAATCCCCACATACATAACAAAAATATGGAACGGCGGAACAGTTTTCTATGAAGAAGAATACCCGAATATTCTTTTTGCAAAGGACGGAGAAATTTACGACCTTGACGGAAGAAAAACTATAGTAATCGGGGGTGCCTATTCTGTTGACAAATTCTATCGGCTTCGCAACGGCTACAGATGGTTTCCTGATGAACAGCCTTCGGAGGAAACCAAGGAGCGGGTTGAAGCGGTGCTTGAAGGCAGTAATTGGGAGATAGACCAGGTTCTTACACACACCTGCCCATCAAAATATATTCCAGCAGAAGCTTTTTTGTCCTGCGTTGACCAGAGCACTGTTGATAACAGCACCGAGGAATGGCTTGATACTATCGAGAAAAGGCTGAAATACGGGCGCTGGCTTTGCGGGCATTGGCATATCGATAAGAAGATTGATGATTTCCGGTTTGTTATGGAGGATATTATATTATGATAGCATAATATCAGATATTGATAAGCCGAATTAATCATAACAAGGCACTATAACTGCCAATCCAACACGAAAACAAAAAACCGTAAAAAATCGCAAGGTTTTTACCGTCATAGCAACAAAAACTTCTTGACTAAAGAAAGTTTTTGGGTATAGTAAGGGAATATCATCAATATGTTATCTGCTGTGACCCGCTTGCAATCGGAAATGACAACGGCATTGAAATCGTGCATATAGCAGATTTTCTGCTGAGAGAGAATTGGTGATTTCGTAAATGTGCAAAAATATCAGATTGACATTTGCAAAAAGAGTGATATAATAATAAAAAATACCGATTTTTAGAAATGAGGGTTCATAATGATAATTTGTAGTGTAAAAGCTCCGTGCAGAGCTTGAGGAAACTGCACGGAGGAAATAACTTACGTTAGTTCCTCAGGCTTTGCTTCTTTTTTAGTTTAAACCTATGATTTTGAAAGGAAGCAAAGAAAATGAAAACAAAAAACAAAAAAAGCAAACTCAGAGATTTTTACATACTCTGGAGCACTCAGAGCATATCCCAGCTTGGCAGCAGTATCACAGCATTCGCATTGACCTTATGGCTTTATGAGCAGACAGGCTCGTCCTTAGGCACAGCGGCGCTTACTATCTGCTCCTATGCTCCCTATGTAATAATGAGCATATTTGCAGGCGCACTCACCGACCGTTTCGACAAGAAGAAAACAATGCTTGTTTGTGATGTGCTTGCGGTAATGTGTACCGTAGCCATATTTATTCTCTACAAAGCAAACGCTTTGATGATATGGCATTTATACGCATTAAATGCATTTTCGGGACTTATGAACACCGTCCAGCAGCCTGCTTCAGAGGTTGCCATGACCCTTATCATTCCCGAGGAATATTATCAGAAAACAAGCGGACTTCGTTCTTTATCCAGGTCTCTCAATTCAATATTAAATCCGCTGATTGCAACCTCGCTATATTCGTTTATAGGTCTTACAGGTGTAATTGCAGTCGATATCGGAAGCTTTGCCGTTGCATTTGTGGCACTACTGTTTTTTATCAAAATTCCCGAAACAAAAACCGATAAATCGGAAAATGTACTTGCTCTTGCAAAGGAAGGACTTTTGTACTTAAAGTCAAATCCGATGATACTGACAATGATACTGTTTATGTCCGGGGTTAACCTTATTGCTTCGGCTTTTGACGGAATCCTGCCGGGACTGGTACTGCCGAGTCCTAAAGGCGGCGCATCGGTTTTAGGTATGGTTACGTCTTGTTCGGGCATTGCAATGATAATCGGCAGCTTGCTTGTTTCTGTCCTGCCTAAGCCAAAGGACAGATTGAAAGTAGTATATTATACAATGCTGATTTCTTTAGGAACAGAAAACTTCCTGCTGGCATTCTCAAGAGAGCCTATTGTATGGTGTATCGGGCAAATCATAGGCTGGGTGCTTGTGCCGGTTATGAGCGCAAACTATGATGTGATTTTCAAAACCACAGTTCCCGTAGAATTGCAGGGACGTGTTTATGCCTGCCGCAACACAATGCAGTTTTTCACTATTCCCATAGGACTGTTTTTAGGCGGCTTTATGGTGGATAATGTTTGCGAGCCTTTTATGGCAGGATATGGCAATCAGCCCGTTCTGGCTGCATTATTCGGCGTTGGAAAAGGCTCGGGCGCAGCGCTTATGATGTTTATTATCGGTGTTGCCGGTGTTTTAATCTGTTTGATTGCAGGCAGAAAGCTGCGGAAATATCATTATAACGAGAAGTAAATACTTAACCCGTCATCTGTTCAGGTGACGGGTTTTGCATACGCTTTTCTTGACAGCTGCAACTAACCGAAACAATTTTCGCCAATCGTCGGAAAAA
>JBJERM010000026.1:0-2405 GCA_051882315.1 Ruminiclostridium sp.
ATTCGCCGTTTTCGTAGCTCCCTGTTCCGTTCCAGCAGGAATCCACCCATACCCAGCGGTTTTCCTCCTCGTACCAAAAGGCTGTCCATTCATGGTTTTCTCTGCCTGTTGCAAGTGTTTCAAAGGTAACGTCCCCGCCGATTACCGAGCCTTTTACTGCTACGCAGTCAATGCCCTGCGCCTGCATAAGCGCGCAGTAGAGATTAGCAAAGCCCGAGCAGACCGTGCGGCATGTTTTCAGCACGTTTGATAAAGCCACGGTTTCGTCTGTTACGCTGCTGTTTCTTGCGTCAAAGTCGTAATAAATCGTTTCCGCCACATATTTTGCGATTGCTCTTGCTTTTTCGTAGTCGTCATCTATGCCTGCGGTAATTTTATCGCTGAGGGTACGCAGCTGCTCCTGAACAGCGGCGATTTTCTCGGGGGTGGGGTCGGTGCAGAGATAAAGGGCTGCGGCTTCGGGAGGGGCTTCGTAGATGTTGTCGAAAATCTCACTGTTGCTTTCGGCAAGTCCGTTATATGGGAAATACCAGCCGCCGTCGTACTGCACAAGAAAATTTATGCTTGCTCCCGAGTTGAAATTGAAAACGATATTGTCGGAGCCGTCGCTTAAAATTCCTTTTTTTGCAGTAAGCTCTGCTTCAAAGCTTCCGTCCTTTGCTACATTTATTGAATAACCCGAAAGCTCGGTACTGCTCAAAAAGATTTTTCTTATTCCGTCCTCGGCATATTTTCCTCTTACGGAGATTTTATCCCCGTTTGTTTCAATAACCGCATAGTAGCTTTCGTTGCGGGAGGTAAGCAGCAGGTTTTTTCTTGATATGGGTGCAGAGCTTTCCGCCCCGCAGATTAATGCGAAAAAAAACGCCGCTATAATTACTGACGCAAAAATCAGCGCCGCCCGCCGTCCCAAAGGATTTTTTCCTGCGGGAAAGCGGGCTCTGTTTGTTTTCAACGCTTTTTACCTGCCTTTATTAAAGCATCTTCTTCAGTTCGTCCTTGTCGGGGCTGTAGGTTATAGCAGTTTCCTTTGTTATAACTCCGTCACGGGCAAGGCGCTTAAGGCTCTCGTTCATGGTTCTCATACCGTTGGACATATTGGACGCCATAACCGATTCGAGCTGATGGGTCTTTTCTGCACGGATATTGTTTGCGCAGGCGTCGTTGTTGATAAGGATTTCAAAGGCTGCTGTTCTTCCTCTTTCGGCGTTTGCCATAGGAAGAAGCATCTGTGAAATAACGCCTCTTAAGTTGCTGGAAAGCTGAGAACGAATCTGGTTCTGAACGTCGGAGGGGAATACGTCGATAATACGGTTTACTGTCTGGGCAGCACCTGTTGTATGGAGTGTTCCGAGTACAAGGTGTCCTGTTTCAGCAGCGGTAAGTGCAAGCTGGATTGTTTCGTAGTCTCTCATTTCGCCTACAAGGATAACGTCCGGGTTCTCACGCAGACCGCTTCTTAAGGCGTAGTTGAAGTCGGGAACGTCGGTTCCGATTTCACGCTGATGTATTGTAGCAAGCTTGGGGGAGTAGATATATTCGATAGGGTCCTCAATTGTAAGGATATGGCAGGGGCGGCATACGTTGATGTAGTCAACCATTGTGGCAAGGGTTGTGGATTTGCCCGAGCCGGTAGGACCTGTTACAAGGATAAGACCCTTAAGCTCCTTGGTAAGATCGATAGCCGCCTGGGGAAGGGAGATGTCCTTGAAGGAGGGGATATGTTCGTTTAAAAGACGGATTGCAGCAGCAAGTCTTCCGCCGTTCTGGTGATAAACGTTTACTCTCTGGCGGCCGCCGGAGGAGCTGGTGAAGGAAAAGTCAATGTCCTCGCCCTGACCTAAGCGCTTTTCCTGCTCGGCGCTGAGCATTGAAAGGATAGTTCTGTTTACGACCTCCTCGTCCATTCCGTCGAACTTCTTGAGCTCGCCGTTGATACGGATAGAGGTGGGTGCGCCTGCGGTAAGGTGAATATCTGAAGCATTCTTGCTTCTGGCGAAGTTAATGAGCTGGTCTATTGTCATTGTTTTTTCCTCCCATATTACTTGATTCTGAACTGGATTCCGCTTGCGGAGAGGTAAACCTCCTGAGCGGTATTGGCGATACGCTGGTTTACTGCGCCCATGATTTCACGGAACGAAATCTGCTCCGGATCCTTGGGGCATACGGAAAAGCCGGGCTCGATAGTTATTATTACCATAGCTCCGTTAAGCTCTTCAACCTTGTTCATACAGTCGATAACGCTGTTTACAACGATTGAGCGGATTTTTTCGTGTTCTTCCTTTGTGATGTGAGAAACGTCCGCCGCCACCGAGCGCATTACGTTTGAGGTGTAGGAGCCTAAGCTGTCGAAGATAAAGAACTTATGGTCCTTTATGCAGGACACCGGGTCGGTAACGCCGTTC
>JBJERM010000027.1:0-8130 GCA_051882315.1 Ruminiclostridium sp.
AAAGCGAACGGAGGAAGGGAATAAATGAGTATTGACAGATATGAGGACCTTAACGATATGCAGCTTGACGTCCTCAGGGAAATCGGAAATATCGGGTCGGGAAACGCTACAACTGCGCTTTCTGCCATGATAGGCAAAATGGTGGATATCGAGGTTCCCCGTGTGCAGTTTCTGAACTTTCAGGACGCTATTGACGCAGCGGGGGGCGCTGAAAAGAATATCGCAGGAGTGCTTGTGCGAATAAACGGCGATATTGACGGTATGATACTGTTTCTCTTTGAGTTTGCTCTTATCGACTACATACTGGGCAATCTTTTCGGCAAGAAAATAGAGAATATTGATCAGCTTGACGACATCGACCGCTCTGCTCTGAAGGAAATCGGCAATATTATGGCAAGCTCCTATGTAAATGCAATCGCACAGCTTGCGGGAATGAATATCCTCGTTGATATTCCCGAGCTGGCGGTGGATATGCTGGGGGCAATTGTAAGCGTACCCGCAGTTGAAGTGGGCGAGATAAGCGACAAGCTTCTTTTTATCGACAACAATATGATTATCGACAAGGTTAATGTAACCTCAAAGATACTGCTTGTTCCAAGCGTAAGCTCCCTCGACCATATTATGACAAATCTGGGGGTTATGTAATGGCGCAGAAGCTTATTGTCGGTATATCCGACTGGAAGGTATGCAAGAATCCGGATATTCTTGTAACATACGCATTAGGCTCCTGCATCGGCACCTGCCTTTACGATAAATACACGGGAATAGCGGGTCTTTCCCATATAATGCTCCCCGACAGCTCAGCTATTATCGACGGCGCAGGAGCAAGAGCTAAATTTGCTGACACGGCTCTTCCGGATATGCTGGATTATATGAAGAGCCTCGGTGCAAATCCTGCGGGAATTACGGCAAAGATTGCAGGCGGGGCGGTAATGTTCCAGAACACAAGCGCCAAGTTCAACATCGGCGCAAGGAATATCGAGGCTGTAAAAGCGGCGCTTTCAAGGCTTCGCATACCGATAATTGCAGAAGATACAGGGCTTAATTACGGCAGAACAGTAACCTTTTTCGCAGAGAACGGGTCTGTTGAAATAAGCTCAAACGTCAATGGAAAAAAGCTTATCTGAGGTTTGTATGCAGGAAAAACTTTTTAAGGATATGGAAAACCTGTTCGACAGCATAATTGACGAGATTGAGCACCCGGAAAATGCGGGGAAAGCGCCCAATCCCTTTGCTGAGGAGGGCATATCGGGCGGCGTTGGTATTACCGGCGCCGTTTCTGTAATTATAGTAAAGGTTTCTCCCGACAAAATGACGGCTGCTGCTATGGTAGCTTCACATACAAAAACACACAAGCCCTTTACTCCTGCCGATATTTTAAAAGCTGCGGAGGAACAGGGGGTTGTTTTCGGAATTGACAGCTCTGCGGTGCTGGATATGGCGGCAAGGCAGCTGCTCAATACCGAAACTGTAATTGCAAGGGGAGTTCCTCCCGTTATGGGCATTGAGGGCAGAAATCTGCCCGCCTTCGACTGCTCGGGAGGTAAGGAAATCTGCAATATAGAAAAGGGTACGGTCTTGTGCAGGATAACTCCTCCCACAACCGGCAGAAACGGCATGGACGTCTGCGGGGGAGAAATAAAGGCGCAAAACGGCAGACCTGCCCCCGACGTAAAGGGAGAAAATACGGAAATCTCAGGCGACGGCAGAGCCCTTATAGCCCGTGAAACAGGTACTCTCGTTTTCAGGAACGGGCGGTACAGCATTGTGAACGAGCTTGTTTTCCAGAACGGACTTAGCGGCGCTGACGGGGTTGTGGTGTTCCCGGGAACGGTGGTTGTTTACGGAAATGTAGCGGCAAAGGCAACTATCCGTGCAGGCGGCGCAGTTATTTACGGAAAGGTTTCAGAGGCGGCTATTGAGGCAAAGGGAGATATAACGGTTAATGGAGATGTGATTGATGCGATTATTTCTTCCGAAAGGGGCAGCGTAAAGGGAAATAACTTTATCGGCTGCATGATAAACGCAGGAAAAAGCGTTATCGGGCTCAGCTTTTCCGAGTGCCGCACAAAGTGCGTGGAGAGTATGGTCTGCACCGAGGGAGCAGGCATTATAAGCGGCGGAGTTACCGAATGTATGGGGCAGATTTACTGTCTTACCGCAGGCAGCAGGCAGCGCAAGGAAACCTTTTTCCGACTGGGCGACAGCGCAGGGCAGCAGCTTGAACGGGCAGCTTTTCTAAAACAGCTCAATAAGGTCAGGGACGAGGTCGTAAAAATAGACGAGCGTGTACACCGCCTTGAGGAAGCAGGAAAAACGGGCGAATTAAGCCTTGAGGACCAGGACTTTCTGCGGGCGGCAGTTCGTATTAGAGCCCAGAAGGTGCAGGAGGAGGAGCCGCTTGAGCAGAAGCTTGCGGAGCTTGATTATGTAATCGAGCTGTCAAAAAGAGCCTGCCTTCACGCTGCAACGGTTATTTATTCGGGTGTTGTGCTTTATATTTCGGGCTATACCTACGTTATGGAGAATGATAAGACAAAGGCTTCAGCGTATGCTAACAATATGGGCATTGTAATAACGTAATCTGCCTTTCAAGACCAAAAAAGACCTGAGAGAAATCCCATTGTTTCTCTCAGGTCTTTTATGTATGTATTATTCTTCCTCCTGCTTAATCTCTAAGCGGTCGAGAATCGTGTTTCTTGAATTATCCGCAAGGATAAAATATCCGCCGTCGGTTTCGCCGTAGGGAATATAGTATTCACAGGGGTTTACGCTGTTGTCGGAGGTGTACTGAAGCGCCGACTGGTATTCCACATAGTCGTTGAAGGTAATATCCGTTTCCGTTCCCGAGATTACCTCCTGTATGAGCCGCTGAAGCTCCGTTGAGGAAAGTCCCCGGAAATTGCGGTTTACCATATTCATGGCAATTGCGCCCTGTATTGCAAGGCTGTAATCCTCGCCTTTTCCGAAATCGTAGGTAAGGTAGTCGTAAAGCTTCTCGCCGCCTAAGTACTGAACGCCTGCGGCGAAGATAACCTCCTCAACCTCTTTTTTGACCAGTCGGGAGATTTCCCTTTCCTCGCCGTCCACGTTTACGATTTCCTTTTCAATAACGTCCTTTACCGTCTTTTCGGTTATGTCAGCGGGGATATTTACATAAACCGTTCCCACAAGGTCTGCAAAATCAATGAATGAGAGGCGGTCGAACTTTATGTAGTAGTCACATTCAATTCCGAGGGTTTCCTTTATTCCTTCTGTTACAGCCGATGCGCCGAAATTGTCGTAAAGCTCGTAAAGGCTGCCGCTGCTGCCTTTATAATTCGCCTTAAGGTTTTCCTGTAGGGGTACGAAAACGATAATCTCGTCTCTCGGGCGGTAGTTTGCAAGCATATAATAGGTTGGAGTTGCCGCCTTCATATCCGAAAGCATAAGAAGTGCGGTTATCTTTATGTCTGCCGAGGGGCGGAAGTCAGAGCCCGAAGAGGAGTAGCTTCCGTCATTGTTTTTTAAAGCAGGAAACAGGGAGTCCCAGATACTGCTCACAAAAAATCCCAGCACTACAAAGGAGATTATAAGCGCAATAAGATATATATACCAGTTGCTTTTTCTTTTTACAGCCATTTTTCCTCCGAAAAATAAAAAAGTAGTTGAAATTATACTGTGAAAAGTATATAATAGATAATGTAAAGCTTTTGTAAGCAGGAGCTTAGGCTTACTGCTACAAAATAAAGTTACTATTATTTTATCACAAATTATCATAAAATACAATAGAAATTTGAAATTTGCCGAAATTTTCGGCAGAACGAAGGCATACAATGGACAGATTACTTAAACGGGTCTGGGCGGAAATAGACCTTGACGCTTTGGATAACAATATTTCCCTTATTAAAGCCGCCGCAAATGGGAAAAAGGTTATGGCAGTAGTAAAGGCTAACGCCTATGGTCACGACGTTGGGATTGTGGCAAGGGAGCTCTGGGCGCAGGGCGTTGAAAGCTATGCGGTTTCAAATCCCGTGGAGGGAATAGAGCTGCGGAAAATACTGCCGGAGGCGCAGATTGTGGTTTTCGGCTACTGCGACAGGGAAATGCAGGAGGAAATTGCCGTTTATAAGCTTGAACAGACGGCGGCTTCGGTAGAACAGGCGAAAATGCTTTCATGTACTGCTTCCGAGTTCGGAAAGCCGATAAAAATACATATAAAAGTCAATTCGGGAATGAACAGGGTAGGAATTGACAGCAGAGAAGAGCTGCTGGAAATTATGGAACTTCCGGGGCTTGAAATAAAGGGAGTTTATACCCATTTTGCGGTTGCAGACAGCCTGACGGAAACAGACCTTAAGTACACCGAAAATCAGCAGAAGAAATTTCTGGAAATTACTGCTCCTGCACGAGAAAAAGGAATACCCTTTTATTCTCAGAACAGCGGCGGGATTATGTATCACGAGGATTTCGGCGGGGATATGGTGCGAAGCGGGATAATAACCTACGGCTGTGCGCCGAATACGGCGGAAAAAATACCCCTCGGAATAAAGCCTGTTATGCGGCTGAGAGCTGCGGTTTGTCAGGTAAAAACAATACCCGCAGGAACACAGATAAGCTACGGAAGAACCTTTACTGCGCCGCATGAAATGACCGTTGCGGTAATTCCCGCAGGCTATGCCGACGGTTACAGCCGCTTTCTTTCCAACAGCGGCGCTGTGTATATAGGCGGCAAGCGTGCGCCGATTTGCGGCAGGGTTTGTATGGATCAGACCATTGTTGACGTTACGGGCATTGACGTTAAATGCGGGGATATTGCGGAGCTTTACTCGGATACTATCGGAGAAATCACCGCCGACAGTATTGCTGACAGGCTTGGAACTATCGGCTACGAGCTGCTTTGCCTTGTGGGCAGGAGAGTTCCCCGTGCGGCTGTAAGAAAAGGCGAGATTGTGGAGGTTGTGAACTATATATGAGATACAAATACGAAACCCATGCACATACAAAGGAAGCCAGCGCCTGTGCAAGTGCAAGCGGCGAGGAGCAGGCAGAATTCTATAAATCAAAGGGCTATGACGGTATTTTTATAACCGACCATTTCTTCAACGGGAACACCTGCGTTCCTGCGGATTTAAGCTGGGATGAACGGGTTGACCGCTTTGCAAAGGGCTACGAAAATGCAAAGAAATGCGGGGATGAGATAGGGCTGAAGGTGTTTTTCGGCTGGGAATATTCCTATCGTGGGGCAGACCTGCTGACCTACGGACTGGATAAAGACTGGCTTAAAAGAAATCCTGCTGTAATGGATATGGACGTTAATGCCTACTGCGATTTTGTTCACGAGGAAGGGGGCTTTATCGTTCACGCTCACCCTTTCAGAGAAGACTGGTATATTGATATGCTGAGGCTTTTCCCGCGGAAGTGCGACGGCTGCGAGGTTATAAATTCCTGCCGTAAGGATTCTGAAAACGAGATGGCGGGGATTTACGCAAAGCAGTACGGGCTTATAAAAACTGCGGGCAGCGATAACCATATTGCAGACCAGTACAGGCTTTCGGGAATTGCGGCAATGGCGCCCATATACGACGAGGAGCAGTTTATTGATTTGCTTAAATCCGGCAATTATAACATTTTCGACGACTATTGTGTATAAGGCTGTTTTCCGAACTGCTTGCAGGCTGTACGGGAAAACATATAATGGGAAAGGAAGATAAAAATGGAGTTTGAGGAGCTTTCCGATATATCCGATTACCCCAACTGGCTTGAAATAACCCCTATCGAGCTTGGATGCTCAGGGGAAAACAAGTATCATATAATCCGAAACAACGGAGTTGAGCTTATACTCCGCACAACGGATATTGCAAACTACAAGCGGCATCGTGAAAGTGCGGTTTTTGCTCAGATGATACACGACCGCTTGGGGCTTCAGATGAATGTTCCCGTAGAGGTTGCAGCCTGCTGCGGCGATACCCTCGCATACACTCTTTACACCTGGGTTGAGGGTACGGACGCAGACCGCAGGATACTGAATATGCACACCCCCGAGCAGGCAAGATACGGCGAAAAGGCGGGAAAGCTTCTGCGGCGGATTCACAGCGTAAAAGCACCGGAGGATATAATGCCCTGGGACGAGTATTACGGCGACAGAGTTAAGGAAATACTGCGGCAGTTCGCCTATTACCGCCTTGATTTCAAGGGTTTTGAAAAGACCTTTTGCTTTATCTCGGACAATATGCGCCTGCTCAAAAACAGACCTCAGACCGCCCTGCACGGTGATTTCCGTTCGGGAAACCTTGTTTTTACCAAAAGCGGGGAATACGGGGTTATCGATTTCGACCGCTGGTGTTGGGGCGACCCTTATATGGATTTTCAGTGTATTCGCCGCTCATGCAGCGCCCCATTTTCGAGAGGGCAGATAAACGGATATTTCGAGGGCAGTATTCCCGGAGATTTCTTTGCCCTTATGGCGTTTTATACCGCTGTTGAGGCAATACGCTCGGTCTGCCGTGCTTATCCTTACGGAAAGCACGCAATTGACGAGGCGGTAAAGACTGCCGAAAAGACAGTAAGAGAGTATAACGGCTTTGAGGGGCTTGTGCCGGTGTGGTACTGATAAAACAGCGGGGAAATAATACTGCCAAAAAAGGAAAAGCTATGGAAAATATAATTCTTACAGGTATGCCGGGCTGCGGGAAAAGCACCGTGGGGGTAATACTTGCGAAAACTCTCGGTATGCACTTTGTTGATACCGACCTTATTATACAGACCCAGCAGAAGTCGAAGCTGCAAGCGCTTCTCAACGAATACGGCACGGAGCGATTCCGTGATTTTGAGGAGCAGGCTTTGCTTTCGGTGAAGAATAACTGCGACACGGTTATTGCTACGGGCGGAAGCGCGGTTTTCTGCCAAAAGGGAATGGAGCATTTAAAGAAAAGCGGCTTTTGCGTTTATCTGAAAGTGCCCTGTGATGAGCTGGTACGCAGGCTCACAAACATAAAGACAAGGGGAATTGCCGCCGCAAAGGGAATGACGATAGAGGACATTTTCAAGGAGCGCAGCCCCTATTACGAGAAGTATGCGGATTTGACTATAAACTGCGGCGAGCTCAGCATTGAGGAGATTACGGAGATTATTGCAGAACATACGGGAGGTATTGATGGATAAGGGCATACAGTACCGCCATGAGATGAAATACCGCATAAACAGCGGTTCCTATCATATTCTGCGGCAGAGAATGAAGGCGGCTATGAAGCCCGACGGACACGCCGCAGACGGAGTTTACCGCATAACAAGCCTTTATTTTGACGACGTTTACCGCTCGGGCTACTACGACAAGATAAACGGAGTCCTTAACCGCAAAAAGTACAGAATAAGAGTTTACAATCTGGACAAGACCTACATACGGCTTGAAGAAAAGCGCAAGGACGACAACGTAGGCTACAAGAAGTCTGCGGTTATAACCTACGGGGAGTATGAGCAGATACTTACGGGGGAAAGGGCGTTTCTCGGAGAGGAGCGGTTTTCGGAAACTGCGGCGGAGGACTTCTTTGTTTCCGATTCTGCCGCAAGGCTTACTCCCTCGGTCATAGTTGACTACCTGCGGGAGCCTTATATATGTCGGGCGGGAAATGTGCGGGTTACTTTTGATATGAAGGTAAGCGCAGGAGTGAACGGGCTGGATATGTTTGACGAAAGGGTAAGATATTCTCCTGTTTTTCCCGATAATGATATTATTTTAGAGGTAAAGTACGATAATTTTATACCGCTGTACATAGAAGAACTGCTCAGCGGTGTTCCTATGACTCAGGAATCGGTATCAAAGTATGTGCTTTGCAGGGACAAGTTCAATGCAATAAGGCGTGGCATCTGACAACTTCTCGCCGCCCTATTTTCAATGGAAAGGAAATTAATAACATGAATTTCAGAGTTTTAAGCATAATAAGCGACACACTTAAGCTTTTTGAGGACAACTTAAGCTTCTCCGCCCTTTCTCCTGCGGGAATGATTGCGGCAATGGTTTCCTCTCTGGTATGCGGAATTATAATCTATCTCGTTTACCGCTTCTGCTATCGTGGGGTTGTTTACAGCGACAATTTCAACATACTTTTAGTTATGATAACCTCTATTACGGGCTTTATCATTATGACAATC
>JBJERM010000028.1:0-8085 GCA_051882315.1 Ruminiclostridium sp.
AGACTTGAAAACATAGGGAGAGCCGACTCTTTCGTTGCGGCGCTTTCTGATAAGGATATAGGCTGCTGCGGTAAATACAAGACAGGCGATAATTGAAATTATAAGGCCGCCGTTTCTTAAGGGAATAAAGGTGTAGCCGTCGCTGCCCCGATATGCGCCTGCCTCAAATGAGGATACAAAGGTGGTTGCAAGCATACCAACAGGGGACAGGTTTGCAACTGCGCTGTTGTAGAAAAAGGGTACAAGCTCGGTTATTTCCGCTTTTCCGTAGTAGTAAAGCTGTGACAGCCCCACAAGGGTAAAGGTAAGCAGGGGCAGAGCAATATTTATAATAACAGTAGTAAGGCGTGTTTCAGCAGCCCTGCCGCAAAGGGAAAGAATAAAGAGGTTAAGGCAGTAGAACAGCAGGCAGGAGAGAAGCCCGATAACAGCGCACTGCAAAAAGATGTCAAGTATAGGCATTCCCATTACTTCCATCTCGCTTATAGGGGTTACTGTGTCGAAACGCATACTTGGCGGGTAGCAAAGCAGTATAATAAGTCCGGTTACTACTGCAAGGATATGGGGAACCATATAGGCGAGAAGTCCGGAGAGAAAGTCCCCGAAAAACCGTCCGTTATCCGAAACAGGCAGGGAAATATCCATATCCACATACTTCTTGTCAAAAAGATAGCGGAAGTTCTTGTGCTGGATAGCAAGCCCTGCGAAGAATACGCCCACAAGAGCGATAATGCCGATATAAATGAACATAACCAGAATATTTTCCCACATCTGGCACTGCTTTAGCAGTTCGGTATTGTTGTAGCTGGTACCAATAGTCTTATAGTATTCGTTCCATTTATTAACCGTCAGCATACCCACCACCGCAATTGCGGGATAGGAGAAAAGCGCCATAACGGAGTTGAGAATGATATGCTGCTTTAAGCTGCCAAGCTTATACAGGAAATACCGTAAAAATCCGGACTTAGTCGCCGAGTTTTGAGCTGTCATAGCCCAGCACCTCCATTTCGTAGATAAATATTTCTTCAAGGCTTAAGGGAATTTCATCGTAAAGCTTAGGGTTAAGCTTCTGTACGCTTTGCTTTATAGCCTCTCTGTCGCCTTTTGCGATAATGTATGTAAGGCTTCCCGAGGTTTCTATGTGCAGTATCTCTATATCCCCGAAATCCTGCGTCGAAACGGGATTTTCAAAGGCTGCCTGAATCTTTACGGTGTCGCCCTTTACGCTGTCAAGCTCCCTGTCGAAAACTACCTTTCCGTTATGGAGCAGTCCCACTCTGTCGCAGAACTCGTCTATCTCGCCTAAATTGTGTGATGAGAAAATAACCGTAAGATTGTTGTCCAGCATAGCGTCAATCAGCATCTGCTTTACGATTATTCTCATTGTGGGGTCAAGCCCGTCGAAAGCCTCGTCAAGAAAAAGGTAGGGCGTTTTGCAGGCAATTCCGCAGATAACCGCCGCCTGCCTTTTCATACCCTTTGAGAAGGTGTTTAGCCGTTTTTTCAGCGGCAGTTCGATTGCCTTATGCAGCTTATCGAAAAGCTCCGGGGAAAAGCTGTCGTAAAAGCGGCTGTAATAGCTTTTCATATCGGTAAGGGTCATATTTGAAAACTGCACCGTTTCATCATTGATAAAGAAAACCCGCTGCTTGTTTTTTACGTTGTTGTAAACCCTTTCCCCGTCGATAAGCGCCGTTCCCGAGGTGGGACGGTAAATGCCCGAAAGAAGCCGCAGGAGCGTAGATTTTCCTGCGCCGTTTGAGCCTAAAAGACCGTAGGCGCAGCCCTCGGGGATAGTAAGGCTTATCCCGTCAAGGGCGTTCTTGTCATCAAACTGCATTACGCAGTCCTTAATTTCAATCATTCAATTCATTCCTTTCCTCATTTTACGGCAGATTTTTTCCGCCGCCCCATATTTCCTCCGCCAAAGCGGATGCTTCATCTTTGCCGATACCGCTGTTTTTCGCCTCAGCAAGGGCTTCTCTCAGCTTTCGCAGGCTTTCCCGCTTAAGCGCCGCAGCCGCCCCCGCCTCGGGAGAAACGTAGCTGCCCTTTGCGGGAATTGAGCGGATAAAGCCGTTCTGTTCAAGGAGAGCGTAGGCTTTCTGAACCGTATTCGGGTTGACCCCAAGCTTTTTAGCAACCTCCCTTACAGCAGGCAGCCTTTCCTCCGGGGCAAGTGTGCCCGAAGCGATAAGGGCGGCAATTCCGCTGTAAAGCTGCTCGTAAATCGGCTGTTTTCCCTCCAGCCGTATATCAAACATAGTATCACCTCTTTCTGTACCAACTGTACTATTTCGATTAATACAGTTGTATTATAGCAAGTAATACAGTTTTTGTCAATAGCTTTACATAATTTTCCCAAAAAATATTTTTATTGCAAAAAAGCGGAGTTTGTGCTATACTGTAATAAATATTGCGTATAAAGGAAAATCACAATGTCTTATATACTGAATCTTGGCGCTTGGAGAAGCGTTTTTGCCGTCCCTTCCTGCGTTGTTGACAATTACATAAAGGTAGCTAAGGAAGCGCAGCTGAAAGTTCTGCTGTATCTGCTGAAAAATCCGGAAACTACGCTTTCTGCGGCGGATATTTCAGCTGTAACGGGAGTTCCCGAGTATCAGGTAGATGAAGCGCTGGATTTCTGGGAGGAAAGAGGCGTAATAGCAAAGGATAACGGAACTATCACGCCTGCAACTACTGCACCTATATCATCAGCCGTTCCCGTAACAGCAGAAAAGTCGAAGCCCGTTTCACCCAGAGTAGCCCTTGCGGAAACCCAGTTCCCGCCTACGGAAATAGCCTCCGCAGTAAACGGCGACAAGGCGGTAAAGTACCTTTTTGAAACCTTCGAGCGCCTTGCGGGCAGACCAACAAAGCATGCCGAGCGCAACACCCTTATGGTAATAATCGAGGAAATTAAGCTGCCCTGCGAGGTGGCTGTAATGCTGGTAAACTACTGCTTTGAAATCGACAAGGCAACCCCCGCATATATGAAAACAGCGGCGCTGGACTGGTACGAAAGCGGAATTGACACTATCGGCAAGGCGGAGGAACGGATAAGAGCCTTAAAGCAGAGCTATACCCTTGAAAATAAGCTGCGTGTGAAATTCGGAATGAACAGCGCATTTTCCGCAAAGCAAAAGGAAATAATAAAGGGCTGGGCGGAAATGGAGCTGCCCGACAGTCTTATTGACGCTGCCTACGATAAAACCCTTAACGGCGCAGGAAAGCTGAGCCTGCCCTATATGGACAGTATTCTGAAAAAATGGCGTGAAGAGGGTATAACCGACCCCGCTCAGCTTGAAAAGCAGAAAAAGCAGGAGGCTGCCGAGGACGGCAGCTCCTTCGACATAAGCGAGCTTGAGCAAAGCGCATATCAGCGCTACAAAAAGCATTAAGGAGGCAGGAAAATGGGCTTTGACAGCAGATTTTTTGCAGCAGCGGAGACGGAAATGAACCTGCTGCGGCAGAGAAACAGCCGCCTTTTAGCTTCGAGAGAGGCGGAAATCGAGGGAAAATACCCCGAAATTGCTATGATAAATAAAAAGCTTGGCGCAACCGTAGCGCAGATAATCGCCCTTATCGCCGAGCGCCCCGATAATTTCGAGACAAGAATGAACGAGATACAGCAGAATAATCTTTTTTTGCAGGACAGGCTTAAATCCGAGCTTGTGAAAAAGGGCTACCCCGAAGACTATCTTAGCCCAGTTTACAGCTGCAAAATCTGCAAGGACACGGGAATTGACGGGGACAGGCGCTGCGCCTGCTTTATGGAGCGGGTTAAAAAGGCGGCGGCGGAGGAGCTTAACCGTTCCTCGCCTATGAAGCTTTGCAGCTTCTCTGATTTCAGCTTAAGCTACTACGATGACAGCGCAGTAACAATGCTGGGCTGTACCGCAAGAGAGGCTATGAGCGAGAATTATTCCGTCTGCAAAAAATATGCGGATAATTTCCACCTGCCCTGCGGCAGTATATTAATGCACGGAAAAACGGGGCTTGGAAAAACTCACTTGTCCCTAAGTATCGCCTCCGAGGTGCTTTCCAAGGGTTACAGCGTAATTTACGGCTCAGCCCCTGACCTGTTCAGAAAAATAGAAAAGGAGCATTTCGGACAGGAGGAGGGAGACACAATCGGAGCGCTGCAAAGCGCAGAGCTGCTGATACTGGACGACCTTGGGGCGGAGTTTGAAAGCAGGTTCTACGTTTCCGCCTTTTACAACATACTCAACAACAGAATGAATGCCGCCCTGCCCATAATAGTAAGCACAAACCTTGAGCTGCCGGAACTCCAGACAAGATACGGCGACAGAATAACCTCAAGGCTTATGACTATGGAAAATCTTATTTTCGTGGGCAGCGATGTGCGTGTAAGAAAGAACAAATGACAAAAAGGATAAACAAAGGAAAGGACGATTGCCAATGAACAGACTGGTTGCAATTGTGGGCAGACCCAACGTAGGAAAATCCACTCTTTTCAACAAGCTTACAGGCGAGCGCATTTCTATCGTAGAGGACACCCCCGGCGTTACAAGGGACAGAATCTACGGTAAGGCGGAATGGCTCGGAAAAAGCTTTACCCTCGTTGATACAGGCGGTATTGAGCCGGATACAAAGGACGTTATTCTGTCACAGATGCGTGAGCAGGCGCAGCTTGCAATAGACAGCGCCCACGTTATTATTTTCGTGGTTGATATTACAACGGGACTTACCGCCAGCGACCATGCGGTTGCCTCAATGCTTTTAAAAAGCGGAAAGCCTGTTGTGCTCTGCGTTAATAAGTGCGATTCCTTAGGGGAAATGCCCCCCGAAATTTACGAGTTCTATAATTTAGGACTTGGCGACCCGATTGCGGTTTCCTCGGTACACGGTCACGGCACGGGAGATTTGCTTGACGCCGTGTTCGAGAATATGCCCGAAGAGGAGGAAGAGGAGTACGACGATACTCTTATAAAGGTTGCGGTTATCGGCAGACCCAACGCAGGCAAGTCCTCCCTTATAAACAGGATTGCAGGGGAGCGCAGAGTTATTGTTTCCGACGTTGCGGGAACTACCCGTGACGCAATTGATACCGTAATCGAGAAAAACGGGCAGAAGTATGTGTTTATTGATACTGCGGGAATACGCCGCAAGTCCAAAATAACCGAAAACGTTGAGCGTTACAGCATTTTAAGGGCATATATGGCGGTTGACCGCTCGGATGTCTGCGTAATAATGATTGACGCAAACGAGGGCTTTGCGGAGCAGGACAGCAAGGTTGCAGGCTATGCACACGAAAAGGGAAAGGCATGCATTATTGCGGTAAACAAGTGGGATTCTATCGAAAAGGACGACAAGACCATGAACGAGTTCCGCAAGAAGCTTGAAATCGACTTTTCCTTTATGTCCTACGCTCCCATTGTGTTTATTTCCGCCAAGACGGGACAGCGGATAGACAAGCTTTTCGAGCTTATAAACTACACCGCCGAGCAGAACGCAAGGCGCATAACCACCGGTATGCTCAACGACCTTTTAAGCTACGCAACCGCAAGAGTTCAGCCACCCTCGGACAAGGGCAAGCGCTTAAAGCTCTACTATATGACCCAGGCTTCCACAAAGCCGCCAACATTCGTAGTCTTCTGCAACAGCAAGGATCTTTTCCACTACTCATACCAGCGGTATATTGAAAATCAGATTCGAGAGGCGTTCAGCCTTGACGCAACGCCGATTAAAATAGTTGTAAGGGAAAGGGGAGATAACTGATGTTTGTGATTTGTATGCTTCTTGCGGCGGTTATTCCCTATCTTCTGAGCGGAATAAACACGGCAATTATTGTAACGAAAATAAAGTCCGGCGTTGACATAAGAACAATAGGAAGCGGAAATGCGGGGCTTACGAATACCCTGCGAACACAGGGCAAGCTTGCCGCTGTTTTCGTGCTTTTAGGCGATATTTTAAAGGGCGTGCTTTCGGTTGTTTTCGTTTCCCTTATCTTTAAATTCCTGCTTGGAATTGACACATACAGTCACGCCGACGGCTACACATGGATAAACTATTTTGCGGGTATTTTCGCTGTTTTAGGGCATATCTTCCCCGTCTACTACGGCTTCAAGGGCGGAAAGGGAATACTTGTAACCTTTGCGGCGATGCTGGCGATAAACTGGGTTCCTGCCCTTATCCTGCTTGGCGTTTTCGGGGTAATTGTTGCAATCACCCGCTACGTTTCCCTTGGCTCGATAATTGCTGCCGCCTGCTATCCTGTTGCGGTTTATATCTTTTCCGTTTTGCAGGAGGACAGCTGCGGGGTAATTAATCTTATCCTTTCGGGTCTTATCGGTGTTATGCTTATCTTCATGCACCGCTCAAACATCAAACGACTGCTTAGCCACAGCGAGAAGAAGCTTGGGCAGAAAGGCTGAACTATGACAACTTACGCAATAAACGAAAAAAACGTAAAGCTTATCGGAAGAACGGAAAGCTCTGGCGATAAGCTCCTTTGCTCCCTGTCGGGAACGGGCTTTGAATTTTCCTTTACGGGCAGGAAGTTTGTCATCACCGTAACAGGCGGTATTGCCGCAGATATGCCGGATAATGAGGGAAACTTTGCACGATTTGCGGTTTACATAAACGGCGAAAGAAAAGCTGACATTGTTATGGACGAGGCGGTAAAAAGCTACGGCTGGGGAAGCGACGGGGAAGCCTCCTGCACAGTAAGATTTATAAAGCTTTCGGAGTGCGCTATGTCCTCGGGGCTTTGCGTAGCTCTTTCGGCAGAGGGCGAAATTAAGCCCACTCCCGAAAAGCCCCTTAAAATCGAATTTATCGGCGACTCAATAACCTGCGGCTACGGCGTTGACGACGAGGTAGCGGAGCATAACTTCAGAACCTCAACCGAGGATTTCACAAGGGCTTATGCCTTTAAGACCGCTAATCTTTTGAATGCAGATTACAGTGCCTTTTCAATCAGCGGCTACGGTATAATTTCCGGCTACACAACCGAGGAAGAACCCATGAGAACCCACCTTGTTCCGCCATATTACAAGGCGCTTGGCTTTTCCCATGCAGCCTTTGAGGACGGAAGAAAGCCTCAGGATATTCCATGGGATTTCAGCGGATTTATCCCCGACCTTATTGTAATAAATCTCGGTACAAACGACGCAAGCTACTGCAAGTCGATTCCAGACCGTTGCCAGTGGTATGAAAGGGAATATGTGAATTTCTTAAAGGAAGTGCGTGCTGTCAACCCGACTGCAAAAATCCTCTGCGCTCTCGGAATTATGGACGATACACTTTGCGGCTATGTTGAGAGTGCTGCGGAGAAATTCCGTGCCGAAACAGGTGACATGGAGATTTACACCTTACGCTTTACTCCACATGACGGCAGCTTAGGCTACGCCGCCGACTGGCACCCTTCCGAGGCTACACACGAAATTGCCGCCGCAAGAGCTGCGGAAAAGATTCGGGAGATTATGGGGCTTTGAGTTAAGGCAAAATGATATAAAAAGTTAACGCCGCCTTTGATTTTTGTCGGAGGCGGTGTTGCTGATTGACTTTGGTATAATCAGGGAGCGGAAATCGGAATTTGCAGTAGTATCTGATTCAGTTTATTTATTTGTGAGGTCAATATTATGAAAAGAAAAGACGTAATATCGAACAATGAAATATCGGAATTATGTTCGTTTCGGTTAAACGGATATGAACAGAAGGTGATGATAGAGGGAAAGCGGCAAGATTTTCCAATAATAATTACCTTGCATGGAGGACCGGGAACACCGATTCCATTTTCTGTAGGGTGCAGAGGATTATTTCCTGAGTTTACTGACAACTTTATAATGGTTTACTGGGATCAGCTTGGCTGTGGAATCAATAATTATGATATTGATGATACATTTTCTATAGATTCATTTGTGCAGATGACTGAAAAATTGGTAGAGAATATTAAAAAGAAATTTCCGGATAATAAACTGATGATATTCTCAACTTCCAGGGGCTCGATTCTGAGTGCAAAACTCTTAGAAAGAAATCCCCATGCTTGCGATGCCGTAATTGCGTGCGGGCAGATAGTAAAAAATGTTTTTATCTGTGACGAAGTTAAAACTGCGTTAT
>JBJERM010000029.1:0-32041 GCA_051882315.1 Ruminiclostridium sp.
GGACTTGCTCATTTTTCCGCTGTTTGTGTTAAGGTGATGAACGTGGAACCAGTAATTGCACCACTTGTGTCCCAGATATGACTCGCTCTGGGCGATTTCGTTGGTGTGGTGGGGGAATGCGTTGTCGATTCCGCCGCAATGCAGGTCAAGATATTCCCCTAAGTTCTTCATGCTGATGCAGGAGCATTCGATATGCCAGCCGGGGTAGCCCACGCCCCATGGGCTGTCCCATTTAAGCTCCTGAGAGTCGAACTTTGACTTTGTGAACCAAAGGACAAAGTCAGCCTTGTTGCGCTTGTTTCCGTCTGCCTCAACGCCCTCTCTTACGCCTACTGCAAGGTCTTCCTCGGTAAAGTCGTTGAAAATATAGTACTTTTCAAGTTTAGATGTGTCAAAGTAGATATTGCCGCCTGCCTCGTAGGCATATCCCTTTTCAATAAGACTTTCTATTACACGGATAAACTCGTCAATGCAGGAGGTCGCAGGCTCTACCACGTCAGGGCGCTTGATGTTGAGCTTTTCGCAGTCTGCAAAAAAAGCGTCGGTATAGAATTTAGCAATCTCCATAACCGTCTTATGCTCACGCTTTGCGCCTTTCAGCATCTTGTCGTCGCCTGTGTCGCCGTCGCTGGTGAGATGTCCCACATCGGTTATATTCATTACTCTCTTTACGTCGTAGCCGATAAAGCGGAGGTACTTTTCAAGAACGTCCTCCATTATATAGCTGCGGAGATTGCCGATATGGGCGTAATGATAAACGGTAGGGCCGCAGGTGTACATACTTACCTTGCCCTCGAAACGGGGTATAAATTCTTCCTTTTCTCTTGTTGCTGAATTGTAGAGCTGCATAAAATCTTAATTCCTTTCTGATATTATTTTTGATTTTCCTTAATAAGTCCCTCAATCTGCCTTTCAAGCGCTTCTATCTTGCCCGAGAGAGAGCAAATCTGCTGAGAAACAGGGTCGGGAATGTGAATCTGGTCAAGGTCACGGGATGGACAGACCTTAACGCCGTTAAGCTTTACCACCCTTGCAGGAACGCCGACCGCCGTGCTGTTGGGTGGAACCTCGCTGAGTACTACGGCGTTTGCTGCGATTTTTACGTTGTCGCCTACTTTGAAAGGCCCTAAAACTCTTGCTCCTGCCCCTACCATAACGTTATTTCCCAAGGTCGGGTGTCTTTTTCCCGTATCCTTACCCGTACCGCCTAAGGTTACGTTCTGGTATATTGTACAGTTGTCCCCGATTTCGGCGGTTTCGCCGATAACAACGCCGCTTCCGTGGTCTATAAAAAGCCCCTTGCCGATTGTTGCGCCGGGGTGAATTTCAATACCAGTTTTCCTGAGAGCTCGCTGTGAAATCCAGCGGGCAAGGAAGTAGTGCTTCTTAAGGTACAGCTTGTGCGCCCGCCTGTAAGCCCGGATTGCCTTGAAGCTCGGATATAGAAAGAACACCTCCAAGTCGCTTTTTACAGCCGGGTCACGTTCTCTTATAGATTTTATGTCCTCCTTTATTCGCTTGAACATATATAACCAATCCTTTCAAACAAAAAACCTCCGCAGAAAGCTGCGAAGGCGTAAAAATACACGGTTCCACTCCGATTCCCTGCATAAAAATGCAGGCTCTTATCCTTTAACGCAGGAATACGGGCGGATATACTACTGCTTCCCTCCGCCGACTCGGCAAGCGCACTTTCCCCCGATATTCCCCGCTGCTTCTCACCGCCGCAGCTCTCTGTCGGGTTATCCCCGGGGTACTCTGAATGCCTCAGACGTCTTTAAAATATAAGCTTTAGTCATTTTACCATAATCAATGGCAGTTGTCAAGTCAGAGATAATAATAGCAGAAAATTATAAGGACAAGGGAAACTGCGGCTATTATCCAGTTGGTAATTGTCCGGCGCTTCAAGCGCTTGTCGGCTTCTTCACTATCATATTTTTTACGCATACGAACGCCGCCCCTTCCTCAGTATTATTACTGCTCAGTTTTCCTATTTCGTCGGAAAGCAAGATAGTTTTCAAGAATTACCGCTGCCGCAACGGCGTCGATAACCGCTTTTCTCTTCTTTCCCCGCTTATTTACCTCATTCATCATATTATGGGCGGTTACAGTTGTTGAGCGTTCGTCCCACATTTCAACGGGAACGCTGCAAAGCCCTCTGAGCAGCTCTGCAAACTCACAGCACTTCTCGCTTCGGGGACCTCTTGTGCCGTTCATATTTATGGGATTGCCCACAACCGCAAGCTCTGCGCCGGTTTCCTTTATCTTCTCCGCAGTTTTCTCTGCGCAGCGGTTAAAATCCCTTTCGTCGATTATGCAAAGGGGCGTTGCAAGCATTTCCAGCGGGTCGCAGACCGCAATACCCGTATGGCTGTCGCCGTAGTCAACTGCGAGAATTTTCATACAGGCTCCTTCCTTACTGCTGAGCCTTAATCTGCTTTAAAGCCTGTGCGAGTTGGTCGGGGCAGGATGTGCCTCTCATACCGCACTGGATACCGTCAAGCTTTTTGATAATCTCGTCCACAGGCATACCCTTCACAAGAGCGCTTATGCCCTTAAGGTTGCCGTTGCAGCCGCCCATAACGGTTACGTCCTTTAAAATTCCGTTCTCAACGTCAAGAACCATCTGTCTTGAGCAAACTCCCTTGGGTACATATTCGTACTTCATATTTTTCGTCCTTTCTTTTGGGGCAGCAGTACTGCGCCGTTCCTTTTGCTTTTTCCTGTTTTTATTTTTCTGTATATGCCTTAGCAACCGCTTCTGCAACTCTTGCAGCAACAGCCTTGTTAAGGGGGCTGGGGATTATGTTATCCTGAGTAATCTCGGAATCGGGGATAATTCCCGCAATAGCATAAGCCGCCGCCATTTTCATTTCCTCGGTTATTTCCCTTGCACGCACGGAGAGAGCGCCCTTAAAAAGTCCGGGGAAAACGAGAACGTTGTTAATCTGGTTGGGGAAGTCGCTTCTTCCTGTGCCAACGATATATGCTCCTGCCGCCTTAGCCTCGTCTGGCATAATCTCGGGGGTAGGGTTAGCCATAGCGAAAACAATAGGCTTTTCCGCCATACTTCTTACCATATCCTGGGTAAGAAGACCGGGTCTTGAAACGCCGACAAAAACGTCTGCGCCCTTTACTGCCTCGGCAAGTCCGCCCTTTATGTTATTGTTGTTTGTTACGTTCTTTATACTATTATGTGCAGGATTTTCGTATTCGGTGTCTTTGTTGATGATACCGCAGAGGTCAACCATTATAAGGTTGCCTATTCCGAGGCTTAAGAGGAATGTGCCGATTGCAATTCCTGCCGCACCTGCGCCGTTTATTACAACGGTAAGGTCGGAAAGCTTCTTGCCCGCGCATTTAGCAGCATTTATAAGGGCTGAGCCTACAACAACCGCAGTTCCGTGCTGGTCGTCGTGGAAAACGGGAATATCCAGCTTTTCCTTAAGCCTTTTCTCAATTTCAAAGCATCTGGGAGCAGAAATATCCTCAAGATTAATGCCGCCGAAGCTGTCTGCAATAAGCTCGATTGTATGAACTATCTCGTCAACGTCCTTGCTCTTTACGCAAAGAGGGAATGCGTCAACGTCAGCAAACTCCTTGAAAAGGCAGCATTTTCCCTCCATTACCGGCATGCCTGCAAGTCCGCCTATGTCGCCCAGACCAAGCACTGCTGTGCCGTCGGTTATTACTGCAACAAGATTTTTTCTTCTTGTAAGGGAGTAGGAAAGGTCGGGGTTGTCCTTTATTTCAAGACAAGCCTGTGCAACGCCGGGGGTGTATGCAAGGGACAAATCTTCCCTTGTGTTTATAGGCGCACGGGAGATAACCTCGATTTTTCCCTGCCACTCGTAATGCTTTTTAAGCGCTTCTTCCTTTATGTCCATTTCTTTATCCTTTCGGGCTGAGGAGAATTTCCGTCAGCCTTTTTTATTTTTCAGCTGTCTGTTTAGCTATTATCTTATTCACCGATTCCTCGGGAGTGAATTTGTAGCCGAGAGAAATAGCGTAGTGATTGTAGAAGCCGTGGAAATCAGAACCGCCGGTAGGCATAACGCCGTACTTTTCGCAGAGCTTCAGCATTTCCGCCTCCTCGGTCTCGTTTGCGCTCTCGTGGTAAACCTCGATACCGTCGATTTTGCCGCCTGCGGCAAGCTCCTCGATAAGCTCGAAGCTGTTATAAACCTTAGGGTGGGCGATAACCGCAATTCCGCCGGCGGAATGTATCAGTTCAAGGGCAAAGCGCACATCCGGGTTATTCTCCGTTTCCGCCATAACCTCCTCGGCGCACAGCCCTGTTTTCGCATTGAAAAGGGACTCGTAAACGTCGCCGTAAAGCTCGGTTGTGTAGCCGTAGTCCATGAGAGCATGCATGATGTGGCACTTGTAGATTGCCTTTCCTCCTGCGGCGTAATGCAGTATGTTTTCCAGAGCAATAGGGTACTGCTCCATAACCTTAAGCGCCATTTTCTTGCCTCTCTGCTTTCTCGCCTCGCAGGTACGCAGACAAAGTCCCTCAAGTCTGTCCGGCTTTTTGGGCATGTAGCAAAGGATATGCACCTTTCTTCCCCGCTGCTGGTCAACGGCGGAGATTTCAACGGCAGGCAGCACCTTTATACCGTATCTCTGACCGAGAACAACCGCTCTTGAAGCGGAAGCAAGATTGTCGTGGTCGGTAATGGCGAGAACGTCAATGCGGTTTCTCTTCGCCTGAGCGATAACCTCTTCAATTCCCAGCGAACCGTCCGACAGGGTAGTGTGACAATGTAAATCTGCTCTCATAATACACCTCTTTTATCTGAAATGAAAATTAAATTGATTACAACATAATCCGCATAAAAAAATCATCACCAGTCAGATTGACGAGAAATCGTCAGATTCTAGGAAGCCGCATAACGGCTAGGCTTTGTGCCTGCCGTTATGTGGGTGACGACGAAGATGGCGGTTTATCGTCGGTCTGACGCTACTTGATAACTTTGCCGCTCTTAATTTTTACTTTCTCCGTTTTTTGTGCAGTCTTCTTAGGCACGGAAATTTCGCTTGGCGCTTCAAAGCCGCCTCTGTCCTCGAAAACAGCCTCTTCGGTAGTTTCGTAACGTGTATACTCCGGATTTTTCTCGCCTCTTGCCTCATAATATGGGTCGATTATGTGCTTCTGAATTACGGGATAGGCGCAGAAGGTATTTATAAAGCATATCCACGCCGCAGGAAGCAGAGGAAGCAAAAGTGTCGTATAGGGAAAGCCCAGAACCATAAGGAAAATAAGCAGCCCGTCCGCTAAAAGGGCGGTAAAGCTTCTTTTCATTCCCACAATCATAAGAATTACGGAATTTTTTATAATCTGCGGCATTCTGAGCTTAAGGGCTACTATCTGCGGGTATATGTAGAAATGCATCATGCACAGAATAAAGCACATAGCAAGAGAAAGTGCAAGCATTATCTTGTCATTCAGCGGCCCATCGTTCATAAGGGAGGCAAAGTAGTAATTTGCGTTGTAAACTATTACTGCAATAAAAGCAATATCAACAATTCCGACAAAGAATGACTGCTTGAAATTCTTCTTGAAGGCGTCAAGAAACTCGTGGAAAACGAAAATCGGCTCGCCTATTACGAATTTCCGCATGACCTGCGTAACCGCAGCCGTTGCGGGTCCTAAGGTCACTATCGGCAGGCAGAAGAGTATATATATAAGGTTTATCTGGAAAAATTTCCAGAACTTATCTCCGAATATCTCCCAAAACAGGAAGAAGGGCTTTTTGCGGGGACCGCCCTTCTGAACGCCGCTTCCCGCCTTACCGTAATTGAACAAGTGAAATGCCATAGAAAATCCTTTCAAGAATAAGGCAATACCGCAGAACTTTGCCGCCGGATTGCCTGAAATCTGCCAGCACAAAAAGGCAGAAAAAAATTAACATTTATATTATACTACTTTTAATAGTAATTTGCAAGTGTTTTTTGCGTGAAAACGACAGCTTGTGCTATTTTCCGTAATTTTCCTGTGCCGCAGCACCAAAATTCCGACCTTTATTTACATATTGACAGAAAGAGCCGATTGTGGTATAGTTATTCTGTAATGTTATACTCAGCGCTGAAAGGTCGTCTGTAATGTTTGAAAGGCTTGAATTTCTGAGGGATAAGGCTAACCGCCTGCCTATGCGCCCCGGCGTTTATATAATGAAGGACAAGGGCGGAAAGATTATCTATATAGGCAAGGCGAAGCTGCTAAAAAACAGGGTTACTTCCTATTTCCGTGCGGTTGAAAACCATAACCCCAAAACCTACAAGCTTGTTTCCCTTATCAACGATTTTGAGTTTATTGTTACAGACTCCGAGCTGGACGCACTTGTGCTTGAAGCAAGTCTTATAAAGCTCCATACGCCCAAGTACAACATTCTTTTAAAGGACGACAAGGGCTTCAGCTTTATCCGCATAACAGGCGGAGAGTACCCGAAAATTCTCCATTCCTTCCGCAACGACGACAAAAATTCAGCTTATATCGGACCTTATACAAGCGGCTATACCGTTAAGCAGACCATTGAGGAATGCAACAGGATTTTTATGCTGCCCGTCTGCCACAAGGAGTTTCCCAGGGATTTTCTGAAGGAGCGTCCCTGCCTCAACTACCATATAAAACGCTGTATGGGAGTTTGTCGAGGCTGCATTCCGGCGGAGGAATACAGAGAAATCGTAAATCAGGCGGTTGACTTTATCAAAAACGGCAGCCGTGACAGCGTTGAACAGCTTACGGCTGAAATGAACGAAGCGGCGGAAAACCTTGAATTTGAAAAGGCGGCGAAGCTCAGAGACAGGATTGCCGCAATAGAGCGCTCGGCGAAAACCCAGTCAATTCAGGCAGGAAAAAATATCAGCTGCGATATTTTTGCAGTTTCCCGCAACAACGGGCTTATAAGCGCCGCAGCGGTAAACTACCGCAATGGAAAGCTTATCGACAAAGAAAACTACTTTTTGGGCGACGAGGACGACGAGGCAGCACTTCGCACCGAGTTCCTTACAAGATATTACGAAAACGGCAGAGAAATTCCGAAGCTTATACTTCTTGACGAGGAATGTGAGGACAAGGAGCTTTTAGAGGAATATTTCCGTAATATTTCGGGACATAAGGTTGAAATCACCGTTCCGAAAAGGGGCGAAAACCTTGTGCTTACTACCCTTGCAAAAAGCAACGCAGACGAATATCTTTCCCTGCGTGTGGGCAGGACAGGCAGAGAAATCGCAGCCTTGCAGGATTTGGCAAAGCTGCTGGGACTGCCCAAGCCGCCGGAAATCATAGAAAGCTACGATATTTCAAATATGGGTGAGCAGACCCGTGTTGCGGGTATGATAACCTACAAGAACGGCAGACCCTACAAGGCGGGCTACCGCAGGTTCAATATAAAGGACGTTGTGGGCGTTGACGACTACGGCTGTATGCAGGAGATTATCCGCCGCCGCTTCAACCGCTATCTTGAAGGCAGCGAGGGCTTCGACTACCTGCCCGACCTTATTCTGCTTGACGGCGGAAAGGGGCACGTCAATGCAGTAAAGCAGGTGCTTGACGAGCTTAATATAAAGGTAAGCCTTTTCGGACTTGTAAAGGACGAAAAGCACCGCACAAAGGCGATTGCCGACAGCGGCGGGGAGATACAGGTTAATGCAAACAAGGCGCTTTTCAAGCTTCTTACCGAAATACAGGACGAGGTACACCGCTTTTCAATCGACTACCAGCGGAAAAAGCACAAGCAGTCCCAGTACGAGCTTGAGCTTACAAAGGTTAAGGGAATCGGCGAGGCTAAGGCGCTTGCACTGCTGAAAAAATACAGGACAAAACAGAATATAAAGGCGGCTTCTATTGAGGAGCTTATGGAAACGGCGAAAATAAACCGTGAAACCGCCGAAAATCTATATATATACATTCAGGAGATATTTTAATGAGAGTAATTACAGGAACGGCAAGGGGAATGAGGCTTAAAACCCTTGAGGGTACTGATATTGTCCGCCCCACCGCCGAGGTTGTTAAGGAGGCTATGTTCAGCATAGTCCAGTTTGATATTGAGGACGCAGTTGTGCTCGACCTTTTTGCAGGCTCGGGACAGTTGGGCATTGAGGCGCTTAGCCGTGGTGCGGCAAAGGCTTATTTCGTGGACAGCAGTCCTGCTTCAATTGCGGTTATAAGAGAAAATCTTAAGCATACGAGATTAGAGGACAGGGCGGTTGTATCAAATATGCCCAACTCGGCGTTTTTGCGGACTGCACCCGAAAAATTCGATATAGCCTTTCTCGACCCGCCTTACAGAAAAAAGCTTATACAGCGCTCCTTACCCGCTTTGGCAGAGATTATGAGCGATAACGGAATTATCGTCTGCGAGCATGAGATTGAAACCGCTATGCCGGAGATTATCGGCGGGGAGAACAACGAAATTCCCGAAAAGGGCTTCTACCTGCACAAAAAATATAACTACGGAAAAATCGCCCTCTCGGTTTATCGCAGAAAAACTGCCGGGGAGGACGAGGAGTTATGAAAAAGGCAATTTACCCGGGAAGCTTCGACCCGGTTACAAACGGGCATCTGGAAATAATCCGCAGAGCGGCGGGGCTTTTCGACAAGCTTGTGGTTCTCGTTTCCGTTAATCCCGATAAGCACTCCAGCTTCTCCGGCGAGGAAAGAGCGAACCTGCTCCGTCGGGTCTGCTACGATATTCCAAACGTTGAAATAGACCTTTTCGACGGGCTTTTAGTGGATTATTTCAGAGAGCATAACTGCGATATAATTGTTAAGGGACTAAGGGCTATGTCGGACTTTGAATACGAGTTCCAGATGGCGCACGTTAATAAGCATCTCTGCCCCGGAGCAGAGACAATATTCCTCTGCGCCGACAGCCAGAGCACCTACCTGTCATCAAGTATGGTAAAACAGATTGCTGCATTCGGCGGGGATATAAGCGCCTTTGTGCCGAAAGCAATTGTGGACGATATAGTAAAAAGACTTGATAAAGCAAATCAGAAAGGAAATTAACATGAGTATTGATGAAATTCTTGAAATGATGGACGATATGCTTGACAAGGCGGTAAACGTACCCTTTTCAAACAAGAAATCCCTAATTGAGGTTGAAAAAATGAGAGGGCTTATAGACGAAATCCGTCTTAATATGCCCAGAGAAATCAAGCAGGCAAGAGACCTTGTAAACGACAGAAAAACTATTCTCAACGACGCAAAGAACGAGGCAGCCGCAATACTGAACAAGGCTGAGCAGAGAGCAGCCGCCCTTATTTCCCAGCAGGAAATCGTGCGGCAGGCAACAGCAAAGGCAAACGAAATTAACGCAGCCGCTCAGTCCCAGACCAAGGAGCTGCGTGATATGACAAACAAGTATGTTGATAATATGCTCACAAAGGTTGAGGAGCTGCTTACCAACGACATTATGGACGTTAAAAAGGCAAGAAGCGCCCTTAAGAACACCATAAGATAAGGAACAAAATGAACAGAAGTATTACAGTTACCGGAACTGCCGCTATAAAGGCAAAGCCCGACAGCACACGGTTTGAATTTACTCTTTCGGGCAGGCAGGAAAGCTGCGCCGCCGCATTTTCGCAGGCGGAGGAAAAGAGCAGTAATGCAAGAAAGGGAGTAACAGCGACAGGCTTCAGCGAGGACAGCCTTAAAACCGCTTCCTTTTCCGTTGAGCCGGAATACGAGAACGGGAGAGACCCGCAAACAGGGGCTTACATAAACAAGCTTGTGGGGTACAAGTACTCCCACACGCTTTTTGTTGAATACAAGACCAACAACGCTCTTACGGGAGCCCTTGCAGACGCTCTTGCGGCTTCGGGCGCTGAGCCACAGTCTATCCGCATAAGCTTTTTCGCCGAAAACAAAGACCGGCTTTCCGACAGACTTATCGAGGAGGCGGTCAAGGACGCAGCCCGCAAGGCTATGGTTATCGCTACTGCTTCGGAAGCGCAGCTTGGGGAGATAATGGAGATACGCTATCACTCGGCGGAAAATGGGAACCGTTTTACAACAGGCGGGGCTGTAAATCTGCACGAAACCCGCTGCTTTACAAATATCAGATTTGTACCTGAAGACATAACCGAAACGGACAGCGTTACCGTAACGTGGGCTTTGTTCTGAGCGCCTGCTTTCTGCGCTTTATAAGCTCTCCTGCCCTTTCAAGCAGACTGCCGGCAAAGAACACCGCCGTCGTCCAGCCTGTCATAATAAGAAGAATTACAATTGTTTCCATAGCTTTTGTCCTTTCCGCAGCAGAGGTCGCTTTATGCAACCGAGGCTGCACTAAAATCTTTATTTGCAGCCCTTCTTTATCGCTGCAACTGCATTATACCGTACTTTCTGTACAATAAACAGGACAGAATGACAAAAAGCGGGAAATTTTTCCAAAATATGAAAACTGCCGTTATTGGGTGCATTATTCTCAATTTATCGGCAGTTTTTTATATATTTATAACAAATTTCATATAAAGATATTGATTTTTTAATTCCGGTGTGCTATATTTATGGTAGGTTACTATTGCCTTTCGGCAGCAGTAACTGATTTGTGCTTTGTATTTTAACCAAGGAGGGATATGAATGAAGCTGGACGCACTGCGCACCAACACCAATATTTCCGCTTACAGATACGCCGCCGATTCATATCTCATGGCGTCGGAGAACGCCAGAAAAATCGGTCTCAAGGATGAACAGACTGTAAAAGGAAACGAAAGCCGTTATGAGCTTGACGGAACACTCAAGGAAGAGTATTCAACCATAGGAAAAACAGGAATGAATACGGAAAAGGAGAGCGGCGACTCTCCTGCCGAGGTTCACAATAGAGAACACAACGGAAAACGGGACGGATTTGACAAGGACTGCCCTCTTTGCGAGTGCGAAACCTGCCGCAACAGACGGTATCAGGACGATTCAAACGACTCTGCTGTTTCCTTCCAGACCCCTACCAAAATGGACCCCTCTGCGGCTCAGTCCCGTGTACGGGGTCATGAAATGGAGCATGTCCGCCGTGAGCGAATGAAAGCCGCCGACGAGGGAAAGCATGTGGTTTCCCAGACGGTGCAGATTAAAACCGACATCTGCGAGGAATGCGGTAAAATCTACGTTTCGGGCGGTCTTACAAGAACCGTTACGAGAACGGATATGCGGGATTTCCACAGTATGTTTATGCTTGGATTTGACGAGGAACAAGCGGGCAAGAACATAAGCTGAGCGGAAAAAGCGGCAGGCTCTAAAGAGCCTGCCGTTATTTTTTGCCAATTTTTCGGCGCACTTGCCGTTTCGGTTAGTTAAAAAGGAGATTTCGCCCTCTGCGGAGGGCGACTTATGGCTCCGCCCTAAGAACCTGCCACATTTTGGAAAAGGCAGACGAAAACTTCATTATTTTTCTGACGTTTTCAATATTGCGATTTAAGACGAAGAAGATGATTTATTTCCCCCCTGCACCGCAAGCTGCCTCAGCGTAGGAACTGCAATAAAAACAGTAAGCAAAAAGCTCAGTAAATCCGCAAGAGGCTGGGAGATAAGAAAGCCGTTATAGCCGAAAATAGCGGGCATTATAAGAATTAGCGGGATAAAGAAGAGCCCCTGCCTCGACATAGCAAGCAGACTTGCGCTAAAGGTTTTCCCTAAGTTCTGCATAAACATATTCGTCATAATTATAAAGCCGTGGAACAGGAAGCCGGCACAATGCCAGCGAAGAAGAGGTGTTCCAGCCGCAATAACTGCCGGGTCGTCACGGAAAAAGGCAACCGCAGCCTCCGAAACCGCAAATGCAAGACCGCCGTAGATAAGCAGGAAAATCGTTGAAGCCTTAACGCAGAAAGCGTACACCTTTTTAACCCTGTCGTACCGCTTTGCGCCAAGATTAAAGCCGCAGACGGGCTGAAAGCCCTGACCGAAGCCGATAACCGCCGAAGAGCCAAGCATAACTATCTTGTTCACCACCGAAACCGCCGCAATTACCGCTTCCCCGTAGGCTCCGGCTGCGTGGTTAAGGGCAATCGCCGAAATGCTGGCGAAGCCCTGCCGCAAAAGAGAAGGCGTACCGAAGCGGAGTATTCCGATAATTTTCTCCTTGTTAAGCTCAAGCCGAACTCTTTTGAGAGATAGCCTGTTGCCCATAACAAGCAGAATTACAAAGCTTACTGCCTGACTTAAAACAGTAGCAAGCGCCGCTCCGGAAACTTTCATATCAAGGACGAATATGAACAGCGGGTCGAGGCACACGTTAAGCACCGCACCTATCGCAATCCCCACCATTCCCCGTGCAGCGCTGCCCTGAAAGCGGAGCTGATTGTTAAGGGTAAAGGAAGCCATCATAAAGGGCACGCCGAAAAGCAGAATCCGCACATATTCCTCGGTGCTGTCAACAAGCTGCGGAATAGCGCCCAGCAGCTTCACAAGGGGATTTATCAGCAAAATTCCCAACAGAGCAAGGATAATGCCCGTAAGAAAGGAAAGGGCAAGCCCCGTATCCGCCATTCTGTCGGCGCTGTCGGTATCCCCTTCCCCAAGCTTTCGGGAAATATAGTTGCCAGAGCCGTGACCGTAGAAAAAGCCTGCGGATTGTATTATGTTCATTAAGGGCAGGGCGAGTCCCACCGCCGCAGTTGAAATTGTGTCAAGCTGACCTACGAAATAGGCGTCCGCCATATTGTAGAGGGCGCTTATCAGCATTGAAATTATAGTGGGAACAGCCATTTTGCACACAAGGCGCTCAACGGGCTGCTTTGTCATCATTATAAGTTTTTCTTCGGGAGTCTGCATTTTCGTTTCCTTTCGGCATTATGCCGTATATTTATACATATATTTTACCCCAAGTAGCAGAATATGTCAAGCCCGCAGGAAATCGAGTTACTGCGGGCTTCAGCTTGTCGAAAAGATTTTCGGCAAGAAATGAATATTGAATAAATGCGGTGTGCCCTGCGGGCACGATTTTGAAATAGTGTGTTATTATCACGTTTTCCAAAACAATCGGCGAAGCCGATACCACTATTATTCAATCTTCATTATTCTTTATTTGTTATTCATTAAAATGTGAGTTCCTGCGGGCTTTGATTTTTGTATTTTGTATAAACAATCCCTTCCTGCGCAATACTAACATAACCGAAACTATCCCGAAAGGAAGGATATTATGAAAGCTGTTATACTTGCGGGCGGCGAGGGCAGCCGCTTAAGACCTCTTACCTGCAATCTCCCGAAGCCCCTTGTTCCCGTCTGCGGAAAGCCCGTACTGCTGCATATACTTGACCTGCTGGCGGAAAACGGCTGTACGGAAGCTGTTATTGCAGTACGCTATAAGGGCGAAAAAATCGAAAGCCTGCTTGAAAGCGGGAAATATAAGGGGATTTCCCTGTCCTTTTCACGAGAAAGCAAGCCGCTGGGTACTGCGGGCTGCGTTAAAAAGGCGGCGGACTTTGAGGAGGATTTTCTTGTAATAAGCGGGGACGCTGTCTGCGCCTTCGACCTTAAGGCAGCTATGGAAATGCACAAAAAAAGCGGCGCAGCGGCTACCATTATAACAAAGCGGGTTGACGACCCGAGAGAATACGGGCTTATCGTGGGCGAAAAGGGGAAGGTAAAGGGCTTCTGCGAAAAGCCCTCATATATTAATTGCAGCAGCGAGCTTGCAAACACGGGAGTTTACGTCCTCTCTCCCTCGGTTGTTGACCTAATCCCCGCCGATGAAATGTGGGATTTCGCTAAAAACGTGTTCCCCGAAATGCTGGAGAAAAAGCTGCCCCTCGGCTATATCGAGGAAAAGGGGTACTGGTGCGACATCGGCGATATTTCCGCCTATAAGCGGTGCAATACGGATATGCTCCTTGGAAAAGTGGGAAGCGCTTCTGCGGGCAAGGGCAGGCTTACCCTCGGCACGGATAATAAGAGCTGCTTTTACGGCAGGGACGCTCAGCTCTCCTTAAGCGTCTATATAAGCGGCAACACCGTAATCGGCGAAAGCGTAAGTATCGGCGACAGCACAAAGCTTCACAACGCAATCATTATGAACGGCGCATATATCGGGGAAAACGTAACGCTGAACGACTGCATTATCTGCTCGGGAGCAAAGATAGAAAGCGGAGCGGCGGTTTACGAAAATGCAGTTGTGGGCGAAAACGCAGTTATCGGCGAAAATGCGGTAATCTGCGGCGGAATAAGGGTGTGGCAGGACAAGCAGGTGCCCCACGGCGCTTTTGTGAACAGCGACCTTAAGTACGGGGTAAAAATTCCTGCGGATATTACGGAGGAGGGCATAAGCGGAGAAACAAATACGGTTATTACTCCCGAATTTGCAGGAAGGCTGGGCTGCGCTCTCTCAAAGACAACCGAAGGCTATATTGCCGCCGCATGCAGCGAGGAGGCTTCCTCGGAAACCCTTAAAAGCGCTTTGCTAAGCGGTATTTCCAGTACGGGCAGACAGTGCTTCGACTGCGGAAACGCTACCCTTCCTATGCTCGCCCATACAGCAAGACTGCTGAACTGCGATATAATCGTGCATATAACCGCAAAGACCTCCGCCCGTATTCTGATATACAACAAGGGGCTGCTGCCGCTGACAAGAGTGCAGGAAAGGCTGCTTGAAAACGCACTTAACCGAGGGGAGTATCTGAGTGCAGGCTGGAGCGGCTTCAGCAGGATTAACCGCTTTACCGGGTCATCTGCTCTGTACAGGGCTATGCTTGACGACCTTACGGATTTTGAGGCGCCCTACGATATTTCCCTTAACTGCCCCGACAGCTATTCGGCGGGGGTTTACTCGCCCTATCTTAAAAAAATAAGCGGCGGCAGAGAGAAGCTTACGATTTCCCTTAATGAACGGGGAACAAGGTCGGAAATTACCTGCGGGGAAACGAGTATCGACTACTGCTCAATGCTGCTGATTGCGGCTATAAGGACTATGAGCCGTGGCTATGACGTTGCTCTTCCCTTTTCATTCCCCCAGACCGCCGATTTTGCCGCCGAAAGCTACGGCAGGCGGGTGCTGCGCTACTTTGCAAGCTCAATGGACGACCGTGACGGGGCGGCAAGGCGTCTTGCGGCAAGGCAGACCTTTCTTCACGACGGCTTTGTGCTTGCGCTTACGGTGCTGAAATACCTGACGGAAAGCGGGCTTTCCCCCGAGGAGGCGCTTAAGGGTATTCCCCGTTCACAACGGGCAAGGCGGTTTATTCATATAACCTGCCCGCCCCAGAAAATCCTCGGCAAAATCGGCGCTTCACCCGCAGAAAACGAGGGAGCGTATATTGCCGCCGACGGAGAGCGGGTTTTTCTACGCTCGAATAAGCGTGGTACGGGGCTTTATCTTTTTGCGGAAAGCTTTGGCGCTGAAACTGCCGCAGAGCTTTGCGACAGGACGGAAAAGCTGATAAAGTCGGCTATGAAGGAAATTGAGGGGTAGGATTATTATACTGCCCCTTAAAAAACTTGACATTTGCGCCAGTCTGTTATATAATGAATAATATATTGTTTTGTGTATTGCAGATTTAATCTGTATTATATATTAAAATGTATTTTTTCGGGGTGCAGTAAGCCGGAATGCGCCGTTTCAGCGCACTTATCGGCTTTCTGTCAGCCTGATTTTAAGAAATCCCTATTTCTTAATCACTATCCATTCAGGGATTTCTACATAAAAAGACAGTCCACTCGTCGCTAAGGGCTGTCCAAAAATAAAAAGGAGAAATGAAATGGCAAAGACAAATGAACAGATAAGCCCCGCCTCCGGGGATAAGAAGCGCACGGCGGCTAATGCTGCCCCTAAGCGCAGATATTTTGCGCCCAAAAAGGCTGCTCCCAAAAAGGGACAGAAGGCGCAGAAGGCTCAGCCGCAGAAAACAAAGGCTGCACAGGCGGAAAAGGCAGCAAAGACAAAGCAGAAAGCCGCCCAGACAGCTGCTCCACTGATTTCAGCGCCACTGCCCAAAAAGACGGGAAGAAAGGGTGCAGCCCTTAAAATCATACCCTTGGGCGGACTTAACGAAATCGGCAAGAATATGTATCTTTACGAATGCTGCAACGATATGTTCATCGTTGACTGCGGTCTTGCCTTTCCCGACGACGATATGCTGGGCGTTGACCTTGTTATCCCCGATTTTACCTACGTTATCAAGAACAAGGAAAAGCTTCGGGGCGTTGTCCTTACCCACGGTCACGAGGACCATATCGGCGGGCTTGCGTACCTGCTGAAAAAGGTAAACGTTCCCGTTTACGGAACTAAGCTTACCCTCGGTCTTGTGGGCGGGAAGCTTACCGAGCACGGTATTCTTTCGGAATGTTCCCTTAACGTCGTTCAGCCCCGACAGACCGTAAAAATGGGCTGTATGGCGGTTGAATTTATAAGAGTAAACCACTCAATTCCCGACGCCTGCGCCTTTGCAATACACACTCCTGCGGGTGTTGTTATCCACACAGGCGACTTCAAGATTGACTACACTCCCATTGAGGGCGGAATTATCGACCTTGCCCGCTTCGGAGAGCTGGGAAACAAGGGTGTTCTTGCCCTTCTTTCCGAAAGTACCAACGCAGAGCGCCCCGGCTACACAATGTCCGAGCGCAAGGTTGGCGCTACCTTCAGAAACTTCTTCTCCCAGGCAGAGGGCAAGCGAATAATCGTTGCAACCTTCTCCAGCAACATTCACCGTATTCAGCAGATTATCGACAATGCCGCAAACACAGGCAGACGGGTTGCGGTTTCCGGCAGAAGTATGGTAAACGTACTGCATACGGCTATGGAGCTGAACTATATAAAAGTGCCGAAGGGTATGCTTGTGGATATAGACAAGATAGGAAAAATCCCGCCCGAGGAGCTTGTTATCATAACTACCGGCAGTCAGGGCGAGCCTATGTCCGCACTTTCAAGAATGGCGAACAACGAGCACAGACAGGTAACAATCAACCCAGAGGACCTTATAATTATCTCCGCAAACCCTATCCCCGGCAACGAAAAGCTGGTGGGCGGCGTTGTGAACGAGCTTATGCGGGCAGGAGCAAAGGTAATCTACGAGGCAATGTACGATGTTCACGTTTCGGGTCACGCCTGTCAGGAGGAGCTTAAGACCATGATAGCCCTCACCCGCCCGAAGTTCTTCATACCGATACACGGGGAGTTCAAGCATATGTTCAAGCACGCTGAGCTTGCAAGACAGCTTGACATTCCCGAGGAAAATATATTTATCTTAGGCAACGGCAGCGTTGCCGAAACCGACGGCGAGGAAATGAAGATAACCGGTCAGGTCACCGCAGGCAGAGTGCTTATCGACGGACTTGGCGTGGGCGACGTTGGCTCGGTTGTGCTCCGGGACAGAAAGCGGCTTGCTCAGGACGGACTTATTATAATCGTATCCTCCATCGAAAAGTCAACCGGCAAGATTGTATCCGGTCCCGACCTTGTTTCCCGCGGCTTTGTGTATGTAAGAGAGTCCGAGGAGCTTATGGAGGAATCCAGAGCCCTTATGGAGTCGGTGCTTCTTAAGGGTCTTACCCCGAATATGCGGGAATGGGGCACGATAAAGGGAGAAATGAAGGACGCTTTAAGTGGCTTTATCTTCTCAAAAACAGGCAGAAGTCCTATGATACTTCCGATTATAATGGAAGTGTAAAGCTGTTTATTTTTGGCATTTGTTGTATCGGGCGGCTATTGCTGTCCGATAAGGCTGACGGTTTTTGTCAGCCTGCACAAATTCCGTAAGGAGGTGCAGTTTTGAAAAATAATTTCCGTGACGCAGGACTTGTATTCTCGGTAATCGCACTTACCGCTTCCGCTCTTGTAATGCTTATTTTCACCTATTCGGCTTCATTACAGGCGTTCTGTATCTTTGCGCCGATTCTTTGCATTACAGGCGGATTTACCGCTGCAAAGCTCATAGCGGTAACACGCAGGAATTTCCAGTACTTCGCCAGAATTGACTCGGAAATCGACCACATGGAGCGTGTTTCAATGAACGATATGCCCCTTGGAGTAGCAATCGTTGATAACGAAAACCGCCTTGTATGGTTCAACAACGAGTTTTCAAAAAGCTTCGGCGAGGAGGCTGTTTACGGCGGCTCGGTGGAAACTATAACAAAGCTGCCCCTTGAAAAGCTGCTGGGCAAGGACGGCTACGAAATTAAGTACAGGAACAGCTACTACAAGGTTTACGCAGATATACCCAAGGAAGCCGACGCAAAAGAGGTCTTTATAATCTATTTCAGCGATATTACAAAGCTGCGCGCTCTTGAGCTTGAAAAAAGAATGTCACAGCCCGTGGTAATGGTGGTTGTAATAGACAGCTACGAGGAGCTTTTCGGCGGAAGCGCAGAAAGCGAAACCGCAAATATTACGGTACAGATTGATAAGCTTTTAGAGGACTTCATAAGCGAAACCAACGGAATTTTAAGAAAATACAGCAAGGACCGCTTCTGGGCGGTTATAGAAGAACGTCACGTCAAGGCGCTTATCGACGACAAGGTAAAAATCCTTGATAAGGCGAGAGAAATTCAGGTAAACGACCGCTTAAGCGTTACCCTTTCTATCGGCATAGGCAGAACCGGCAAAACCATAGCCGAAAGCGAAGCTCTTGCAAAGCAGGCGCTTGATATGGCGCTGGGTCGGGGCGGAGATCAGGCTGCAATAAAAACGGAAAACGGCTTCGAGTTCTACGGCGGCGTTTCTAAGGGCGTTGAGCGCCACACAAAGGTTAAAACCAGAATTATTGCAAACTCCCTTATGGAGGCAATTGAACAGGCGGACAACGTCTACATAATGGGACACCGCAACAGCGACCTTGACAGCGTGGGCGCTTCGGTTGGACTTGCAAGCGCTATAAGAAAGCTGGGAAAGAACGCATTTGCGATAATTGATAAAAATACTACCCTCTCAATCCAGCTTTACAACTACATCTACGAAAAGGAAAAGGCATACGTTTTCACTACGGCGGCAGAGGCAAAGGAAAGCTTCGGGGAAAACTCACTGCTTATTATCGTAGACACCCATAATCCGCTTATCGTGGACGTTCCCGAGCTGCTTGAACGGGCGGAAAAGGTGGTTGTAATCGACCATCACCGCAAGATGATTAACTACATCGACAAGGCGGCGATTTTCCACCACGAGCCTTATGCTTCAAGCGCTTCGGAAATGGTTACCGAGCTTTTACAGTACTTCGGCGACGCAGGCAAAATCTCCTCCGTTCAGGCGGAAGCTCTTCTTGCGGGCATTACCCTTGACACCAAGAACTTTACCTTAAGAACGGGAGTAAGAACCTTTGAGGCGGCGGCATTCCTGCGTAAGTTAGGGGCTGATACCGTAAACGTAAAGACCCTGTTCTCAAACTCAATCGAGTTCTACAAGCAGAAAACCGAGCTTGTGGCTTCTGCCTGCATTTACCGCAACTGCGCTATTGCCACAAGCAACAAGACCTTGCAGGATATGCGTGTTGTTGCGCCGCAGGCGGCAGACGAGCTGCTTGGCGTTTCCGACGTAAACGCTTCCTTTGTTATAGCAAGGACGTCGGGAGATGAGATTTCCCTTAGCTGCCGTTCACTCGGTGCGGTAAATGTTCAGCTAATCGCAGAAACCTTAGGCGGCGGCGGACACCAGACAATGGCGGGAGCGCAGTTCAGAGATACGGATATTGAAAGCGTTTTTGAGCGCTTGAAAAATGCAATAGACAAATATTACAGCAGTCTTAATTCATAAAATCACAAGAGAAAGGAATAGGAACTATGAAAGTAATTTTAATTCAGGACGTACCCGGAACTGGCAAAAAGGGCGAGGTCAAGGAAGTTAAGGACGGCTTTGCAAGAAACTGCCTTATCAAGAAGAACCTTGCGGTTGAGGCAACAAACGCAAATATGAACATTCTTGACGGACAGAAGGCTCACGCTCAGCACAAGATTGACACAGAAATCGCAAACGCAAAGCATATCGCTTCGGTTATCGAGGGAAAGACCTTCTCAACCGCTGTCAAGGCGGGCGCTAACGGAAAGCTTTTCGGTGCAGTAACTGCAAAGGACGTTTCTGCACTTATCAAGTCGGCTCACGGACTTGAGGTTGATAAGAAGAAGATTGTTCTTAAGACGGAAATCAAGACCTTCGGAGTTTTCGAGGCTGAGGCAAAGCTTTACAACGGAGTTTCCGCAAAGTTCAAGGTTCAGGTTACCGAGCTTCAGTGATTTCGTTCCAAAACCTGCGAAAGGATGATGAAAAATGGCTGATACAGCGGTTTATGACGCTAATCTTCCCTTTAATATCGACGCAGAGCAGGTTGTTCTCGGCTCTGTTATAGCTGACCCGGAGCTGCTTTCAAAGGTTTCCGACAGGCTTACTCCCGAACACTTCCACATAAAAATGCACAACGGGATTTACTCCGTTATACAGATGCTTTTCGTTTCGGGGCAGGAGATAAATATTGTTACGGTTACGGAGGGCTGCGTAAGAAAAGGCGTTTTTGAGTCACAGGATAATGCCAGAACCTACCTTTTCAAGCTTACGGATTTTACTATTGAAAAGTCCAGCATTGAAACTTACGCAAATACCCTCTGCGAAAAATATCTTATGCGGCAGCTTATTCTTGCCTCAAAGGATATATACGACCTTGCTATGGCAGGAACAGAGGAGCCGAACCACCTTCTTGACTATGCGGAGAAAAAAATCTACGACATAAGAAACGAGAAGGATATAAAGGGACTTACCCACATAGGACCTGTGGTAAGGGATACCTTAAAGGAGCTTGCATATATTAACCAGCACCCCGAGGAAGCCAACAAGAACGGTATGAGCAGCGGCTTCCCCTCCCTTGACAGGTATATTTTCGGACTTAAACCCTCCGACCTTATTCTTATTGCAGCCCGTCCCGGTATGGGTAAAACCTCTTTTGCAATGAATATTGCGGTTAATGCAGCAAGAATAAACCGGGATAAGAAGGTTGCGGTTTTCAGCCTTGAAATGTCCCGTGAACAGCTTGTTGCCCGTATGCTTTCCTCTGAGGGCAGGATTACCTCGGAGCAGATGAAGACGGGTAAAATCGAATATTCCCAATGGCGGGGACTTAATCAGGCGGCGGAAATGCTGAATATGGTTGAGCTTTACATAGACGATACCGCAAGCATAACAATAGGCGAAATGAAAGCCAAACTCAGAAGAATGAACAACTTAGGGCTTGTGGTTATCGACTACTTACAGCTTATGTCCTCGGGCAGAAAGGACGGAAACCGAGTAGCCGAGGTTTCGGAAATTACCCGTAACCTTAAAATTATGGCGAAGGAGCTTAACGTTCCTGTTATTACTCTGTCCCAGCTTTCACGAGGCCCCGAGTCAAGAACTGATAAGCGTCCCTTGCTTTCAGACCTGCGTGAATCCGGTTCTATCGAACAGGACGCGGATATTGTTCTTTTCCTCTACCGTGACGCATACTACACAAAGGCGGAGGAGAATATCTCAAGCTGTGAATGTATAATCGCCAAGAACAGACACGGCGAGCTTAATACGGTAAATCTCCGCTGGGACGGTCAGTTTACACGTTTCAGCGATGTGGAGAGCAGATATGCTGAATAAAATCAAGGAAACGGCGGAGCGGTACGGTATGTTCTCCGGCGGAAAAATTATTGCGGGTGTGAGCGGCGGCGCAGACAGCGTCGCCCTGCTTCACGCCCTGCTTTCCGTTAAGGAGGAATATTCTTTAGATATTGCCGCCTGCCACATAAACCATAACTTAAGGGGAGAGGAAAGCGACGGCGACCAGCGTTTTGTAGAAAAGCTCTGCGAAAGCCTCGGCGTTAAGCTTTACGTTTTCTCGGTAAAGCCAGCAGAAATCAAGGAAAAGCATGAAAGCCTTGAAGAAGCCGCAAGACGGGCAAGGTACGACTGCTTCAGAGAGCTTTGCCGGCAGGAAAATGCACGGCTTGCAACCGCCCATACCGCCTCGGACAATGCGGAAACGGTGCTGATTAACCTTATACGAGGCACGGGAACAAAGGGGCTTTGCGGGATTCCGCCCGTCAGGGACTACCTTATCCGACCGCTGATACGCTGTACAAGGGCGGAGATTGAAGAATACTGCACAAAAAATAGCTTAAGCTTCGTTACCGACAGCACCAACCTTTCAGACGACTACACAAGAAACAGGATAAGGCACAAAATTATCCCCGCCCTTACCGAGTTCAACCCCTCCTTTACCGAGGGAGTTTCAAGAATGACGGCGGCGGTACTGGACGACTCGGATTTTTTGCTGGAATATTCGGGAAAGATTGCCGGGGAAATCTGCATTGAGGGAAAGTACCCCTGCCAAAAGCTCAAGGAGCTTCACCCCGCAGTTTTAAGCAGAATTATCTCCGCAGAGCTTACTGCCCACAAAATAGAACCCAGCGCACTCCGGATAAACCAGTGCCGTGAGATTATCGAAAAGGGCGGCGGCAAGGTAAATCTCTGCAAGAACAGATTTGCCGCTGTGCGGAAGAAAATGTTCTATATTATAGAGGAATTTCAAAATTATCGCAGTAATTCCATATAATTTTCAAAATTTAGACATTTTATACGTTGATTTTTTAAACATATTGTGCTATACTTAGGAAGTGCTTATTTTTAGCGGCAGCATAAGCTGCGGCAGTAAAGGAGCGTAAAAGCTATGCATAAGGACGTTGAACGCATATTATACGGCGAGGAAGAAATAAGAAATGCCGTTAAGGCAGTCGGCGCTGAAATCACAGCTGATTACAGCGGCAAAAACCCGCTTTTAGTGGGTATTCTCAAGGGTTCGGTGGTTTTTATGTCCGACCTTATGAGGGAGATAAAGCTTGACTGCGATATTGACTTTATGGTGGCAAAATCCTACGGAAACGCTGCTGTTTCCTCGGGAAACGTAAAAATTCTCAAGGACCTTGACGCCGATGTTACAGGCAGAGATATTATAATAGTCGAGGATATTCTCGACAGCGCAAGAACCCTTAACTCCGTAAAGGCTTATCTTATGCAGAAAAATCCCGCTTCCCTCAAAATCTGCACCTTACTGGACAAAAAGGTTGAACGCGCCTTCGACCTTAAGGCGGATTACAAGTGCTTTGACGTTGAAAATGAGTTCGTGGTTGGCTACGGGCTTGATTATGCGGAAAAGTACAGAAATCTCGGATATATTGGCGTACTGAAAAGAGAAATATACGAAAAATAATACAGGCTGACGACTTCTCGTCACCCTGAACTTTTTGATAAATAAAGACAAAAGAAATATGAAACGTTTCAGAAAGGCGGTCTAAATGCAGTCAAACAAATTCAAGGGCATAATAATCTATCTCGTGATTATACTTATGCTTATTTTCGGGCTTGTGGCGGTACTTAACCTTGTGGCGCCCATGTACTCCCGTGCAAACGGTACGATTGTTATCCCCAAAAACTACTCAGCCGTTTTAAACGACTTCGACAGCTACACGGTCAGCAGCTACACTCTCGACCTGGGCAGCGGAGCGCTCATTTACAAGAAAAAGGGCGAGGACAACGTTACCTATCAGTACAGCGTGCCTAACGTAAGCCTTTTTGTGGGAGATATTGAGAACTACCGCAGGGAGTACAATGCAAAGAACCCCGACGCACCCCTCGAAGTAGATTACTACCCGATTTCGGACAACTCCTTTATCTTAAGCTTTATCCCCTATCTTGTAATCGTAGCACTTATGATAGGCTTCACCTTCTTTATGATGAGGCAGACCACGGGCGGCGGAAAGATGAACCAGTTCTCCAAGGCGAATACAAGAAATCAGCCTGCAAACGGCAAGAAAATCACCTTTAACGATGTTGCGGGAGCTGACGAGGAGAAGCAGGAGCTTGAAGAAATCGTTGATTTTATGAAAAATCCCAAGAAGTATCAGGAGCTTGGCGCCCGTATTCCTAAGGGCGTGCTTCTCGTAGGTCCTCCCGGAACAGGTAAAACCCTGCTTGCAAAGGCGGTTGCGGGAGAAGCGGGAGTGCCCTTCTTCTCAATAAGCGGTTCCGACTTCGTTGAAATGTTCGTCGGCGTGGGTGCTTCCCGTGTCCGTGACCTTTTCGACCAGGCGAAAAAGCATACTCCTTCGGTTGTGTTCATTGACGAAATCGACGCAGTAGGACGTCAGAGAGGCGCAGGTCTCGGAGGCGGTCACGATGAAAGAGAGCAGACCTTAAACCAGCTGCTTGTTGAAATGGACGGCTTTACCGAAAATCAGAACATTATCGTTATGGCGGCAACCAACCGCCGTGACATTCTCGACCCTGCCCTTCTCCGTCCGGGACGTTTTGACAGGCAGATTGTGGTAAGCTACCCCGACATCAAGGGCAGAGAAGCTATTCTGAAAGTGCATACAAGAAACAAGAAGCTCTCCCCCGATATTGACCTTGCTACAATAGCAAAAACTACGGCGGGCTTTACGGGAGCTGACCTTGAAAACCTTGTTAATGAAGCTGCACTTCTTGCCGCAAGAGCAAACAGAAAGGCTATCATACAGACGGATATTGAGGAAGCGGCAATCAAGGTTGTGACAGGTCCCGAAAAGAAGTCCAGAGTTGTTACCGAAAAGGAAAGACGGCTTACCGCCTACCACGAGGCAGGTCACGCAGTCTGCACATACTACTGCCCCACTCAGGACAAGGTTCACCATATCACCATTATCCCCAGAGGTTCGGCGGGCGGCTTTACAATGAGCCTTCCCGAGCACGACAAGAACTATGTGAGCAAGCGGGAAATGGAGGAAGAGCTTATCGTTCTTCTTGGCGGACGTGTTGCGGAAAAGATTGTGCTTGAGGACATTTCAACCGGCGCTTCAAACGATATTGAGCGGGCTACTAACGTGGCAAGAAACATGGTTACCCGCTACGGCTTCAGCGAGAAGCTTGGTCCTATCGTTTACGGCACCGACAGCAACGAGGTATTCCTCGGCAGAGACTACTCCCACGGCAGAAACTACTCCGAGAATATCGCAGCTGAAATTGACGCAGAAATCAGAGAGCTTGTTGAAACAGGCTACGAAAGCGCAAGAAATATTCTTGAAACCCACAGGGATTGCCTTGAAAGGGTTGCCGCTTATCTTATGAAGAACGAGAAGATGAACGGCGATGTGTTTGAGAAGCTTATGAAGAATGAGATTGTTGATGCCACATCTGAAAGCGAAAGTGAAACTGCTCCCGAGGAGAACGAGGATAATAACTAATAGTAAGCCGCCCCGCATTAATGCGGGGCGGCGATTTTTATGCCGTAATTACTCAGAAAGCACCTTTTCCCTTATAAATATCTCCAGTTCCAGCGCCATTTCCTCCTGCTCGGTTATTCTCGGATGACCGGGGGTAGCCGCACCGCAGCGGCGGAAACGGTAACGCATAACATCGGGGCTATTAAGCTCGGCACAGATTTCGTCCAGCACCTCGTCCCAGCGATTGTCGTGCATAAGAACGGTGGTTATCAGAATAAACTTAGCGGTCTTGTAGCGCTGCTTTAATTCCAGAAGTATTTCCTTGTACTTAGCCTTCCACTTCTCGGCGTAGTCCTTGTCAAAAATCGCCTCGGGCTTAGGGTTGGCGTCGTTCTGACCGATTGCTAAAACCACAATATCGGGGGTATAACGGCTGAAATCCCAGTCGGAAACCCCGCAGGGCGCATAAGGAACATAGCTCAGCTTGTTGTAGGTAAACTCAAGCCCCTTCATTGTTTCAAGCCCGGGGCCGCAGAAATAACCCGTCTTATCGAAAAGCGCAAGCCCGCCCTGGGAGTTGTTGTAAAACTCGGCATTCAGCTTGCGGGCAAGAGAAAAGGTGTAGCTGAAATAGCTGTTGTCGTAAATTCCGCCGTGGTTTTCGGGGTCGCTGTGCGCCTCATAGTAAACCGCCTCGGTAACTTCTCCTGCGGAAACGCTGTCGCCGAAAAACTCCAGCTTTAAGCCGTAATTTTTATCCGGGGGCAGTACTTCCCCGTCACACTCCGCCGAAATAAAGCGGAAATAGTGGGCTGCCGCCTGCCGCTTGAAAATCATAAGGCTGTGCTCGCCCTCGGGAAGTCTCTCTGCAACGGTATACTCCTTAGCGCCGCTTTCCTTTGAAAGCTCTATTTTGCACTGTATTCCGTCAACCACTGCGCCGATTGCGTTGTACTCGCCCATACAGATATTGTCAACAGTGATTTTTATGTAAGTGCCTGTAAAGCGGCAGGTTATATTGCTGCCCGCATAGATTAAAAGAGGAGCGGCGGGGTCGCTGAAATCAATCCTGCCCATATAGTAAAAAGCCTTGTTGTCTGCACCAAATACTGCCATAAAGTTTTCCTCCGTTATTTTTTATCATTTTAGCACATTTCAAGGAATTTTTCAACTGTTTTGCTGTAATAGCTTATATCTTATTGACAAAATTATTATTCTTTGCTATAATAAAACAAGCGATTTAAAACAACCGATTTAAAACGAGGTACATAATGCCGCCGAAACCGAAATTTACAAGAGAACAGGTTATCTCCACCGCCCTTGAAATTGCCGCAGAAAAGGGAATTGAAAGCCTTACGTCAAGAGAGCTGGGCACCGCTTTAGGAAGCTCCGCCCGCCCCATTTTTACCCTTTTCCGCAACATGGAGGAGCTTAACGCCGAAGTACGGGCTGCGGCGATACGGCTTTTCGAGGAAACCGCATATAAAGCTGACGATTCCCTGCCGCCATTCAAGCGGGTTGGTATGAGTATGATACGCTTTGCCGCAGAAAAGCCGAAGCTTTTCAGACTTCTGTACATGACCGAAAACGGCGAAAAAACCGACTTTGACGATATGTTTTTATATCTGGGCAGCATGGCGCAGTTCTGCGTTGAGACGATCGAGCGGGATTATGAGCTTGACGAGACACAAGCGAAGGAGCTTTTCCGCCACCTATGGATTTTCACATACGGTGTAGGTGCGCTTATTGCTACGGGAGCCTGCAATTTCACCGAAATCGAGGCTTCCCACATGCTCAGCCGTGAATTTCTGGCGTATATAAAATTAATGGGCGGGAAAATGAAGGTAAAGGCGCCCGCAGACCTGACAGATGAGGATATTAAAGACTTTACCGCAGAGGGGGAGAAGTAAATGGAACTGCTCAAAGAAAACGAGCGACAGGCTAATATTCTTGCCGCAAAGGTTATGCGGATAACCTTTATAATTTTTACCGTTGTGTATATACTTAACCTTGTGGGCATTTTCGTAACCGACAACACTATTATGACTATTGCATATATCTGCGGCTCGGTTTTTCTCTGGTGTCCCACTATCCTTGTGAACGTTCTTAAGCTTACAAGCGACAAGATAAAGTACATAAATACCCTTTGCGCAGTAATGCTGGTAACGGTTACATCGATAACCCTGTCATACCACGTTATTGTCATGTACGTTTATCCTATTGCAATCGCAAGCCTTTATTTCTCAAAGCGGCTCAATATTTTTGCCACAATTCTTACCGTAATCGGCTCTTCCATAGGACAAATTCTCTGTCTTACCCTTGACACCCTGCCTGACAAGAACTTTACCGAAATGAGGAAGGTTATTGTGTACAGCATTATACCTAAGGCGCTGGTGCTTATTGCGGTTGCATCTATTTTTACCATGCTTTGCAGACGCACCGCTTCCCTTTTAGGCAGTCTTATGAGCGCTAAGGAGCAGGAGCTTCTGCGAGAAAAGTCCTTGCAGATGTCCGAAAATCTTCTTGACACGGTAACAGAGCTTGACAGGATTTCTTCTGCCGCAACGGAAGCAAACCGCAGTATTGCCGCAGAATCGGAAAGGGTTATGAGCGACAGCGAGGCGAATTTCGGGCATATAAAGTCGGTTGAGGAAAATATGAGCCTTATTTCCGACAGTCTTAAAAATCTTTCTGAAATGAGCGGAAGGATTGCTGCTCTTACAAAGCGGGCGGAGGAAATTACCGCAGAAAATAACGAAAAAATGGCGCTTGCAGCACAAGGAATGGAAGAAATATGCAGCGTAACGGACGAAAGTATGCAGATTATTATGCGGCTTTCGGAGGAGTCGGAGAAAATCAACAAAATTGTTGACGTTATCGCCGATATTTCAATGCAGACAAATATACTTGCCCTTAATGCCTCGGTTGAAGCCGCCCATGCGGGCGAACACGGCACAGGCTTTGCGGTTGTAGCTTCGGAAATCAAGAAGCTTTCGGAGGAAACCCGCTCCGCTGCCGCGGATATAGGAAATATTATTGAAGAAGTATTGAAGAATATCGAGGGCACTGTCAGGTCAATGAACAAAAACGCACGTCTTACCCGTGAGGGCATGGAAAATATGAACAATACAAGGCTTTCCGCAGAGCAGATAAGCCTTTCAAACAGCGAGATTTCCCGCAATATCTCGGATATGGACAGAATTATTGCTGACGTCGCCAAAAACGGGGAAAGCGTTTCCGGCAGACTTGAAAGCGTCAGCGGGAATATTGAGAACAACTGCGGCGCAGTTCAGCACATGGCGGCAGCTATCGAAGAAACAAGCGCAGGTACGGAAAATCTCGGCTCTATGGTAAAGAGCATAAAGCAGATGGCAGAGGAGCTGGAAAAGCTTACAAAATAAATAACTTCACATTGTGCCTCCATGCATAGCAAAAAGCTTTCGCCCGTTTTTACGGGTGAAAGCTTTTTGCTCTATACTGACTTTCCGATTACTTTGTAATTGCAATTGCCGAAATAACGGTCATGGACTTTTCGCCCTCGTGTGGTACTATCTCGATTGTATGCTTGCCGCATTCCTCAAAGTCGATTACCTCCGCAGCTTCAACGTAGTTGCCCCAGCCGCCCTCGAAGCTGCTGTCAATAGTCTTTGCAACCGTACCGTCAACTACCACGTCAAAGGTTGAGCCGCCCTTTACCAGCCTGCCATAAAATACGCCTATAGACTTAGCTTCAACCTCGAAGGTAAGGGGGCCTGTTCCCTCTAAGGAGCCGTCGGCGGTACGAAGCCGCCAGTATCCGCCGAAATTGCCGAATAAATCCTCCCTTGTTTCCCAGCCCTCGGAAGCTACAGGCTCAGCCTTTTCGGGGATAACAAGCTCTGCGGTGGAGTACTTATCGCTTGCATAAACAGCAGAAAAATCGCTTTCGTTTTCGGTGTCAATGCTGTCAAGATTGTCGATGACGTCCTGTAAATAAGCGGTTATAAGCTCGGTTAAAACCTTGTGGCCGGTAACGTTGGGGTGGATATTGTCGTCGGAAATGTCCGTCCACTTGATATGACCGTTATTGATAACGTCAAGGATTGCGTCCTTGTAGGAAATCATGGGAATGTCATACGCCTTGCAGATTTCGCTGTGGTACTGCTGGAAGCTTGTGCCGTTGTCCATTGTCATAGCGATTGTGACAATTGCAGGAGCGCTTTCCGCCGCCCAGAGCTTTCTTAAAACCCCGTCGTAGGAGGCAATATTGCGCTGTGTGTTTTCTGTGGTGTCATTAACGGAAAAGTCCACGAAAACAAGGTCGGGATTGTGACAGAGCACGTCACGGTCGGTTCTGTAAACGCCGATATAGGAGCCGGTTGCACCTATGCCCGCGTTGACATACTCAATTTCAGCCGAGGGGAACTTTTCCTCCAGCCAGTCGGTGGTAAGCCTTGCGTAGCAAAGCTCGTTGCCTGCGCTGGAGCCCTGGGTTATAGAGCCGCCAAGGTAGGCTACTGTTATCTTTTCACCTGCCTGAGCCTTCTTGAACACCTTTGCAAGTCTTGCACGGTTGCCCACGTTAAGGCGGGAAAGGGCTATCATTCTGTCGGTAATTCCGTTCTCGATAACATACTCGCTGTCAGCGGGTATTTCCTTTTCTTCTTCTGCCTCTTCTGTGGCAGCAGGTTCTGCGGTAGTTTCTGCGCCGACGGTATCTGCGGCGGAGGTTTCTGCGGCAGTAGTTTCTGCGGGTGCAGTATTTCCGCAGGAAGCGGCAGACAGGATAAGAGCGGCTGTAATGAGAGTTATTATTATACGTTTCATTTAGCTAAATCCTTTCGTTAAAATTATTTGATTTTACTTATTTTAGCATTATTTTAGCATTTATGGATAAAAAAGTCAATAGATTGCGGCAAAAAAGAAGGAGGCCGTATTTATCGGCTTCCTTCGTGGTAATATAAAGTGTAGTTATGCGGTTACTTTTATAATTATCTTTACGGAGCTGCTTCCTATTTTTGCGGTAATGGTTGCTGAGCCCTTAGCTACCGCCTTTACAACTCCTTTTTCGCTTACTGTTGCTACCTTCTTATCGGAGGTTGTCCACTTGATGTCGGAAAGGTCGGCGGTGCCGGTAATCATAGTGCCGAAGCTGAGTGATGTACCCTTCTTCACCGAGAGGGTAAGAGCGTCGATTTTGGCGTCGCTTGAGGATTCATCGGAGGTAGGGAATGTGGCGGTGAGCTTAAGCTTTCCGGAACCATACCATACGTTTTTCGCGCTAAAATAGTAGGTTCCTTTTTTTACTTTAAATGTTATTTCGCCAGAGCCTATTCCGGAAGTGCTGTTTTTCTGTGCTACAACTTCGGTGTCACCGTAGTTTGTGTATAATCTGCCGGATTTAGCGGAGTATGTTTCTGCCGGTACAGACGTACCCTCGGAATCATAAAGATAGAAATTAACGTCAGTACTTTCAACTGTGTAATTAATTTTCAGAGTTCCGGACTTTGCAACCTTTATCTTATAATTCTTAGGACCGGCTGTCGTATAGCTAATAGTTACTTTTTTTCCGCTTGTCAGCGCCGTTTTAGTGTCAAAAATACTCTCCGCTCCAGCAACAGCGCATAAAGCGCTTACGGCAATAACTCCCGCGAGTAATGATGCGATGATTTTCTTGATGACTTTCATAATAATTCCCTTTCATATCGTATTTTACACCTAAAAAGGCGTATAACTATATTATACACCTTTTCGGGCGTTTGTCAATACTATTTTTAAGGTGTATAATATAAATAATTCAGGAAAAAGCCTTAAGGAGGAGCTATGGATATAGGGAGCAGGCTAAAGGAGGTGCGGCAAGGCAAGGCTAATCAGAGCCAGATTGCAGAGCTGCTCAATACCACCCAGCAGCAGATAAGCAAGTACGAAAACAACACCCAGGAAATCCCCTGCCGCCATATCGTAACCCTCGCCCGTTACTTTGACGTTTCAACGGATTACCTGCTCTGCCTTACCGACTGCAAAAATAAATACTGGTAAAACGGAAAGCCGTGTGTGGTTTTCCGTTTTTGTTTTTAGACAACAAAGAAAACGGACTGCTTTCGCCGTCCGTTTTCTTAATTATCTTTCTTAAGGCTATACCGCATAATTATTGTCGTGCGATTACACAGTCAGATTTTTCGTCAGATTGTACAGAAATTTTGCAGGCATACTAACGCATGTCAAGAAATTTCTGTGCAAGATGACGGAAAATATGCAAGTAAGCGTGCGGCAAAGGCGGCAGCCGTTAATTGTGCGGTGTTGCCTTAATTCTTATTTAAATTGTTTATTGCTTCAACAACCCTGTCGGTCTGCTGGCGGTTATTTGTATCGTCAAGCCTGTTGGAAATAAGATAATTTATCTGTCTTTCCGCCGCCTCTGCCTTCGCCTTTTCAAAAATTATAAAAGAAAGCAGCTTTGAGCTTCCCGAGGTTGTTTTAATTTCAAGCACGGTATGAAAAGCGTTTACTCCCGTTACAAAGCCCAGCAGCATAAGTATTATTCCGATTAAAGGCGTGTCTAAAAGAGACAGAAAGCCGATTAAAAGCAAGACTGCACCTAAAATAAGCTGACCTACCGATATGCTGAAATCAGACTCTACAGAAGCTATCTGATTAATCGGAACACTTTCCTTTTTAGCGCCTAAGGGAATAAAAGTAAGAATAGTATTTGGTCTTTTAAGCCGTATAAAATTCTGTTCCTGAACTATTTCGCCCTTCATATAAAAGGTTAACAGCGATGACATAAACTCAATTTTTTCCATTTTCATCTTCCTTTTTCGTTTTAATTTATTCCGTTATGGAATAATACAATTATACCATCAAGACGGCAATAAGTAAATATCCAAATATTCCAAAAAAGAATAATATGTTTTGGTAAATATGCTATAATAC
>JBJERM010000030.1:0-31858 GCA_051882315.1 Ruminiclostridium sp.
CCCGGCAAGCGCGACGGCGCTTGACCCGTTTGAAGCTTGATTACGGCATTTGCTTTTTTGAATAGAATAGATGCACATTCGCAGCTTTTCTGCTTGATTTTCTCTCCCATTTATGCTAAAAAGAATTATTAACGAGTTTTCGCTATGCCCGCCGCTGTTTGCTGCCCCGCCCGCTTTGCGCGAAGCGGCTGAAAGTTTTTCGCCAGCCTTTTTACAAAAAGGCTGAAAATCTCTTTTCTCTCAAAATCTCTCCAAACCCTCTCAAAAAAATCTCCGCTTCTCTTACGAAAAGCGGAGATTTTAATTATTTAAGTCTGCCCATTAAGATTCCTCTGCCGTTGGAGCCGAAGTAGACCTGACCGAAAACCCGGAGGTCGGCGGCGATGCTGTCGCCGATAGCGCCGAACTGGTGAGCGTCGTCGTTGATACGCTGCCAGGTGTCGCCCCGGTCGGTGGAGCGCCATACGCCGTAAATTCCCTCGCAGGTGCCTATTGCATATAACGTCATGGGGCTGTTTTCGTCCTTGGGAGCGCCTACTGCCATACATTCAGCACTCTGAATCGAAGTCTTGAGCAGCTCGCCCTGCCCGAAATCGGTAACACGGTAAACTCCGCCGTAGGCGGTAGCAAGCCACACCTCGCCCTCTGTCTCGGGATTGGACTCGATATAGCAGCCGTCGGGAATAAAGAGCGTGCTCATCTGGAATGTAGCGCCTCTGTCCTTGGTGGCATACAGCGAGCCGCCTGTGTAAACGAAAAGAACATCGGGGTTTATGCTGTCTGCGGCAAGCTTTGCGTTTGCAAATGCCTTTTCAAGCTTTGTCCAGGTCTTTCCGTAGTCGTCAGTAGAGTAAATCGCAGCAGCAGCCGTATTCGTCCAGTAAATCGTTGTTCCGTCGCAGTTTACTTCAACCCTGCCGCAGTCGCCCTTTACGTCCTTTGGCTTGTTTACTGCCTTCCAGGTCTTTCCGCCGTCGGTGGTAATGGAAATCGGCTGGTTTCCGTCCCCTGTTCTTGCGGCGATAAGGGGATTGTTGTAGGCTGCGGAAATGCAGCGTGAGGTGGTCATAATTCCGTTCTGATTGAGATTTTCGGGAGCCTTGTCAACGTCGGTGTGTGTAAAGCCGTCAATATCCCCCATAGCGGAGTAAAGGCGAATATCATCAGAATTTGCCGCTTCAAGGGATAAAACTGCGGTTTCTTCAAGTCCTGCACAGCAAACCTCGAAAATAACATTTTCCCCGCTTCCCCACTTGCTGAGATTTGTTGAGCGGTAGATTGTAGCGCCTGTGCCGTAAATAATCTGGTCGCTGTTAAAGGGGTTAATCTCAATATCACCCATCATCCAGCCCAGCTTAGCGTGGTCGCTGCCCCAGTCAAGCCATTTTGCGTCGGAGTAGTCAACCTCGAAAATCCTGTTGTCACCATCGCCCGTAAAGAGAGAGGTCCAGGTCTTTCCGCCGTCCTCGGAGCGGAACATATTGTCGTTCTCCTGTGCGCCCCATTTGCCCATGGTTGTAAGATACATTACATTAGTGTTGTTCGGGTCAAATTCAAGGTCGCCCCAGCCGTGACCGCTGTCGTCGGGGGTAATATCGCTCCATTCCCCGTTTTCGGGGTTGTAGGTCTTGATTGCACCCTTCTGCACCTGATAGGGTCCCGCCTTTGCGTTCATAACAAAGTATACAAGACCGTTTTCAACGTAGATGTGGCAGGCAAGATAGGAATTAACAGGCTGTCCCTCTATTTCCGTCCAGCTTTCTCCCCCGTCCTTGCTCATATATACCGCCTTGTCGCCTGTGCCCGCGTAGATTGTTTTGCAGGGCTGCCCTACCTCGGAGGAAGCAGGGTCGAGAGCTACCGTAGTTATGCCGAAGCTGTAACCGTCCTCCTTGTAGGACAAGCCAAGGGTCGGGAAGGATTCAACCTGCGAAAAGCTCTTTCCGTAGTCGTGGCTAACCCAGAGTCCGCTGCTTCTTGAGCAGACGTAAAGGGTTGCGCTGTCGTTGGGGTCGAGAACAAGCCTGTCTGCAAAGCGGTTAGGCTCGTTTCCGCCTGCGGCAAATTCAAGGGGAGTTATGCTCCAGGTTTCGCCGTAGTCCTCGGAGCAAAGCACCGCAGCCTTCCAGTCACGGTACATTCCCGCAAGAAGATAAACTCTGTTCGGCTCTCTCTCGTCGGTGGCAAGTCCGTCAATTCCGTAGTAGGTGTAGTCGTTCTGGTCGAACTGGTCGGTTATCGGCTTCCAGCGGCCTGTTTCCTTGTCCATTCTGTAAGCGCCGCCAATGTCCGTGCGGGCGTAGAGAAGCCCCTCCTCCGCCTTGTTGTAGTAAAGACCAACCGTGTAGCCGCCGCCTACAATCTCAACGTTTCCCCATTCGTATTCCGAGGAAATATCGCCGCCGTTTTCGGTGGGGGAAATTGCGGGAGCAGTAGTTTCTGCGGCGGTCGTTTCTCCCTCTGTTGCTGCGGTTTCTGCTGTTTCGCCGTTGCAGCCGCCTGCCGCTACTGCAAGAGAAACTGCGCAGACAGCGGAAATTACGGGAAGTAATCGTTTTCTCATTGTGATGAACCTGTCCTTTCTTTCGGAGGTATAGCCGCCCCTATGAAGCGGCTTTTCCGAAGCTTTTGTTTTTTTCAGTATGCCAAAGGGTTTGTATTTTCATAAACCGTAAAGCGGAAATTATATCCGCCGCTTGTCTTTTCCTCGCTCTCCCCGGTAAGCTGCCAGTTTTCCAAGCTGTCGATATCCGGGAAAAAGGTATCTCCGCCGAAGCTGTAATCAATTTTCGTAATATAAGCCTTTTTGCAGTAAGGCAAAAGGCTCTTGTAAATCATTCCCCCGCCGCATACAAAAATCTCCTTTTCGGCGGTTTTTGCATAGCTGAGGAAGCTTTCAATATCCGTAAAAGTCCGTACCTCGGGGTAATTTCCGGGATTTTTTGTTATAACGAGGTTTTCCCTGTTGGGCAGCGGGCGTTTGGGGAAGCTTAAATAAGTCTTACTGCCCATAACGATTATTTTTCCCGTAGTAGTTTCACGGAAAAACTTCATATCCTCGGGAATATTCGCCAGCAGCCCGTTATTTTTTCCTATGCAGAAGTCCTTATCTGCCGCAACGATTAAGTTCATAGCTTCTCCTATATGGCAACGGGTATTTTCCCGTCAAAGTCGTGGTACTTGTAGTTTTCAAGAGTAAAGCTTTCCTTGGTGAACTTGTAGAAGTCGGTTATGTCCTCAACATGCATTATCGGCGCAGGATAAGGCTCCTTTTCGATTATCTGCTTTACAATATCAACATGCCTGTCGTAGATATGTGCGTCTGCGATAACGTGCACAAGCTCTCCCGGCTCAAGTCCGCTTGCCTTTGCGAACATTATAAGAAGCGCCGCATACTGGCATACGTTCCAGTTGTTTGCAACAAGCATATCCTGCGAGCGCTGATTAAGCAGGGCGTTCAGCTTGTTGCCGGTAACGTTGTAGGTAACGCTGTAAGCGCAGGGCGCAAGCCCCATTTCGTTAAGGTCATGGTGGTTGTAGGTGTTGGTTATTATCCGCCTGCTGGCAGGATTGTGCTTTAAGTCGTAAAGCACCCTGTCAACCTGGTCAAATTCACCCTCCGGGTACTTGCTCTTTACCCCTATCTGGTAGCCGTAGGCCTTGCCGATTGTGTGGTTTTCGTCTGCCCATGCGTCCCAGATATGGGTTGAAAGCTTTGTTACGTCATTTGACTTCTGCTGATAAATCCAGAGCACCTCCTCGATAGCCGAGCGGTAGAAAACTCTGCGCAGAGTCATTATGGGGAACTCCTCCCCTACGTTATACCTGTTGACGATGCAGAACTTCTTTACCGTATGAGCGGGAGTTCCGTCCTCCCAGCGGGGTCTAACGTTCCGGTCGGTGTCCCATGTGCCGTTTTCGATAATATCACGGCAGTTCTGTATAAAAAGCTGGTCGGCTCTGCTCATTACAAAAGTCCTTTCCCGAAAAATCAGTTTACTCCTGAAGCATAAACATATTGTAGATAACCTTGATTGCGTCCTCAAAGTCCTCTTCCTTGATACCGATAATGATATTAAGCTCGGAAGAGCCCTGGTCAATCATCTTGATGTTGATGTTAGCGTGGGATAAAGCAGCGAAAATACGGGTAGCTGTACCCTTTGTAGCCTTCATTCCCCGTCCTACGACTGCAATAAGTGCAAGATTATGCTCTATTTCGATATGGTTCGGGCAGGCAACCTCCTTTACTCTCTCTGCAAAGTTGGGGTGAGCCTTAAGGTCGTCGCTGTTGACGATAATGTTCATTGTGTCAATGCCCGTAGGAATATGCTCAAAACTGATATTCTCGCTTTCCATAAGGGTAAGAATACGGCGCAGAAAGCCTATCTCGCTGTTCATCTCGTCCTTTTCAAGGCAAACAACGCTGAAATTCTTTCGTCCTGCAATACCTGTAATGATATGCTCATTCTTGCCCTCGGGAGCCTCGGGAACAATCATTGTGCCCTTTGCGGCGGGGTCGTTGGTGTTCTTTATATTAATCGGGATTTTAGCGTTTCTTACGGGGAAGATAGCGTCCTGATGAAGAACGGTAGCGCCCATATAGGAAAGCTCACGAAGCTCACGGTAGGTTATAACGTCGATAAATTTGGGGTTGTCAACAATTCTGGGGTCTGCAACCGCAAAGCCGGGAACGTCCGTCCAGTTTTCGTACATATCCGCATTTATTGCTCTTGCAACAACTGAGCCTGTAAAGTCGCTTCCGCCACGGGAGAAGGTCTTTATTGTGCCGTCGGGCTTTGCGCCGTAGAAGCCGGGGATTACTGCACAGTCGTAGCCCTCAAGGATAGAAGCTAAGGTAGCGTCTGTAAGGTCGGGGTCGAACTCTCCGTCGGGGCGGAAGAAAATGCCCTTAGCGGCGTCAACGAACTCAAAGCCCAGGTAATTCGCAAGAATTATACCGTTAAGGTATTCGCCTCTGCTGGCAGCATAATCTCTTCCAGCCTTTTTGCGGAAATTCTCCATTATAATTTCAAATTCGTCGTCAAGGGAAATTGTAAGCCCCAGGTCGGAGATAATGCCGTTGAATCTGTCTGCAATAGGCATAAACGCCGCAAGAGCGTTTGCGCCCTTTGATACCTCGTCGTAGCACTTATACAGCATATCCGTAACCTTAACGTCGTCGGAAAAGCGCTTTCCGGGTGCGCTGGGAACAACATATCTGCGTTCCTTGTCGCTTCTTATGATTTCCGCAACCTTGCGGAACTGGTTAGCGTCGGCGAGAGAGCTTCCGCCGAACTTTACTACCTTTGCCATTTGTCTTAGTTCCTTTCTTGGTTCTTTTTTCTTATGCAAATAATTATTATACCATAGACAATATTTTATTTCAATACTTTTTGTGCATTAGTTTATTGCGGCGAAACCTATTTCTATATCCGCAATCTTCTTTTCAACAGCGGCGGTGGAGTTATAAACATAGGCTGTGCTCCGGTAAATCGGCTTACGTTATCGGGAGAATAGCCCGAATGAAGGCATTTTGTTTCAATATTTATGGTGTTACCGCCCTTTTGCAGTAAATATAGTGTATTTAAAGCTTATTATATCACAAAAATTCCCGTTTGTCATTATTTTTCGGAAAAAATAACCGAAAGCAGCAGAAATTTTCAGATTTTTCAAAATTGGACAAAATCAACAATAATCATTATGCAAATTGCGTATTGTGAAAAGGCGGGGATTTGTGTATAATAAAATATTATATACAGACTGTTTATAAACTCTGATATATGATTTTGAATAATTATACATATAATATCTTTATTAAACCTATCGGCGCAAGCCGATACAATTTTTATCCATTATTCGGTTTTCTTTATTCTTAATCATTAAAAGGCTTTTCCACAAGCTGTTACATAAACTTAACTGCGAAAGAGGTGTTTCCTGTTAATGGTACTTATAAGAGCGATTGTCCGCCCCGAAAAATCCGCCGAGGTTATGGAGGCGCTTGCCGACGAGGGCTTTCCCGCTGTTACAAAGCTGGACGTTTTCGGAAGAGGCAAGCAGAAGGGCATACAGGCGGGCGGCGTGGTTTACGACGAGCTGCCGAAGGATTTGCTTATGATAGTATGCGAGGACTGTAACAAGGATAAGATAATTTCGATTATAACCAAAAGCGCCCGTACCGGTCAGGGCACTCCCGGTGACGGAAGAATTTTTGTTATGCCCGTTGAGGAGGCGTACACCATAAGCACCGGCGAAAAGGGACTTTAAGGAGGCGCTATGAAGGAAATTCTTTCTTTTATACGGGTCAACAAGGTTGCGGATACGAAAAAAGCACTTGACCTTAACGGCTTTGCGGGCTTTTGCTGCCGCAAATGTCTGGGGCGGGGAAAAAAGCCTGTCCTGCCCGACCCTTCCGGTGCATTTTTCGCTGCGGGAGACAATGCGGCCTCCGCCCACAGGCGGCTTATAGCAAAGCGGCTGTTCAGTATTGTTGTGGCAGACGATGACGTGCCCAAGGTAGTAAAGCTTATAATAGACGCCAACCGTACAGGCGCTCCCGGCGACGGAAAGATTTTCGTTATCCCCGTTTATGAAACCTGCTGTATAAGAACAGGCGAGCGAACAAGCGACGACCTTTAAAAATAGAAAAAACAACGAGCCAAGGGGGCTGCCCGCCCCTACACCGCGAAGCGGCTGAAAGTTTTCCGCGCAGCTTGCTGCGGTCCCTTCTTACAAAAGGGCTGAAAATCTTTTTTCTCTCAATCTCTCTCGCCCTCTCTTACCCTCTCTAACATCTCACAAGTAAAATCTCCCCTGTATCTGCCGATACAGGGGAGATTTTAAGGCAATACCGCATAATTATTGTCGCAGGATTGCGCAGCCAGATTTTTCGTCAGATTGTGCCGTAATTCCGCAGGCATACTCTATGTATGTCAAGGGATTACGGTGCAATATGGCGGAAAAGATGCAAGCAAGCGTGGGGCAAAGGCGTTAGCCGCTAATTGTGCGGTGTTGCCTTAGTGCTTGTTTACGCCGAGAACGCCGCCGGTGCAGCCGGTTATAACGGCGGTAAGGGTTTTTGCGATGGCGGAGGAGCCGTCGAGGGTTCCGCAGATAAGAGCGCCGAGAACGCATAGGGCAATAAGTATAACAGCGCAGCGAAAACCGTGCCGAAGTCCGCTTCGGGTCTTTATCTTTCCGCAGATATAACCCGACAGCATACAGCCTGCACCTAAGGAAAAAAGAGAAAGAAAGCCCGCAAAATAGGGCGGCAGACCGAAAACGTACATTATAAGCGCAGAGAGAAGCAGGAAAATAACCGCTGTGGCTGCGCCTGCCGCTGTCGAGAGAACGTAGGTTCCCGCCCTTTTTGCAAGCTCAGTGTATTTGCTTGATTCGGACAAAGCCATCACCTCATCAAAATGTATGAGGACAGACTTCCGATTATGACAGTATTTGCAGCATATATATTTCTACCCGCCTTCGGCGGGTAGAAATATCAGCTTGTAGAAAAAGTCGATATGACGTTTGCTATGCTTATACAGCTTCAAATGGACTATTGTATAGGGTAGCGTAGAATCCACCTTTTTTGAGCAGTTCGGTGTGATTGCCCTGCTCAATTATATTTCCGTCCTTCATTACAAGAATTATGTCAGCGTCACGGATTGTGGAAAGACGGTGGGCAACGATAAAGCTTGTCCTGTCCTGCATAAGGCGGGAAAAGGCGTCCTGTATCTTTATTTCCGTTCTTGTGTCGATTGAGGAGGTAGCTTCGTCAAGAATAAGCATAGGCGGCAGACAGAGCATAACCCTTGTTATGCAGAGCAGCTGCTTCTGACCTTGGGAAAGTGAGCCGCCGTCCTCGCCGATAACGGTGTCGTAGCCGTTTTTAAGCCTTTTGATAAAGCCGTGGGAGTGGGCTGCCTTAGCCGCCGCAATTATCTCTTCCTCGGTAGCCTCCGGCTTACCCATAGTTATATTTTCCCGTATAGTGCCGCTTTTAAGCCATGTTTCCTGCAACACCATTCCGTAGGAGGAGCGCAGGCTGTTTCGGGTAACTTCCCTTATGTCCTCTCCCTCAACTGTGATTTTTCCGCTGTTTACGTCGTAAAACCGCATAAGCAGGTTTATAACCGTGGTCTTTCCGCAGCCAGTAGGGCCTACAATCGCAACCCTCTGTCCCGGCTTTACAGTCAGATTGAAATTCTCAATAAGCTTCTTGTCGGGAGTGTAGGAGAAGCTTACGTTTTCGAGAGCAACGTTGCCCTTTACGTCGGAAAGCTGCCTTGCTCCCTCGTCGGAGGGCTGAGGCTCGGCTTCTATAAGCTCAAATACTCTTGCGGCGCAGGCAAGTGCGTTTTGCAATTCCGTAACAACTCCCGAAATCTCGTTAAAGGGCTTGGTGTATTGGTTTGCGTAGCTTAAAAAGCAGGACAAAGCGCCTACCGTAATGCCGCCGTTTATTGCAGCAAGCGCTCCGAAAAGCCCTACTGCTGCGTAAACGATACTGTTTATAAATCTTGTGCAGGGGTTTGTAAGGGAGGAGAAAAAGGTTGCCTTAAGGGAGCATTTCTCCAGCCTTTCGTTAATCTCGTCAAACTGCTCGCAAGCCCGTTCCTCGTAGGAAAACGCCTTTACTATCTTCTGATTTCCTATCATTTCGTCAATAAAGGCGGTCTGTTCCCCTAAGGTAGCAGAGCGGAGCTTGAACATATTGTAGGTTCTCTTGGATATGAACTTTGCCACAAAAAGGGAAATGGGCGTAAGAACAACCACCACAAGGGTTATAAATGGGTCGAGAGTAAGCATAAAGCCTAATGTGCCCAAAATCGTTGCAACGCCGGTGAAAAGCTGTGAAAAGCCTAAAAGCAGACCGTCTGCGAACTGGTCAGCGTCGGAAATAACACGGCTTACAATATCTCCCGTCTGCCTGCTGTCGATAAAGCTAAGGGGCAGGCATTCGATTTTCCTGAAAGCCTCGCTTCTTATATCCCGAACAACATTAAATGCAACCCTGTTGTTGATAACGCTCATAACCCACTGCATAAGCGCCGTAGCCGCCGCCGCAATTCCCGCACGGATAAGGTAAGGAAGGATTGCGCCGAAGTCAACTGCTCCTGCACCAACAATACAGTCGATAGCCTGTCCGATTACAATAGGGATATAGAGAGTTCCCGCTACGCTTGCCGCCGCAAGCAGAACGGAAATAACCATAAGGGGAGAATATCTTTTTATATAGTGCAGTACCTTCTTGAGAGCGCCGCCCGATTTTCTGTCCTTTTTCTCTTTTTTATCAGTTGCTTTCACCTGCCGCACCCTCCTTTCTGAACTGGGAATTATAGATTTCGGAATAAACCTGACAGCTTTCCAGCAGCTCGTCATGCGTTCCCGTGCCTACTGCCTTTCCGTCGTCAAGTACGATTATCTTGTCAGCGTGGCGGATTGAGGATGTACGCTGAGAAACGATGAATACCGTGGTATCGGTAAGCTCTTTCAGCGCTTTTCTGAGCCTTGCGTCTGTTGCGAAGTCAAGAGCTGAAGCGCTGTCGTCAAGTATAAGGATTTCCGGCTTTTTCACAAGCGCCCGTGCAATCGTAAGTCTTTGCCGCTGACCGCCGGACAGGTTTCTTCCGCCCTGTTCGATAACGTAGTCAAGTCCGCCCTCTTTCCCCTCAACCACTTCCTTTGCCTGTGCTATTTCAAGAGCCTTATAGATTTCCTCGTCGGTGGCGTTTTCGTTGCCCCACTTCATATTGTCACGGATACTGCCCTTAAAAAGAGCGGCTTTCTGGGGAACAACTCCGATTTTCTCCCTGAGGGCTTCTGTTTTATAGTCCTTTATATCTATTCCGTCAATATATATGTCCCCCTTTGTAGCCTCGTAAAAACGGGGGATAAGGTTAACGAGGGTGGTTTTGCCCGAGCCTGTACCGCCGATAATGCCTATAACAGAGCCTTTTTCTGCGGCAAAGTCTATGTCCTCAAGGGAGCTTTCTCCGCCGCCCTTATAGCCGAAGCTTACGTTACGGAACTCTACGGAGTACTTATAGCCCGAAAAACCGCCGCTTTCCGTACCCTCGCTCATTCCCTCGCCGCTTTCAAGGGCTGCCTCAATACGGTTTCCGCAGGCAACCGCCTTTGTAATGGTGATTATAAGGCTTGCAAGCTTTATAAGCTCAACAAGTATCTGTGACATATAGTTGTAAAGGGCAACAACCTCGCCCTGAGTAAGCGCTCCGCTGTCAACCCGCCAAGCGCCGCACCATATAAGGGCGATTATAGCAATATTTATAACCGCAAAGGTAAGGGGATTCATAAGAGCGGAAATCCTGCCGACGTGCTTCTGTTCGTCGGTAAGCACAGCATTTGCCGCTTCAAACTCCCCGATTTCCTTTTCTTCCTTGCAGAACGCTCGTATTACCCTTGCGCCGGTAAGGTTTTCCCTCGTTTTGCCAAGTACCTTGTCCAGTTTTTCACGAACGCTTTTGTAAAGGGGTATGCAGACAAGCATAATTCCGAAAACAATAGCCGAAAGTACGGGAATTGCCGCTACAAAGATAAGTGCGGACTGCACATCAATCGTAAACGCCATAATCATAGCGCCGAAAACTATAAAGGGAGAGCGCAGCAAAAGCCGTAGAGTCATATTGACTCCCGTCTGCACCTGATTCAGGTCGCTTGTCATACGGGTTATAAGGGTAGAAGTTCCCGTTTCGTCAAGGTCGGTATAGGACAGCTTCTGTATATGGCGGAAAAGGGCTCCGCCTACCCGTTTCCCGAAGCCGGTCGCCGCTTTTGCCGCAAAAAACTGCGCCGTTACCGAGAAAAGCAGCCCCGTAAGACCTATTCCTGCCAGCAAAAGGCACATAATTATAACGTACCCCTTGTCGCCGCCGCCAATGCCCTTGTCGATTATATCCGCAACCACCACAGGCACAAACAGCTCCAGCACTGCCTCAATGCACTTAAAAAGCGGGCTTAACACGGTTTCTTTCATATACCCGTGCCTTAAATAGCCCAGCAGCTTCATCATTTTTTCTGTCATTCCTTTCTTTTGTCAACATCGTTCTTATTATACCATATTTCGGGTAGAAATAAAAGAGATTTTATAGAGAAAAGAGATTTTGAGAGAAAAATATTGTGTTTTTGTAGCAAGGGGGCTGCCCGCCCCATTATAATAAATTCTTCCTCTTGAGGAGGTATGCGCCATAGCGCATACCGACGGGTTCAAAAATCGTAGATTTTTGAACATACCCCCGGCAAGCGCGACGGCGCTTGACCCGTTTGAAGCTTGATTGCGGCATTTGTTTTGTGGGGGTAGATTTGCTGCACATTCGTAGTTTTTCTGCTGAATTTTTGCAGGCCTGTGCAAAAAGAAAACAGCAAGGCTTACGAGTCCTTGCTGCTGTTTCCTGTTGTTTGCTTTTGCGCCCGCCTTGCGCGAAGCGGCTGAAAGTTTTTGCGCAGCTTGCTGCGGTCCCTTCTTACAAAAGGGCTGAAAATCTATTTTCTCTTTTCTCTTGCTCTCCTCAAAATCTCACATCATCTCCATAATAATGCCGCAGAATATCTGCCGCCGAGGAGCCGGATTTTGCCATTTCGTTGGCGGCGTACTGGCTTAGTCCTGCGCCGTGGCCGTAGCCTTTGGTTGTAAAGGAGAAAACGCCGTCGGAGTAGGAGACGGTGAAGGCGGTGGAGCGAAGACCGAATATGCGCCAGATGTCGCCGCCGGAGAAGATATTTGCACCTATCTTTACCGAAATAACGTAGCCGTCCTCGTTGGCGTTAAGCTCTGTGAACCATTTAGCGCAGTCGGCGGGCACCTCAATATCCGGGTTGTAGGCGGCAAGGGCAAGTCGGGCTTTCTCGGCGGTAATCTCGTTTACGCAGAGGAAGTTCCTGTAACCCGTGTCAGCGGCGCTTTCGGCGGGCTGAAGATACGGAAAGTCCCTGCCCCATACGGGTAAAGCGGAGCAGGTCTTTCCTGCGCTTACGGAGTGATAAACGGCGTAAATAGGCTGATTTTCATAGGTTATTATGTGGCTTAGTCCGTATTCCGCCGCCTTTTCAAGGCTGCTCTTGTACCTTGCGTAGTCCGTGCCGTAAAGCTCCTTGCACTTCTCCTCGGTGTAGAAGGGCTGGCAGAGCTTGGGGCTGTCGGAAATATCGGCGTTTTCGGGGGCGTTATCAGGGTTGTCCCCGAAATCCAGCATAAGCCGCAGAGCGTAGGTTGCGGCAGCGGCAGCCTGTGCATTAAGGGTCTCCTGCTCGTAATCTATGGGTATCTGCGCCGCAATACAGCCGGTTATGTATTCCTTTGCGGTCATTTCCCGCACCTCGCCGCTTTCCGTAAGCAGAACCGTTAGCTTCTCGGGAAAAGCTGAGTAAGCAAAAGCAGTACTGCCCCTAACCAAAAGCGGAGTAAGAAAAATCGCCGCCGCCATAAAAATTATCATAAAAAGCTTGTCTTTCAAGATTTTAACCTTCCTTCTTATCACCTTATTTTCATTCAATTATATTGACTTAGCGGTTGAAATATACTATAATATTAAGTATTACAGCAAGGGCTTGAAAGGAAGTTATGCAAATGAAGACAAAATCAGGCAAGGCAATATTGTTATTTTCCTGCGCCGCAATAGTAGCAGCGGCGGCAGTTCGCTTTTTCCAGTACGTTACAATTATGGACTTTTCCACAGGCTTTTTCAAGTCGGGGACAGAGGCTATGGGGCTTCTCATATATATCCTGCTTGGAGCGGCGGCGGTTGGCTTTGTAGTTTTTGCGGCAGTAGGTAAAAAGAGGGGCAACGCAGCTTACTTCCTGTCCTCTGACGGAATGGGCGAAAGCGCAACCCAGCCCCTTGGCGTTGCTTTTCTTATTGCAGCCCTTATTACAATAACAAGCGTTACAGGCTATATGCCCCTTGAGCGGTCTATTGCAGGCTTTTTTGAAAATGCGGGAGCGGTTATCGCCTCTCTCATCTATGCGGCGCTGGGCTTTATAATGCTGAAAAATACCGTTCCTCCCGCATATACGGGGCATATCCACATTTTCCTTGCAGCCTACTGGTTCCTTGAAACAGCGGCTTTCTTCAATTCCGACCTTATCGTGCTGAACCATTCGGAAAACCTCATTCTCCTGTTCGGCTATATCTGCATGACGGTCTTCACCCTTTCCTGCGCCCGCTTTTACGCTCGGCTTGAAACAAAAAGCTCCCGTATGCGGGAAATAATTGCGGCGGGCTTTACCTTTCTGCTTTCGGGAACCTGCGTTCTTGCAAAAGCCGCTGCTGTTCTTTTCGGCGGAGAGGCAGTCAAGGGTATAAGCGGCGTAAACAGCGACGCCCTTTGTATGCTGGTGCTTTCGGGAGCGTTCCTGTTCACCCTTTTCTATACCGAAAAGAAAAAGGATATAGAATACCTGGCGGAAAAGAAGTAAGAATGAAAAGTAAAAAGGTTATTTTAGGGGCAGTAATTGTAGCGGCGGCTCTTTCCTCCTGCTCGGCGGCTTCGGTTGAGGAGCTTTTAAGCCCGCCCCGCCTTGGCGAGGAGCAGACCGCAATATACGAGGCTCTGAGAACTGCGGCAGGCGGTTCGGTTTCCCTTAAATACCCGAAAAGCGGTCAGTACCGCAGCGCCTTTGTGGTTCAGGACATAGACAGCGAGCCTACGAATGAAGCTATTGTCTTTTACGAGAAGCCGAATGTTGCGGAAGGCTCTTCCCTTCGGATAAACTTCCTTGATATGCAGGAGGGAAAGTGGGTTTCCGTTTACGACTTCTCCGCCTCGGGCAGCGAGGTTGAGCGGGTTATGTTCAAGGACCTCGGGGACAGCGAAACAAGCATAATAATAACCTATTACATACAAAATTCCTCGGACATGGCTTCAAGCGTTATAAAATTCAGCGACGGAAGCCCCCGTGAGGTTTTCAGCGGCAGGCATTCCTATATGGATGTATTCGACGCCGACGGAAACGGCAAGGAGGAAATGTTCCTTATATCCGCTGACCGTGTGGCAGGAACCGCCGCCGCCCAGACCTTAGGCTGGCGGGAGGGAGAGTTCGGCGTTATCGGCTCCGCACAGCTTAAGGTTGGCTTTTCGGAATACAAGAACGTTATTTCGGGAAGCTGGGATAAAAGCGGAGTTCCCGCAATATTCATTGACTACGCTCTTTCCGACGGAAGCTTTTCAACAGACGCACTTATCTGCTACGAAAACCGTCTTGCGGCAGTTACCGCCCTTTCCGAGGCAGGCATTTCAAGGCGGGTAAACAGCTATACGCCGAACCTTTATTCGGCGGATATTGACAGCGACGGGATAATTGAAATCCCTGCAACCGCCCCCTTCCCCAGCTACGAAAATCTTACAAAACCCGAGCAGGTTAATATGACTATCTGGTACGAGATAGCGGACAGGGGAACTAAGCTTAAGGAGAAATACCGCTCCTATTCGGGAATAAGGGGAGATTTTACGTTTATTATTCCTCCCCGCTGGCAGGGGCTTGTAACTGCATCGGTTTCTATTTCCGACGGGACTGTAAAATTTTCCCGCTATAACGCGGAAAAGAGAGAAACAGGGCAGGAGCTTCTTGAAATACGCTCGGTTTCCCCCGACCCGGCGACTGCACCCAAAGGATATATAAGCCTCGGCAAAAGCGAAGCTACGGGTTACAGCTTCTATGCAAAAATAAATGCGGGAGACGAGCTTTCCCTTACGGAATCTGAGCTTAAGGACTTTTTCATAATACGATAGGTGCAATATGATAGTTGAATCTAAAAAGGTGCTCGTCTGCGAGGACGAGGAGACGATCAGAGAGTTTATTGTAATACATCTGAAGCGGTCGGGCTACGAGGTTTTTGACGCTGACTGCGGCGAAAAGGCGATTGATTTATGGAACAGCGGGCTTCGCTTTGACGTTGCGGTGCTGGACATAATGATGCCGGGTATGGACGGCTGTCAGGTCTGCAAATTCCTACGTGGCAGGAGCGAAACAATGGGTATTATTATGCTCTCCGCCAAAAGCCGTGAGATGGACAAGGTAAACAGCCTTATGATGGGCGCAGACGATTACATAACAAAGCCCTTTTCCCCCTCAGAGCTGGTTGCCCGTGTTGACGCAGTTTACCGCCGTGTTTCCCTCTCCCGTCCCAGCGAGGAGATAAACCCGGATATTTCCTCCGGCCCCTTCTACATTGACGCCCGCCGCAGGACGATAACCAAAAACGGCAAGCTTCTTGACCTTACACAGGTAGAATATCATATTCTCGAATATTTTATAAAAAACGAAGGCTCCCCTATCGACCGTGACACGCTGCTTGAAAGGATATGGGGCTGCGCCTACTGCGGCGACGAGAAAATCGTTGACGTTAATATCCGCCGCATAAGAATGAAAATCGAAGACGACCCCTCCCACCCCCGCTACATCCAAACCGTCTGGGGCTTCGGCTATAAATGGAACAGCGGAGAGAATGGGGAGAGATAGGAGAGTTTTGAGAGAGAAGAGAGTTTAGAGAAAAAGAGAGGACGCTTTTTGAAAAGAAGCTACGCAGCAAGCTGCGCGAAAAACTTTCAGCCGCTTCGCACAAAGCAAACAACAGGAAACAACAGCAAGGATTTATTGCCTTGCTGTTTCTTTTTCGGGCAGTACTGCAAAAAATTCAGCAGAAAACCTGCGAATGTGCATAAAAAATATCCCCAATAAGCAAGACCATAAATCAAGCTTCTTGGGGTGGAGCGCCCTTGCGCTCCCCGATGGGGTATGTTCAAAAATCTACGATTTTTGAACCCGTCGGTATGCGCTATGGCGCATACCTCCTCAAGAGGAAGAATTGATTATAATGGGGCGGCGTTAGCCCCCTTGGCTCAAAATCTCAAAATCTCAAAATCTCTTAAATTCTCCACAGCTCTCTGCCTCTCTCAAAGTCCTCCGTCCTGTGCCAGCAGCTCCCGCCAGTTATCGGGGAAGCCGATGAGATTCAGTTCCACGACGTCGCTGTATTCGGCGATAAGCATGGCAAGGCGGGCGAGGAAAACGCTGTTCCAGCGCTCTTTTCGGGGGTAGAGGTATTTCATTATTATAATATAGTCAAAAAGGGTGTTTGAGATAGGTCGGTCGGAGTCGGGTGGCTGCTTCGGGGTATCTGGGAAATCGTTGGCGTAAAGCCTGTTGTAGTGGGCGCAGTGGTTTCTAAGGGACGAAAGGCATTGGAGCCAGTTTTCCACACAGCGGTAAGGCAGACCGAAGGCCTCCTGAGCGATAGCCCGCTTATCCTCGGTTATAAGGTCGGAGAAAAAGGTGTTGAGAGTTCCGAAGCTGAACAGCTCCATAATAACCCACAGCGGGAAAGCGCCGCCGTACTTTTTCATGTGGTGAGTAACCATTTCCTCTCCCGTGTTGCTCTCAATCATGCGGTCAACCTTGTTTAAAAACTGCTTGTGGTTGTGGCGGCAGTCGAAGCTTGCCTCGTTAAGATAGCCTAAAGCGCCGTATTTAAGGGCATGATAGTTGGAAACGTGGGCTCTGAGCGTAATCTCAATCTCCTCTAAAACCGTAAGAAGCAGGGAGCGCAGCAGCCTGTCGAAATCGTAGATATGCATAACCGTTTCAAAGCTTGTGCCCTCACGATATGTATGCTTATCCTTGAGAAAAACCGAGAAATAATGCACAAGGCGGTAGTAATTTATGTGGGAAAGGGCGTTTACCGCATGTTCCTCGTCCTCGATTATACATCCCCTGCTTTTAAGCTTTTCAATCTGGGCTTCTATTGTGGCGGGGCTTTTTACCCTGCTGAAATTTCTGTTGTCCTGCTGTCTTGCCATACAAATTTCCCCTTTTTTCTTCATAATTATATTATACTTTATATGCGGGCAGGTGTCAATATTCTTTGCTCTGTCTTAATTTTTTTCTTTTGTGCAGGGCTTTTTTGCCCCTGCTTCAAAAAAATCCCGAAAAAAGAGTGACAAAACGGAAATTTTATGGTATAATAAAATCAATATAAGGTAAAGTTTACTTTACCGCTACTATTTTTGAAAGGATTGAGCCGATGAATTACGAAAAGTCCTGCGGCGCTATCGTTTACAGAAGATTTCACGGCAACACGGAAATTCTTCTGATACGGCACATAAAGTCGGGCTACTGGTCTTTCCCGAAGGGGCACGTTGAAAACGGGGAAACCGAGGTTGAGACTGCCACAAGGGAAATTAAGGAAGAAACGAATATCGACGTGCTTATTGACTCGGGCTTCAGAGAAACCGTTTCCTTCTCACCAAGACGAGATACCAGCAAAACCGTTGTTTACTTTGTAGCCAAAGCGCTTAACAACGACACCAAGCCCCAGCTTGAGGAGATTTCCGAGATACGCTGGGTAGAAATAGGTCAGGCGGTCTCCCACCTTACATACGATAACGACAAGCTTATCGTAAATAAGGCTAAGGCGTTTATAGCTTTGATGAAATAATATCAATACACCGGCACAGGCTGTCGGTGTATTTTTTTGCAAAAATCTGTGACATTTCCCCCTTTTCGATTGTCTTATAAACAGAAAGCGCTTTCAGGAAAATTAAGGCAATACCGCATAATTATTGTCGTGCGATTACGCAGTCAGATTTTTCGTCAGATTGTACAGAAATTTCGCAGGCATACTAACGTATGTCAAGAAATTTCTGTGCAAGATGACGGAAAATATGCAAGTAAGCGTGCGGCAAAGGCGGCAGCCGTTAATTGTGCGGTGTTGCCTTAAATGCAGGAGGTGAGAGAATGACCGAAAAGGAGCTTGCGGAATACATAAGCCGTTTTCACGGCACGGTTTTCCGCCTTGCTTACAGCTATCTTAAAAACCGGGAGGACTCGGAAGACGTGTGTCAGGAGGCTTTCCTGCGGCTTTACCGCTCGGAGCAGCGCTTTGCCGCAGAGGAAAACGTGAAGGCGTGGCTGCTTCGTGTTACGGTCAATCTCTCAAAAAACCTGCTTAAATCCGGCTGGCTTACAAGGCGCAGGGAGCTTTCGGAGGATATTCCCGCAGAAACTCCCCGTGAAAAGGCGTTGCTTGAAAGCGTGAAGAACCTGCCCCAAAAATACGGCGGAATCCTTTATCTCTACTATTACGAGGGCTTTTCCGTTAAGGAAATCTCGGAAATTACGGGAATAAGCCCCTCGGCGGTAACAACAAGGCTTTCACGCGCCCGTAAGCTGCTAAAGGAACTGCTCTTAAAGGAGGGTTACGATGAAAACTGAATATAACGCTCTTTTCGATAAAATCACTCCTGCGAGAAGCGATGATGAGCTGCTCTTTGGAGTGCTCGGAAAGGCGGAAAAAATGGATAAAAAGATAAAAAAGAGTATAAAAAAGCCTCTTATTGCAGTCTGTGCTGCTTCCCTTGCCGTCTGCGGCACCGTAACCGCGGTGGGCGCTTACTGCGGCTGGGATTTCAATAAGGTGTTCGGCGCTTTCTTTAAGTCTGAGGCTTCTTATGTGCAGCAGGCAGAAGGGGCGAGCGAGGATAATACCGGCGCAGAGCTTTTCGACTACGATTTTGAAAAGCAGGGCAAGGTTATCGACAGGACTTATGAGCTGGACGGCTACGACCTGCACATAAAAGGAGTAACCGCAACGGATACTTCGGTTTGCATGGTGCTTGACGTTATTTTCGGCGAGGATTTCCCCCTTACCTACGGTCCGGAAAGCAGGGAGTACGGCGCTTGGATAATACGGCCCGAAATTGACGTGTCGGGAGTTGACCCGAAAGCTACATGGGGCTGCGGTACGAACATTACCCAGCCGCAGATTAACGGAAATGTGTTTACCTATATGATTACGGTAAATGTCCACGGCGTTTCTCTCGGCGGAAGAACGGTTACTTTCGACTTTGAAAAGCTTACCCGTAATATCAAGATATTTGATGAAGACGGGAACTTCCTTACCTTTGCCGAAGAACCGGAAAGCGTTGACTGCGGCGTTTCAATCGAAATCCCCATTGATTTTATTGATACCGCCGACACAATCAGAAAGGAAGTAGGCAGAGAAGCCACCATGCACGACGGAACGACTTTATTCATAGAAAGAATAATAGTCAGCCCCTTTATGATAAGCGCAGAATACACCGACAACCCCGATAGCTCGGATTATTTGGGTGATGAAATTGTTCTTACCCTTGATGACGGCACAAAGCTTTACGGTATCGACCGCAGCGGCTTTGGCAGCAGCAACGGCAAAACCGCTGAGTTCGGTATAAGCCTAAAATCCCCCGTCAACACCGCCCTTATCTCTTCCGTTACAATCGGCAATCTCACTATTCCGCTGAAAGAGGGCGGAGAGCCTGTGACAGATGATATAGAGATTATCGCAGACTCACGCCCTGCGGAGGTTACAACCGTGGCGGTAGAGCTGCCCGAGTGAGAGCTTGAGAGCTTAAGCAAGGGGGCTAACGCCGCCCCCTTGACCCCGGCGGGAGCGCAAGGGCGCTCCACCCCATTGAAGCTTGATTACTGCATTTGATTTGTGGAGGAAGACAGATGCACATTCACGGGTTTTGTGGGTTTGCTTGCTTTGGCAGGTCTGCTTAATGGGGTTAGTAATGGTTTTTGCTGTTCTTTCATACTGTTCGCAACTCCCGCCCCTACACCGCGAAGCGTCTGAAAGTTTTTGCCAAGCTTTTTTCAAAAAGCGTCCTTCTCTTTTCTTTTATTCTCTCATTATCTCATAAAAACGCAAATATTTTCCTCTCTATTCTCTTAAAATCTCTTTTTCTCTCTGAAAACAAAAATGCGCTTTCGGTTTAACCGAAAGCGCATTTCTTGATAAATCTTAGCCGAGGATAACTTCAACGGTGTGAGTGCCGTTTGCGAAAGCGGGGATAAGGTTGCCGTCTACGGGCTTGCCGTCAACAGTCATGGACTTTACGCCGCTGCAAACGTGGTCGGGGTTCTTAACGGTGATGTTGTAGGTAGCGCCGCGGAAAAGTCTTGAAATCGTGAAGCCGTCCCAAGCCTTGGGGATTGAGGGGCTGATTTCAAGTCCGTCGTACTTGGGCTTAACGCCTAAGATGTACTGGGAAATAGCAACAAAGTTCCAAGCAGCCGTACCTGTGAGCCAGGAGTTCTTAGCCTCGCCGTGTCTGGGAGCGTCCTTACCTGCAATCATCTGAGCGTAAACGTAGGGCTCGGTTCTGTGCAGGTCGGAAAATTCCTCTCTGAATGCAGGCGCAATCTTTGAGTAGTATTCAAACGCCTTGTCGCCTCTGCCAACAGCAGCCTCTGCACACATAATCCAAGCGTTGTTGTGGCAGAAGATACCTGCGTTCTCCTTGTATCCGCCGGGATATGTGGAGATTTCGCCGTACTGAATGTAGTAATGTGTAAATGCAGGATTGTTAAGTACAAGACCGTGGTCGGAGTTAAGGTACTTGTCAACGCTGTCAAGAGTCTTGATGTCGTCGCCTGTTTCCTTGCCAAGACCTGCAAGAACACAGAAGCCCTGAGGCTCAATGAATATCTTGCCCTCCTCGCACTCGTGAGAACCAACCTTGTTGCCGTTGTGGTCGTAAGCACGCAGGAACCATTCGCCGTCGTAGCCGTACTTCATGGTTGCTTCGTTCATCTTCTTAACAGCTTCTTCCGCTCTCTGCGCTTCAGCCTCGTCACCCATCATTCTGCACATAGCGGCATATTCCGGTCCGATAAAGCCGAACATACCTGCAATCATAACGGACTCTGCAACCTGGCTGTAGAAAGGCGGCTCGGTGAACATTTCCTTGTTGTTGTAGGTCTGGAAGGACTCGCCGGGCTTGTCGGAGAAGCAGGAGAGGTTAAGACAGTCGTTCCAGTCTGCACGTCCGCTTAAGGGCAGTCCGTGAGGTCCTACCTTTGTGCAAACATGGTTGAAGGCTCTCTTCATGTGGTCGAGCATTGTAGCAGCCTTGCTCTCGTCGTTCTCGTAGGGAACCATTTCGGTAAGTATGGTCTTGTCGCCTGTTTCCTTTAAGTAAGCTGCAACCGCAAGAATCATCCACAGCGGGTCGTCGTTGAAGTTTGAGCCAAGCTCGTGGTTGCCCTTCTTTGTAAGGGGCTGGTACTGGTGGTAAGCGCCGCCGTCCTCAAGCATTGTAGCCGCAAGGTCGATAAGACGTTCTCTTGCTCTTTCGGGAATCTGGTGTACGAAGCCAAGAAGGTCCTGGTTGCTGTCACGGAAGCCCATGCCTCTGCCTATACCGCTTTCAAAGTAGGAAGCGGAGCGGGACATATTGAAGGTAACCATGCACTGGTACTGGTTCCAGATATTAACCATTCTGTTGACCTTTTCGTCGGGGCAGTCAACGTGGTACTGGCAAAGAAGGGTATTCCAGTACGCCTTAAGCTCCTCGAAGAGCTTGTCTGCCTTTTCGGCGGTGTCGCACATAGCAATCATCTCGTGCGCCTTGGTCTTGTTGATTATATTTGTCTTGCTGTTTGCAGTAGTGATAAGCTTATCGTCGGGAGTAAGGTCGGGGGCAAACTTTTCCTCAACCTTGTTCTCAACATAGCCGAGAACGAATACAAGGTCCTTGCTCTCCCCTGCCTCAAGGTCGATTTCGATGTAGTGGGAAGCGATAGGCGACCAGCCGTCTGCAACAGAGTTGCTGGGTGAGCCGTTCATAACGGTCTGAGGGTTGCCGAAGCCGTTGTAAAGTCCCATAAAGGACTCTCTGTCGGTGTCGAAGCCCTTGATTTTGGTGTTTACAGAGTAGAATGCGAAGTGGTCGCGGCGCTCCTTGTACTCTGTCTTGTGGTAGATTGTGCTGCCTTCGATTTCAACCTCTCCTGTATTGAAGTTTCTCTGGAAGTTGGTGGTATCGTCGTTAGCGTCCCAGAGGCACCATTCGAGGAAGCTGAACAGCTTGATTTTCTTGAAGCCGCCGGTCTTGTTGGTGATTGTAACCTTCTGAATTTCGCCGTTGAAGTTCTGGGGAACGAAGAAGGTAACCTTAGCCTCAATACCCTTGGACTCGCCCTTTATGATGGTGTAGCCCATACCGTGGCGGCACTCGTAGCTGTCAAGCTGGGTCTTTACAGGAGACCAGCCCGGATTCCATACATGACCGTCGTCGTTTATATAGAAGTAACGTCCGCCCATATCAACAGGTACGTTGTTGTAGCGGTAACGTGTGATTCTGCGGAGTCTTGCGTCCTTGTAGAAGCAGTAGCCGCCTGCTGTGTTGGAGATAAGGGAGAAGAAGCCTTGTGTGCCCAGATAGTTTATCCAGGGATAAGGAGTCTGCGGCGAGGTGATGACGTATTCCTTATTAGCGTCGTCAAAATATCCGAATTTCATGCTGTAAACCAATCCTTTCTTTATGGGATAAGCCCCAATTAACCCACGCCGCACTATTATTTCTTAAAGAAACAGTACGGCATTGTCTTAATTATATAATATTTTTCCGAAAATAGCAATAAGCTGAAAACGTTACCATAAAATTTTATAGTTTTAACAAAATATCCGCCGCTTTTTTGTGCATTTAGATTGTGGGGAGATTTACAGAGATATTTTGAGAGCTTTTGAGCAAGGGGGCTAACGCCGCCCCCTTGACCCCGGCGGAAACGTGCGACGTTTCATCCGTTTGAAGCTTGATTACTGCATTTGTTTTGCGGGGCATTTTGTTGCACATTCACGGTTCTTGTGGGCTGAACTGTTTCGAGCAGTTTTGCTTAATTGACAAGTAATGATTATTGCTGCACTTATAATCTGTTATCAACGCCCGCCCCTGCACCGCGAAGCGTCTGAAAGTTTTTGCGCAGCTTGCTGCGTAGCTTCTTTTCAAAAAGCGTCTTCTCTCATTCTCTTTTCTCTCAAAATCTCTCAATCTCTCTCCACATCTGCACAAAAAAACAAGAGGCTGTTCGCCTCTTGCTTTGTGATTATCTGAATTTTGAGGTTTCTATGCGGTTGAGGGCACGTTTCAGCTTGTATTCGGCGATTGCCATTTGCTTGTCGTCGGCGTCGGGCAGGCTGGTGTATTCAGAAATACGGCTTTCTGCCAGTTCCTTTGCCTTAACGGCTCTGTCAACGTCGATTTCGTCCGCCCATTCGCAGCTCTGTGCGAGAATAACCGTCTTGTCACGGCTCACCTTGATAACGCCGGAGGAAATTGCGCCGTAGCGGAAATTTCCGTCAATCCTTACCTTGAACTTGCTTATGGTAAGGGCGGCAACGTAGGGCTCGTGGCGGGCAAGAATACCCTTGTCGCCTACGGTGGTGCGCACAACAATATTATCGGTCATACCGTCGAAGAAAACCCCGTCGGGAGTTATAATCTGAAGTTTAAACGGAGTCATGCTCTGACCTCGCCCCCTTATGCCTGCATCTGCTTAGCTTTTTCAACAGCTTCGTCTATCGTTCCCACGAATAAGAACGCGGATTCGGGCAGGTCGTCGTGCTTGCCCTCGATAATCTCCTTGAAGCCTCTTATCGTTTCCTTAATCGGAACATATTTTCCCTGCATACCCGTGAACTGCTCAGCAACGCTGAAGGGCTGGGAGAGGAAGCGCTGAATCTTTCTTGCTCTTGCAACAGTCAGCTTGTCGTTGTCGTCAAGTTCGTCCATACCGAGAATTGCAATAATATCCTGAAGCTCGTTGTAGCGCTGAAGAATGGACTGTACGGCTCTTGCAACCTCGTAGTGCTCCTGTCCTACAATTTCGGGTGTAAGTATTCTCGAGGAGCTGTCCAGCGGGTCAACCGCAGGATAAATACCCATTGAAGAAATACTTCTCGAAAGAACCGTCTTTGCGTCAAGGTGTGCGAAGGTTGTTGCAGGAGCAGGGTCGGTAAGGTCGTCCGCAGGAACGTAAACCGCCTGAACGGAGGTGATAGAGCCCTTGTTTGTGGAGGTAATTCTCTCCTGTAAAGCGCCCATTTCCGTTGCAAGGGTAGGCTGGTAGCCTACGGCGCTGGGCATACGTCCCAGCAGCGCAGAAACCTCGGAGCCTGCCTGTGTAAATCTGAATATATTGTCGATAAAGAGAAGTACGTCCTGTCCCTCTCTGTCACGGAAGTATTCCGCCATTGTAAGTCCCGAAAGACCTACTCTCATTCTTGCTCCCGGAGGCTCGTTCATCTGACCGTAAACAAGTGCGGTCTTGTTGATAACCCCGGATTCCTTCATCTCGTTGTAAAGGTCGTTGCCCTCACGGGTACGTTCGCCAACGCCGGTAAATACGGAAAGTCCGCCGTGCTGCTTTGCGATATTGTTGATAAGCTCCATGATAAGTACCGTCTTACCAACGCCTGCACCACCGAAAAGACCGATTTTTCCGCCCTTTAAGTAGGGTGCAATAAGGTCAACTACCTTGATTCCTGTTTCAAGTACCTGGTTTGAGGCAGCCTGCTCCTCGTAGGAGGGCGGCGCACGGTGAATTTCCCAGCGCTCTGCGTTTTCGGGGGCAGGAAGATTGTCAACAGGCTCTCCTAAGAGGTTGAAAATTCTTCCTAAGGTTTCGTTTCCTACGGGAACGGTGATTGACTTTCCCGTATCAACAGCCTTCATTCCCCTTACAAGACCATCGGTGCTGCCCATAGCGATACAGCGCACAACGTCGTCGCCGATATGCTGAGCAACCTCGACCACAAGGCGGGAGCCGTTATTGTCGATTTCGATAGCGTTCAGAAGCTTCGGCAGAGAGTCGGCGGGGAAACGTATATCAAGAACTGCACCGATAATCTGAACGACTGTACCAATGTTTTTATCAGCCATTTGTTGCTTTTCCTTTCAAAGTTTTACTGTCTTCCGGATAACCCATAAAAGCATACCGATAGGTTCCGCCACAAAGCGGCGGAGCGGCTATGCCGCAGAAAACAGCATTACAGCGCATTTGCGCCGGATACGATTTCGTTGATTTCGTTGGTGATTTTCTCCTGTCTCGCACGGTTATATACTAATGACAGGTTGGAAATCATCTGGTCGGCGTTGTCCGTTGCGCTTTCCATAGCGGTGCGGCGTGCGCCCTGTTCGGAGGCGAAGGATTCCACCACCGCACAGTTTATAAGACTCATTATGAACTTGGGAACTATTCGGTTGAAAACCGCTTCCGGGGACGGGTCGTAGTTTATAAGCCCCATGTCCTCCCCTGTTCCGGTACCGAGTCCGGAGATAGGCAGAAGCTTTATCTGCTCGGGGTTCTGCACAAGAGGGGAAACAAAAGCGGTATAGAAAAGCTGAACCTCGTCTATTTCCCCGCTTCTGAACATTTCAACCACGATGTCCGCAATATCTGCGCAGTCGGCGGTTTTTGCCTTTTCGGCGAAATAGGGGTATTTTCCCGCAAGCTCGTAGTCCCGCTTCTCGAAAAATTCAACCGCTTTTCTGCCGATAGCGATTATCTTCGGCTTTTCGGCGTCCCCGGAGTGAGCGGCAACCGCTGCTTTCAGAATGTTTGAGTTGAAGCCGCCGGCAAGCCCTCTGTCTCCTGCAATTACAATAAACAGACGGCGCTTAACCTCTCTCGCCTCGGTGAAAACTGTGGTAAAATCCTTTTTCACAGCGGCGATTTCCGAAATAAGCTCATACTGGGCTTCAAAATAAGGTCTGCCCGCTTCGGAGCGCTGTTTTGCACGGCGCAGCTTCGAGGAAGCCACAAGCTCCATAGCCTTTGTTATCTGCCTTGTGGAGCCGACGCTCTTTATGCGGCGCTTTATATCCTTCATATTGCCGGTTGCCAAATCACTTCACACCTTTCACGATAGAGGGAATTAACTGCGGTCGTTGTCGATATAGACCACGTTTTTTGTCAGAAAGAAGAACGCGCCCGCAACTGCTAAAGCAGCGGTAAGGCTTATGGAAATGATACTTAAAATGAATGCTGTTTTACTCATAGTTCTTACTCCTTTCAAGTTCAAGAGTTTAATAAATCGGCTTATAAAGCCTTTATTTCGTATTTATCAATATGATAACGATAGGTTCCCTTTTCGCCGCTTCCGATTTCCTTAAGCTCGAAGCCCCTGCTCTTTACCGCATTGTAGATATGCTCGGCAACAAGCTTCATTTCGCCCTGTTCAAGTCGGCTGAGGGAGGGGGAATCGAAGAAAACGCTTACGGGCTCCTTTCCCGTACCCTCCTTGTAGCTTCGGTCGATACGGTTAGCCATAACGGTTATAAGGTCGATAGCGCCGTCCTCCGCAGTAATTTCGCTTACCGCTCTTCTGATAACGCTATGCTCAAGGACCTTCGGGTCTGCTTCTATAACCGTCTTTTTCAGCATTTCAGCCCTGCGCTTTTCGGCGGCAGCCTTTTCTGCCTTTTCCGCCTTTTCCTTTGCCGCCTCGTCAGCCGCTTTCTTTGCCGCTTCCGCAGGCTTACTGCGGGATTTTTTGCCGTCGTCGGCTTTAGACTTTATGTCGGCGGATTTCTGGGGCTTATTCGGCTTTTTGTCCTCCTTGGCAAAAAACTTGTTAAGAAGGAAATATAGCAGAGTTACGCCGACTATGATTACGGCTACTGCAATAACAATCATTAAAAATTCATTCATATCATTTTACCAAAGGGCTCAGAAGCTTGCGGAAAACTCGGCGAGTACCTTTTTAAGCTTCTCCTCTGTTTCGGGAGTAAGCACCTTTTCCTTGCGGATACTGTCGGTTATTTCGGAATGTTCCGAAGCGATATGCAGGAACAGCTCCTTTTCAAAATCGCTTATCTTCTCAGTAGGAATATCCTTGAGGTAGTTGTTGATAACCGCATAGATTATAATAACCTGGTTTTCAGCAGACAGGGGCGAGGTCTGGGGCTGCTTTAAAACAGCAACAATTCTTTCGCCCTTTGCAAGTCTGCTCTTTGTGTCAGCGTCAAGGTCGGAGCCGAACTGGGAGAATGCCTGTAACTCTCTGTACTGGGAGTATTCAAGCTTAAGTGCGCCGGAAACCTTCTTCATAGCCTTAATCTGAGCAGCGCCGCCTACACGGGAAACGGAGATACCGGGGTTTACGGCAGGTCTTATACCTGCGTTGAAAAGCTCGGTTTCAAGGAATATCTGACCGTCGGTAATCGAGATAACGTTTGTGGGGATATAAGCGGAAACGTCGCCTGCCTGTGTTTCGATTATGGGCAGGGCGGTAAGAGAGCCGCCGCCGTAGTTTTCGTTAAGGTTTGCGGCACGTTCAAGCAGTCTTGAATGGAGATAGAAAACGTCGCCGGGGTAAGCCTCACGTCCCGGAGGTCTTTTAAGGAGCAGGGACAGCGCACGGTAAGCAACTGCATGCTTTGAAAGGTCGTCGTAAACGATAAGGGCGTGCTTTCCCTTTTCCATAAAGTACTCGCCCATAGCGCAGCCTGCATAAGGAGCGATATACTGAAGGGGAGCAAGCTCTGCTGCGGTTGCGGAAACTACGATTGTGTAGTCCATAGCGCCTGCGTTTTTAAGCTGCTCTACTACCGTTGCAACGGTGGACGCCTTCTGACCTATTGCAACATAGATACAGATAACGTCGGTGTCCTTCTGATTGATGATTGTATCAACGGCGATAGCGGTCTTACCCGTCTGTCTGTCGCCGATAATAAGCTCACGCTGACCTCTTCCAATCGGTATCATGGAGTCGATAGCCTTGATACCTGTCTGTAAAGGTGTGTCAACGGATTTTCTTGTAATAATACCGGGGGCAATTTTCTCAATCGGGCGGTATTCGCTTGTAACAACCGGGCCTTTTCCGTCGATAGGCTCTCCGAGAGAGTTTACGACTCTGCCTAAAAGCGCTTCTCCTACGGGAACGGAAATAATCTTTCCCGTTCTTTTAACGGAGGAGCCTTCCGTGATGTCTGCGTCGGAACCAAGCATAACCGCGCCGACAAAATCCTGCTCAAGGTTAAGCGCCATACACTGAACGCCGTTTTCAAATTCCAGAAGCTCGTTTAACATACAGTTTTCAAGTCCGTGTATGCGAACGATGCCGTCGCCTACGGTTACAACCGTACCGGTATCGGTAAGCTGTATTCTGGATTCAAAGGCCTTGATTTTGGATTTGATAATGCCTGTTATTTCATCAGGGCGTAATTCCATCCTTAATATGTCCTTTCGTTCGATTTAGAGCAGAAATCAGCAGATAATTCCGCTAATTTCCGTTTTAAGCGCTTCAAGCCTTGCCTTAACGCTTCCGTCGAAGCTCTTGTTGCCGTATTTTATAACAATTCCGCCGATAATCGAGGGGTCGGTCTTTTCCGCAATATTTACGGTTTTACCGATAACCTGCGACATCTTAAGCTTTATGCGCTGTCTTGCGCTTTCGCTTAAGGGCTCGGTAGTTATTACGGTTATATCCGCTATACCGAAGCGCTCGTTGCAGCGTTCGTTGAAATAGCGGTTGATTTTGTCGAAGCAGTCCAGCCTTCCCGCCTCTGTTACAACCAGCAGAAAGTTATAGGAATAATCCGACAGCCTTCCCTTGAATGCGCTTTCTATAACGCCAAGCTTTTCGCTTTTTTCAATGGAAGGTGTTCTGCAAAGCTTTATAAGCTCGGGATTTGCGGTAAGAATATCATTCACCGCCGCAAGCTCCCCCTGTACGGTTTTAAGCATATCCGGCTTTTCTTCTGTAAGCAGCTCGAACAATGCGTCGCCGTAGTTCTTTTCAATAAGTCCCGCCATAAAGAAGCTCCTTTCGGTTTACTCGCCAACTTCGGCGATAAATTTGTTGATAAGCTCCTCGTTGTCGGCCCTGGAAATTTCCTTTTCGCAGACCTTCTCGCTCGCCATTATTACAATGTCGGAAATCTGGTCCTTGATTTCGTTTACTGCCTTTTTCTTTTCAAGCTCAATGCTTTCCTCCGCCTTCTGCTTGATAGCGGCGGCATTTTGCTGAGCTTCAGCTATTATCTGGTTTTCACGCTCCCCTGCACGCTTAACAGCGTCGGAAACGATTTTTGCGGCTTCCTCCTTTGACTGCTCAAGAAGCTTTGCATATTCGTCCTGCATAGCCTTTGCCTTATTCTGAGCGTCCTCTGCCGCCTTCATTTCCTCGTTTACCTTTTCCTTGCGGCTTTCAAGTACTGCCATAACCTTATTATGGAGTAAGAAGCGGTAAAGCAGGAAAATTATAAGCGTATTAATAAGCGTGAAAATAATTGTGTCCCCGTTGATGTTTACCAGCTCGAGAACGTCGCCGGCCAACAGCCTTGTACCCATTCAAAACGCTCCTTTTATTGATAATGTTGAACTTAACCGCCTATTCTTCCGATAAAGGGGTTAGCGTACATTAAAAGGAGGGCGATGATAAGTGAGTAAAGACCTGTGGTTTCCGCAAGTGCGTCACCGATAATCATCTGCTTTGTGATAGCGCCGGAAGCTTCGGGCTGTCTGCCGACTGCCTCAACTGCCTTGCCGCCGCAGTAGCCTTCACCGATACCGGGGCCAAGACCTGCTATCATTGCTAAACCTGCACCTATTGCGGACGCACCTAAAACGATTGCCTGTTCAAACATAATTTAAACCATTCCTTTCATAATTGCCCGAACCTCGGGCAGAGCTATTGCTGTATTTTATGGCATACTGCCTTAAAACCGTAAAACCTTAGTCTGATTAATCCGTTTCCGCCATGGAAACATAAGCCATAGTCAGCGTTATAAAGATATAGGACTGAATAACCGCCGAGAAGAGGTCGAAATAAAGGGAGAGAATTGCGGGGATACCGATTGAGAGAAGTCCCGCCGCAACTCCGCCGAGGGCGAAGTAAACAAGTCCTCCGATAACCATACCCGAAACGTTGTTTCCGAAAAGACGGAGCGCCTGCGCAACCGGGTTAGCGAAATCGCCTATGATATTAAAGGGAAGCATAAAGGGCATAGGCTCGATAAAGCTCTTTAAGTAGCCCTTCATACCGCCTGTCTTAATCTTGTTGTAAAGCACGAGAACAAAGGTTATAACCGCCCATGAAGCCGTAACCGAAAGGTCGGAGGCGGGGTTTCTGAGCCCGAAAAGTCCCATAAGGCAGGAGAGCAGTATAAAGCAGAACAGAGCGCCGATATAGGGTCCGTATGCCTTCTTGTATCTTAGTCCCATTGAGTCCTCAACATAGCCCGAGAAGAAGGAAACTATCCATTCCGCAGCAGCCTGCCGCTTAGAAGTGGGCTTTACCTTAAGGTTTCTTCCGAGAATAAAGAAAAGTATGCCCAGAACCACTATTATTATCCACTGGGACACAACCGACTCGGAAACTACCCATTCCTTTCCGAAAAGCTCAAAAACTATTGATTTAAGCGGTCCGTCAACAGTGAAGCTTCTTTCCGCCGCTTCTGCTGTTTCAGCCGCCAGCAGTCTTATTGCCGTATCTGTCATAACAACACATTCCTTTCAGTCAGGGCTTCCTGCACTAAGATTTTCCTGCTTGTCTAAAAAGCTGTATTTCAGGGTGGCGAGAAATCGTCAGATGCTAGGAAACCGCATAACGGCTAGGCTTTGTGCCTGCCGTTATGGGGTTGATGACGCAGATGGCGGTTTATCGACAGCCTGAGTTTTCTTCCTCGTTTCCACGCAGGTAGAAAAAGGTGTAATAAAGCTTTGGGTAAAAAAGGGGAACAATAGCACAAACAGGGTTTACTGCCCCGAAGGTAAGCAGGAGCGCCAGAATCCCGAAAATTCCGATATATCGTATTCCGTAGGAGAGGTTTCCGAGAAACTGTCCCCTTTTGAAGCTCTTGCAGTTCACAATTGCTTCTGCGGTAATTCCCGTTCCGATAAAGTTCATAAGCATCAGCAGATTTCCAACTATAAGCCCGATAAAGACATTCAGGTGAAATCCGTAGAAAATGCCCAGAATAATTATAATAAGAAGCGCCGCCCCGTTAAAAAGGAGCAGGTACGGCGCCATTGCGCGAAGCTGTGCAAAAGCCTCGCCGGCTTTTATTTTCATAGTCTTTTCTTTTTGGTATTTTCGTCGTAGTAGTCGTGGTCACGCCTGTCGTGCTTTACCTCGGAGGCGCCTGTGCCGGACTCGTTCTTGTCGTACATTGCGATAAGCTTTTTAAGATAGCTCATAGCGCCGCAGAACATTGTAAGAATACCCGCAGTTACAAAGAGGATATTAACCCAGCCGGGCCACTGGAGCCATTCCACCAGCTTTGAGCCGCCTATTACAAATACCAGAAGCGGCACTACCACAATAAGTCCTATCTGACTTGCAACCGCATAAACGGCAACAGGATTTTCTTTATTATTTTTTGCCATCATACACGCCTGCCTTCCAAAAAACGCCTGTCATCAGAATACTATCTCGCTGAGCCGCCAGCCCTCGCTTGTTTCAATCATTGTTGCGTTAAGAACAACCTCTTCGCCGCTTTCCTTTTCGTGGATTGTAATATCAATGCTGCATTCTGTTTCGCTTACAGGGTTGATTTTAAAGCCCGGATTATCCCAGCTGCGGGTATAGGGCATGGGTGTAAAGTTCTGGATTATGCCGAGGTCGCCGTTGTCCCTTGTCTTATAGATAGGTCCGTAGCCGAGAGAGTCTTCCTTTATAATTTTAGCCTGTTCGGGTGCAAAAGTGGAGTCAACCAGCTTTTCAAGCTCCTCAATCGAGCTGAAATCGCTGCTGATTGCGGTATAGTAGCCGTCCTCGGGGACGTTTCCGTAGGGTTCGTCCTTATGCTCCATTCCCTTTGTGTAGTAAAGGCTGAGAACCTGATAATTGTTCTTGATAAGCTCGGTCGCTGCGTCAAGCATTTCCTCGGTTGCCGCAACATCCGGCGTATCGGGAGCCTTGGTGCTTTGCGCTGTCTGCTCCGAGGGCTTTTCTGCGGCAGGCTTTGCTCCGCCGAGAGAGTTATATACTATAAAGAAAACGACAACTGCCACAACTAAGCCTGCTGCAAGCAAAACGGCATAGAGGGGAGCGCTTTCGGAATATTTGCCTTTTAT
>JBJERM010000031.1:0-7860 GCA_051882315.1 Ruminiclostridium sp.
GCCTCTTAAAATTAAAGATTCTGTTCCGAAGTATAAGATGCCAATTCAGCTTGTGCTTAAAACCTGGCTTTCGGAGGATAATACTGTTGAGGAAATGGCGAGGTACTTATCGGCAAATCAGAACGATGTAACTCTCGAAGAATGCAGAAATGATATTTTAAGAAACATTCATTATATAATTGATGTTTATGAAAATCTCGACAAGGATTTTATAAACCCGATTGACCGAAAAAATCGTCAATATACAAAAGCTACCACATTAAAAATCGACTATCTTATAAATTCCGACCAAACGGTAAAAGGCAATCTTATATCGCTTCTGAAGCTTCTTTCCAATGAAAAATTCAGCGATGATGTATGCGGCTGCATATCGGACGCTCTGGAGCTGTACGAGCTTTCTTATGTAAATGACGAGAGCCTTTATGAACGCAGGCGCGTAAAAAGACGGACAAGAAACGCAGAACTCATTATGTCGGAGGATTCCGTTGATTTTAAGATAAAAGCCAAGGCTATGGCGATGCAGATTATGAACAACAAATATAGCAAAAAGAAAGTGGATGCTTTTGTTGAAGGGCTTCTGGGCGATAAATCCGAAATAACTACTAAGGAATTTGATATAACCGATGATGATACTTATATTATGACTTTGCTTTCTGTTGTGCAGGCTGACGACAAAAATTCAGGCTACACTATTGATTTTACCGATGATATTATAAAATCGGGAAGCTACGAAATACCATATATCGTGTATAAAAGGAGAATTCAAAAATGAATCTTGACAGATTTGAAGAAATGACACAAAGAGAAAAGGACGAATTCTCCCGGATATGCAATATGCTGTTGTCCACAACCTACATACTAAGGGACGGGGTGCAGGGACGCATTTCAAAGGAGTACAGATTTATTGAAGCCAACTATGAGCTGTTCTATGATTATCTCGAATTGTGCGGCTGGAAAATATATAAGGACGTGCAGTACGGCGTCATATATGTAAGAAATGTAAACGGACTTAACAGGTTGTCGCTGAACAAGCTTACAACAGTCATGCTCATAACCATGAGGCTTATATACGAAGAATTAAGAACACAGGCAAGCAGCACAAACGACGTATGCACCACAACAGGAGAATTATTCGGCAAGATAGTAAATGAGTTCTCCATATATCCCAAAAAGCCTGCTCAGAAGGAGATTAAGGACGCTTTCAGAGTCCTTGAAGCCCATAACCTTATAAGAAAGCTTGATGAAAGCTATGATGATATTGAGTGCAGATTTGTTATCCTGCCATCTGTGCTGATAGCGGTACCCAATGAGAAATGCAAAACTATTTGTGATAACTTTAAGGCTGAAGCGGAGGAAATGAATAATGAAGAAGATGACGCGGCTGCTTCTGATTAATTGGCATTATTTTCAGAATACATTAATAGATTTCGGTATGATAAATTTTCTTACCGGAAAGAATTCGGCAGGAAAATCTACTATTATTGACGCTTTGCAGGTAGTGCTTATGGGTGAAACCAGAAGCGTTGCATTCAATCGGGCTGCAAGCAAAAAATCAGAGAGAACGCTTAAAAGCTATCTTGTAGGTTCAATGGGCGAAGACATTGAAAACGGAAACAGAAGCGTAAGAGAAGGAAAGGATTTCAGCACATATATAGTTGCAGAGTTTTTTGATGATTTTAAGGCGGAGCATTTTTGCCTTGGCGCAGTTTTCGATACCTTTTCGGACGGCAGTGAAACCAAGAGAAAGTTTTTCTGGCTGCGCAGTATGATTCCCGAATTCAGATTTATTGAAAACGGGAAAACAATGGCTATCAACGATATGCTGAAATATTTTAAAGAGAAATATCCTAATAAATACGAAACCAGAGATGGTACGGAAAGTTACAGGCAGCTGGCTCTTACAAAGCTCAATATTCATGTGCCGAAATTTATCACAATGCTGAAAAAAGCAATATCCTTTGAGCCGATAAATGATATTGAAAAATTTATAACAGAATATGTATGCGATATAGAGGAGGATATTGATATAACTGCAATGCAGGATAATATTCTTAACTACAAACGGCAGGAGGAAATAGCGCAGAGCTTTGAGAACAAGCTGAAAAAGCTTGAGGAAATATGCAGTTTATATTCAGAGATTGAAAAGCTTCGTTCCCGCCGTAAAATCCAGCAGTTTTTAATTGATTACGGTACATATAAGGATTTTGAACAGCAGCTTGATAATGCGAAGCTTAATCTTAAAGAATACAATGAGCATATATCGGAATTTAAACAGGAATATGAAGAAATAGGAAAACATATCAAGCGGCTTGAAGATGAATGTGAAAAGCTAAGAAAGGATAAGGAAAAATACTGGTCTGAGAATAACGGCGATTGGCTTGAAAGCGAGAAAAAACGGCTTATTTCTGATATAGAAAAATATAACGAAATAATTGCTTCCTTTATTCTTGAAATTAAAACTTCATCTGTTTCCTGGCTTAACAAACTCAGAAGCTGCTCTGAAAAAATTGAAGACGAAGAAACAAAAGAGTCAATTACTCAGGTAATATCGTATCTTAAAAGGACAGAACAGCTTTCGGAAAAGGATTTTGAGCTTTTATCTCCTGAATTTTTCGGCAGTATCCGAGCCTCGTATTTGCTTGCAAAAGAAAAAATTGAACCTGTTTTATCGGAAGCAAAAGGGCAGCTTGCGGATTTAAGGGGACAAGCGGATAATCTTAGAAAACAGATTGAGGCGCTGCGAAAGGGAATAAAAGCATATCCTGATGAAGCGGTGCGGCTGAAATGTGCTATTCAGGATGGCTTAAAGCAGAAATACAATAAGGAAATTCCTGTAAGCTTTCTTGCCGATTTAATCGAGGTTACTGATGAAGAATGGCACAATGCGGTTGAAGGCTATTTAAATACCCAGAGAATGAATATTATTGTTCCGCCGCAGTATTTTATGGACGCATATCTGATTTATAAAGAGGCGAGAGAAAGAAACGGATTTTATCGTTTTGCTGTGGTTGATTTACAGAAAGCCTATGAATTTGGCAGTACGCCAAAGAAAGACAGTCTGGCAAGTGTAGTAAAAAGTCAGGATAAATATGTGCAGTCTTATATTGATTTTCTGCTCGGAAATGTTATTCGCTGTTACAGTGATGATAAAATCCGGGATTTCAGAACATCTGTAACAAGAGAATGTATGCTTTATCATAACTTTTCCGTAAAGGCGCTGAAGCCCGACGCTTACCGAAACCCCTATATAGGTATGAATTCCATTGAAAAACAGATTGAAATCAAAACAAAGCAGTTGAGCGATATAAATGCTGCTATTGCCGAAAAAAGCGGCATATCCAATGCGCTTAAGCCTGTTGTTTCGGGGGAATGGTTTCTTGCCGAAAACTATATTTCTTCTGCTGTTTCTGCTGTTTTCGACGGCTATAACAGCAGAAAGGAAGCAAATGAAAAACTTGAAGAGATCAACGTTACGCTGGATAAGATTGATTTTTACTGGCTTGACGAAATGGATGTTAAAATAAGCAATATAAAAGCCCAAATCGCCGCAGCATACGCCAAAAAGGAGGAAACTTCAAATTTCATCAATAATTTTGAACGTGAACGAGATGATACTGTTGCCAATAAAATTCCGCAGTTAGAGAAGGATATTTTTGACAGCAGGCAGACTGTAACCGATAGGTATTCCATCGAATATCAGAATGTAACAGGCATTCCAAGATTTGAAGCCGAGCTTTCGGATTGCAAAACTGCCGCCGCCGTCAGGGATAAGTATATTTCTCCTGTAAAAGCTACGTTAACCAGCATATCAGAACGTGAGAACGTGCTTACTGAGAAAAGAAGCAATTACAATGCAGAAGAAAAAGCTTCGTTTAAGGTTGCCGACGTATCAGACAACAGCGAATATGAGGAGGCATATCAGAAAATCAAGGACTATGAGCTTCCGAAATACAAGGAGAGGATTGAAAAGGCTAAAACCGACGCTATGGAACAGTTCCAGAGCGATTTCTTGTATAAGCTGAGAGGGAATATTCAAAACGCATACGAAAAAATAGACGAATTGAACAAGGCATTGAAAATTGCACAATTCGGAAATGATACCTATAAATTCAAGATTGAGCCTAATCCGGATTATCGTGATTATTACGATATGATTATGTCCGATTTGCTTGAAAACGGAAATGTGGGGCTGTTTAGCTATGCTTTTACCGATAAATATCAGACTGTTATAGATAATTTGTTTTCACAGATTATAAGCCTTGATGGCGATACGGGAAAAACCGAAAAGAACGTTGAGCTTTTCAGCAAATACAAGACTTATCTGACATTCGATCTGCTTTCAACCGACAGCAACGGCAGAACGGATAAGCTTTCAAAGTCGATTTTTACCAAATCAGGCGGAGAAACGCAAACGCCTTTTTACATAGCCGTTCTTGCTTCCTTTGCAGAGCTTTATAAAGTGAACGATAACAGCGATTATGGCAATACTGCAAGGATTGTAATATTCGATGAAGCATTCAATAAAATGGACGGGGAAAGAATAATAGAAAGCGTTCGTCTGCTGAGAAAATTCGGGCTCCAGGCTATTATCTGCTCTCCTCCCGAAAAGGTTGCCGATATAGCTCCTGTTTCGGATAAAGCGTTATTGGTTCACAAAGAGGCTGTCGGCAATATTTATAAATCGGCTGTAATAGAATGGACAAAGGAAATGAGTGAGATGTAATGGATTATAAGTCGGATGTTCTTAATAAGCTGCTTGATAAATACGAGAACAGAGTTCCCGGTTCAAATCGCAGAGTTCGTGTTATCTGCCGGAATAATGAAGTGCAGATTCCGGATATTGAAGACGAAGATTATCGGGATTTCAGAGATGATATGCTGTATCTTAAAAGCAAGGGCTTCATTGATTTCGATTGGGTACGAAAGGATTATATAATCGGAAGTATCTGGCTGAATCTTTCAAATGCTGATACTGTTTTCCATTATCTCGAACGAGAAAAAAGAGCGTCGAGGGTTGATGATGTAGCAAAGCTTATAGATACGGCTGTTTCAGAAGTAAGAACCCACTGGATTTATACGTTCCTTAAAAGCAGTCGTGAGTATATGCTGGCAGTCAATAAGCTTACGGGTATCTGGAGTAAGAATAATGAGCTAATAACTGCATTTCTTGACGCTTTATCAAGTATTGACAGGATTGAAAGCACAGTTTCTATGAGAGCCTTCAGCGTTAAAGTTTATGGAGATTCAAAGAAATTTGAACGTGATATCAAGCAATATATTATACCTGTTATAAAAAACAACGAGCCTAATCTGGCTGATGTTGAGGAAATCAGCGACCGTGAGGTGCTGGCTCAGGTGGGCATTATAATGATGCCTGAAATTTTCGAGTTCTGCGGGAATGTGAGTATTTGCTTTACGGGCGGCACTGTTGACTTTTCTCCCATAAGCAAAGGTGCCTGCATATCAAGCGAAACAGTTTCGGATATAAAGTATATCAATGTTTTTGAAACGGACAGGATTATATTTATAGAGAATAAGACGAACTATTCCGAGTATTGCCTTAATAACAAAACGGACAGAGAACTGGTTGTATATCACGGAGGATTTTACAGCCCTCAGCGGGGCGACTTTTTCAGGAAGCTTTGCAGCGGAAATAATATCCCTGCTTATTTTTGGGGAGATATTGATTATGGCGGGTTTAAAATGTTTGTGCGATTGAAGAATAATATTATTAACAGACTACAGCCGTTAAATATGGACATTTGCTGCTATAATCTTTATAAAAGCAAGGGGTTAAAGAAGAACGATGATTATATTACAAAGCTTCTGGCATTAACCGAAAATCCCGACTACTACATATTCCGTGATGTTATCGGCGCTATCGTTGATGAGAAAATTACCGTTGAGCAGGAAAGCTTTTTGGAGAAAGGTCTGGCGTCGGTATAATAATTTTGCCGTCTGTGCTAAAATACAGGCGGCAGGTTTTTATCTATGTAATTATTTCATAATATCAAGATTCTATCATTGCGCAGATGTTTTTAATCGGATTATTTCTGCTGTTATGTTATGACATAGATTGTTCGTAAATGCAAACGGAAATAATGAATTGTTGCTTTAGGCAGCTAAATTATAGTTTTACGCGACAAAATGAACATTAACATCTTGAAATAAATTATAATTTATGGTAATATTAAATTGGTATATTATACATAAAAGGCAAATAATCTATCGTAAATTTAATGATGACTGGGGAATAAATATGATAACAGGTGAATTAAGGAACAAAATTGATGGTTTATGGGATATTTTTGCAGCTGGCGGACTAACCAATCCTCTTGATGTTATTGAACAGATTACATATCTTATGTTTATCCATGATCTGGACGAAACCGACATCAAGCGCTCAAAGGAAGCAGCAATGCTGGGACTTCCCCATAATAGTATTTTTGCAGACGAGGTTACTATCGGGGAACGCATTGTTGACGGTAAACAGCTCAAATGGTCGGTTTTCCATGATTTCCCTGCCGAAAGAGCCTATTCAGTAATGCAGGAGCTTGTTTTTCCCTTTATAAAGGGGCTTCATTCGGATAAAAACAGCGCTTACTCAAAATATATGGATGATGCTATATTTAAGCTGCCCACCCCTCTTGTTCTGTCAAAGGTAATGGATTCCCTTGATGATATTTACGACCTTATGGCAAGAAGCGAAAAGACCGATGATAAGGCTGATGTCCGCGGCGATGTATACGAGTATCTTCTTGCCAAAATTGCTTCTGCGGGGCGAAACGGGCAGTTCCGTACGCCTCGCCACATAATTAAGATGATGGTTGAGCTTATGAAACCACGACCCGATGATACTATCTGCGACCCCTCTTGCGGAACAGCGGGCTTCCTTGTTGCGGCAGGAGAATACCTGCGGGAGAATTGCAAGGAAGAAATTTTCTACAATAAAGAGAAGAAAGACCATTACATGAATAATATGTTCTATGGCTACGATATGGACAGAACTATGCTTCGTATCGGTGCTATGAACATGATGACTCACGGAGTTGACAATCCTTTCATAGAGTATAGAGATAGTCTTTCCGATCAGAATCCTGACCGTGAGAAGTATTCTCTTATCCTGGCAAATCCGCCGTTTAAGGGAAGCCTTGACGCTGACACGGTTTCTGCTGACCTGCTTAAGAGCTGCAAAACAAAAAAGACAGAGCTGCTGTTTCTTGCGCTGTTTCTGCGCATGCTTAAAGTCGGCGGCAGATGCGCCTGTATCGTTCCTGACGGCGTTCTTTTTGGCTCGTCAACTGCCCACAAAGCTATTCGTAAGGAGATTATAGATGGTAACCGTCTTGAAGCAGTTATCTCAATGCCAAGCGGCGTGTTCAAGCCTTATGCGGGAGTTTCTACGGGAATACTTGTGTTCACAAAGACAGGTTACGGCGGTACAGATAATGTATGGTTCTATGATATGCAGGCAGACGGCTTCAGCCTTGATGATAAGCGTTCACCTGTTGCTGAGAATGATATTCCCGATATTATCGCACGATTCAATAATCTCGACGGCGAAAAAGAACGCCATCGCACAGATAAGTCTTTCTTTGTGCCTGTTGACGAGATAATAGCTAACGACTACGACCTTTCAATAAATAAGTATAAGAAAACAGAGTATATAGCCACCGAATATCCCCCTACCAGCGAAATTATGGCAGAAATCAGGGAACTCAACAAGCAGATTGATATGGAATTCAGCGAGTTGGAAAAAATGCTGAATATGTGAATTTCAATAAAATGAAAGGAAAAGCAAACCGACAAATTTGGGTTTGTAGCTTGATTTATGAGAGTAAAACTTTGTGATGTGTGTGA
>JBJERM010000032.1:0-7857 GCA_051882315.1 Ruminiclostridium sp.
CTCAAGGTGTGTCCAGTGGTAAAGTGGATTACCGATAGCTTTTCCTACACATTCATGCGTCCCTCCAGAATGCAGTAACATCATCGTACCACTTTTGCAGGTTAGTACCCAGCAGGCTATCAACAATCCCCAGCGCCCCGCTGAACAGGCTGACAACGCCCTCACCCAACCCTGCAAGGACATCAACAGAGGTAGCCGCCCAGTCTACTTCCCCAAAAGCATTGAACAGCGCTTCTATAATCTGCGGTACCGCCGCCAGTACAGCTGGAATACCCTCCGGCAGAGCCTCCGCAAGAGCCACAATCAGATTAACCCCCGCCTGTATAATAAGGCCGAGATTTCCAACAAGCCCGTCCACCATAACGGGAACAAGGTCAGCCGCCTGCTCAACCAGTTCCGGCAAAGCGGAAGCAATACCGTCAATCAGGTTCGCAAGGAGCGTAACCCCCGTTTCAAGGATAAGAGGAGCATTTTTAATTATGTTCTCCCCTACGTCTTCCACAATACCGGGAAGCATAGGGTTAAGCTTTTCGATAACCTCGTTAAGCCCGCCTATAAGCCCTGTAAACAGCTCTGCGCCTGTTTCCGTAACGAGGGGCAGTAAATCGGGTAATAAGTCGATAAGCTGTAATACAAGCCCTTTCAGCCCGTCAATAAGCGTTGGCAGTAATGTCGCCGCCGTTTCGGGAACGTTTTCCCCGATAGTTGCAATAACCGTATTCAGCCCGTTCAGAATATCTGGCAGCATATTATTGATTTCCGCCACGATTTCCCGTGACAGCGCCCGAGCCTGTGTCCTGAACGCCGCAGATGAAGCTGTATCACCGCCGAACATCTTCCCGAAAGAGGTTGCAAGACTGGGCAGAGATTTCCCCAGTTTATCTGTAACGGTCTGCAATTTCGGTGCGAATTGCACCGCAATAACATTCCCCGCCGCCGAAGCATTTGCTTTCATGGTGTCCAGGCTGTCGTTATATGCGTTAAGGCTGTCCAGCGCTTCCTGCGATAGAATTAGCCCCGTCTCTTCTGCGCTGTCCCCCAGTTCTTTAAGCTTTTCCGCTCCGCCTTCAATAAGCGGATTTAACTCCTGCGCCGACTTTCCGAAAATCTGCATAGCCAGATTATCCCGTTCGGTTTCATTCTCAACCTGTCCCAGCGCCGTAATCAGTTCGCCGAATACCTCCTGATTGTCCCTTAGCTCCCCTGTCAGATTATCTCTGACAGAAACTCCGAGAGTATCAAAGGCCGCCTGTGTGTCCTTGCTGCTTGACGTCATATTCTTAGTCAGCTTAGCCATTGATTTTGTAACGGTATCAACGTCAACATCTATAAGCTTTGCCGCATAGGACATCTTCTGCAATTCCGCAGTTTCAAGTCCCGTTTGCTTAGCCGTAGTATTAATATCATCGGCGAACTGGGCGGAGTCTGCTGTGAGGTTTGCAATAGCCGTCGCCGCCGTAGCCGCCGCAGTAGCATACGCCGTCAGCGCCTTAGTGGAAGCTTCAAAGGTTCCCTTAACAGTATTCGCTCCAGCTTTGCCAAGCTCAACCGCCGCTTTCCCCGCATTTGTTGCAAGCTTTCCCGCCGCAGTAGCCGCTTTTTCAATATTCTTAGCGACCTTTTCGGGCATAAGGTCGGAAAGCTTGAGGTTGCTTAAATCCTTTGCGGCCTTGCTGTTCTCCTCAAAAGCTCTTTGCGTTTCATTCAGCGACTTCTGCGCCTTATTAAGCTGTATGGTATAGCTGTCCATACTGCTCTGCGCCTTTGCAACAGCATTTGCCGCCTTTTCCGCTTCCTTGCTTTCCTCGCCGTGCGCCTTCACAGCTTCGTCATAGGCTTTGCAGGCTTTGTCATAGGCGGCTTTGCTGTCCGACACCGCCCCGTTCAGCGCCGCTACCTTGATTTTCTGCTGTTCAAGCTGCTTTTCAAGAACAGCACCAACAGCCTTCAGCTGTTTCATAGAGGTTTCGCCCTTGTCAAAACCGCTTGTAACCGCCCCCAGCTCCGAGGACAGCACATTCAGTTCAGAATTTATGGATTTTAAGGATTTTTTGAACGCCGCTTCTCCGTCAACGCTGATTTTCGTTTTTATCTCTCTCGGCATTTTAACCTCTGCTTTCCAGCTGATACAGCCATATCTGCAATATTTCTCCCGGGCTGAAATACAGCCAGGTTTCCTCATAGGACAGCCCGCAGCTCAGCCCCTTAGCAACAAAGCGCAGAGTTTTATTTACTCTGCGCTTCCCGCTTTTTTTGCCCGTTTCTCCCTTATCTCCTCAAGAACCTTGTCCGTCTCTTCCTGCTTGACGTTTACCCCTTCGGGTATCTCATAGGCCATACCCTCCGCCACCGCCATAAATATCTTATCACGGCAGTTTATAATCTCGCCGGGAGACAATATATTGATAATGCCGTTATAGCCTATAGTTTCCGCTTCTTGCCCCTCAATCAGACCGTGCGCAATACCGTAATTATTCCGCTGTACAGCCCCATTAATAAGAATAGCAATAATCTGCGCTGCCCTCATAATTACGCTTGCAGTTTCCGTTTGCTTAGTATCTTCCGGATTATCCCCCTGCTTTAACCACTTGGCAAGATTCGTAGTGCCCCCGCAGGTTTCCGCAATTCTGTAGGTTGCGGCAGTAGAGCAGAACAGCTCATATTCTTTCCCTAAAATTTCAATAGTCTGCATAGCTTTTTCCTTTCAGCTTTTTATTTAAACCCGCTGAACGGGCTTAAATAAAAAGGGCGGTTTCCCGCCCGTTTTTTAAGTTGCGCTTGCAGCCGCACTCTCGCCCGCCTCGTTGCCAGCACTCTGCGCCGCAGCGCTTGCTTCTTCGGTAATTCCCGCCATACCGTCAAGCCAGGCAATAGCCTCTTCTTCGGTAGCAAAGCGCTCCTTTACGCTGATGTTCTTCTTGGGGTTGTAGCCGGGAACAGGCTTAACGCTGCCCTCAACGGTGGGAGTGTTCCAGGATACAGTGCCTTCCTTTGTCTTTGCGGTGCTTTTGCCCCTGCCGGAAAACTCTACAGAATATACCCATTCTGCTTCGTAATAAATCTCGCCGCTGTCAGGATATTCGCCGGGAGTAATATATCCCGTACCTACCTCGTTTACAGCAGGAGCTTCGCCGCTGTGAACCTGTGCCGCTGTTCCGTCCCCTGCGGGAACGTATTCGCCGCCTGTAAGCTTAGCTTCAACTTCAAGAGCGGAAGCCTCCGTGCCGTCCCCGAACTCGTCAACGCCGTAGGTGATAGTGCCGCTCGAAAAACTCTTATCCCTGTTGACAACTCTGCCGTCAGCGTAAAGGGGAGTATCGTTATAATTGATTGAAACGTCCGCCTCAATCGCTCTTCCGACTAAAAAGCCCTTTCCGTAGGTAGGCAGCTCGCCGTATTTCTTTGTTGCAACAGGCGCTGCAACAACATGTAATAAACCCTTTTTTGCCATAATTAACAACCGTTCCTTTCTGTATATTCGTTCATTATTTCTTCCATAGCCTCGTGAATTTTCGGCTCGGCTTTTTCCTCAATATCGTCCACAAAACGGTCACCGTCCCCGTTTTTTCCGTAGTGGATTATAAACGCTTTTTCGGCATTCCTTACGCCCTTTTTATCCTTACCTTTGGGATAAATCTCGGCAGAAGAATTTTTGTCGGAAACGGTATTCTTAACCGCGTCCCGCATAGCGCCCGTATCAACGTGGCCGTGCCGCTCAATGCCCTCTTTCCATTCGGAAACGGCGGCTTCTCCGCCTGCTTCAAGCATATCGTGCACAATATCCTCCGTGCTTTCTCCGAGAGCCTCTAAGTTGTGGATAAAATCGTTAAGCCCGCTGCAGGATACAAACGCCATACCTCACACCTCCACCGTGTAGGCGTAATGAATAATTCCCGTTTCCTTGTCAAAATCGGAAATCATATCCGTAACCGCCCCCACCTTTTCCAGTGCCGCTTTTATTGCAGTAGCATTATCGTCGTATTCCTTGCGGGAAAAATAATCCACCGCAAACCTTAGTACAGGGTTTACCGTCCTTTCCTCTGCGTGCAGTCCCGTGAAGCTTACCTCGTGCCATACGATATAGGGCGGTGTTTCCTTGTGCGCTTTGAAATGATATGCGGGGATTTTTGTCCCCACCAGCGCCGCTTTTAACGCCGCTGTCTTTTTCGCATAAGTCACAGCTCATACACCCCCTCAATGTCCGACAATGCAAGCAGCATTGAAGGCGGTCGGTAGTCGTTAAGTTCCTGCTTCTGCTCGATTCTGTACTGCTGACCGTTTATCACAGCTATGTCCTGTGTACTGATGTCAGCCATCAGTGGCGCTATAATCGCCCTGCTGATTTTAACCATATTCTGCATAGCGCTGTAATAGCGGTTTATGCCTACAGTTTTCCAGCCGAACCGCAGACGGTGACGTAATACGGGCTTTTCGGTGGGCATATCTCCCGCCTCCGCCCCGTTTATTATGCAATAAATATCAACAACCCCGTCATTGAACCGCTGAAAATCGCCGCTTTTAACCACCGCTTTCAGCCTCCTCTGCTGCCGCCGCTCCGAGCCGCTTCAACCGCAGTCCGAGAATGGAATTACCGAAATTTATAGGGAAATCTTCGAGAGCGTTCGCCCTGATGTACCGACAGCAGTCCAGCAATAGCTGTTCCTCGCTGTCAGTGAGCTCCGCCCCTTCCGGAACGGCGCAAAGCTCCCTGATTTCCGCTTTAGCCCTGTTCAGTATTCCGTTTAGCTTCCTGTCGTTATCCTCGTCATCGTAGGTGACATCAAGATAATTTTTCAGCACAGTAATATCAACCATTGCCGCCGCCCTCCTGCGCTTCAAGAATAGCCGCCGTTATCTGTGCCTTTGTATTGCTGTCTGACATTCCCGTTATCCCCAGCTCAGCCGCAAGGCTAAGGAGCTCCGCCTTAGTCTTGCTCATAAGCTGGCTTTCCGTATAGGTTACGGAGTCTACGGGCGCACTATATGCGACAGCATTTATTCCCCCGCCGTATCTGCTGTTTCTGCCGCAGTAGCCGCAGCCGCCGGAGTTACGTCAATATTCTTGACTACAAGGTAGGTTCTTTCCACCTCAGAGATGTCGAGAACAAGGAAGCTGTTATTGTCCTTAGGTCTGCCGTTTCCGTAAAGCTTAATCTTAAGAATGGTAACATCATCAAGGAACTGGGACTTGCCCTCGTCGCTCTCAATCTTGCCGCCCTTGCCTGTACCAAGACACATAAGATAGCGCTTAGGTATGCCAATAATAGGCTTGCCTACTTCTGCCGCAACAGACTGAACAACGGTAGTAGGATAAGGAAATACGTCGTGAGCATAAGTGCCGTCGGGCTTGAGAAGAGTCGTAGCAGGGAATATCTTGCTGAAATAGTCAGTGGGATTTACAATAAGGATAAGACCTTCAACTTTTCTCGGATTTCCTTTTCTGTCCTTAGCAAGCTCTGTGAGCAGTGCCGAATAAGTTTCGGGAGAGAAATCTGTAATTTTTACAGGTGTCTTGTCAGTGTACACGCCGCCTGTAATAACCGCCTCCTCCGAAACGTCCTTGCACATGCCCACGGGCATGTCCTTGCCCGTTCCGGAAACAATCCCGCTTTCAAGGCCTGTTGCAATGTATTCGGCAAGTATCTGACGGATATATGCGTCAAGCCATTCGGGACCTAAGTCATAGTAGTCGTCGTACATAGGGAAGAACGCGGTGAGCTTGCAGAGCATAACGTCAAACAATTTGATAGCGCCGTCTGCTTCGGTGGTTATCTTGCTTCCGAGTGCTCCCCAACCTGCGCCGCCTGCTTCACTGTCGTCCACAATCCATTTTCTTATGGCTGTGGTATTCTGAAAATCGATAAGGTCGAGAAGCGGATGTTCACGTTTTACGGTAGATAACACATCTGTGATAACCGTGGTAGGGAAAGCTTCCGTAAGATTAGCGATAGCCTGCATAGGTGCACCGGACTTCTTGGCGTCGATGATAGACTGATAGAACTTTCTTTCCTCAGAAGTCAGACCTCTGCTGCCCCTTGCCGAGAGTACCGCATTATCAGCGCTTGCGATAAGGCCTTTAGCCTCTGCCATAAACTGCTCTTCGAGGAAATTACCGAAATTCTCGAGCGCCTCAGACATCTTTGTTTCGTCCTGCTCCTTGAATGCTTCGGACATAGCCGCCACAAGCTCCAGCTTCTTCTGCTTGATGTCGTCAAGATTTTTAATAGCCATTTTCTTTTTTCCTTTCTGCTTTAAAGCTTCAGATATTTTTTTAAGAGATTTTCCGCCTTAACGGAAAAATCTGCATTACTGCCTTTTTCTTTTGGATTTTCCCCGTTTCCGACCTCTTCCTTGGGTTCAGGAAAATGCTCGGCGGGTTCTTCCGTCCCTTCCCCTGCTCCCTGCTCTACCGCTCCCGTAGTTTCGGGTTCTTCTCCGTCTTTAGGTGCAGGCTCTGCGCTTTCGGGTGCTTCTGCATTTTCGGGAACTTCGGGTGTTTCTCCGTTTTCTGGAGCTTCTCCACCCTCACCGCCGCTTGCCCCGCCGTTATCTGCCTGTAAAGGGGCGGCGGTCAGCATAGCGCATATCCTGTCAACGTCAATTTTCCTCTGCTTGGCGCTGTTCTTTGCGGCGCTGTCGGGTTCTGTAACATTCTTGCTGTAATCCTCCACAACATCGCAAAGCCCGTATTTATATGCGTCTTCCGCCGTCAGATAGGTTTCTTCCTCCAGCATTTTATCCAGTGCCGACGGAGATAATTTCCCGCCCGATTTCTCCAGATACACGGTTTTAAATGCCGAATTCTGAACGTCCAAATCATCGGCAAGCTTGCGCAAATCCTTTGAAAATCCGCTTACTCCGCTTACCCACGAATTATGTATCATCATTACCGTATTTTTCGGCATTCGTACCTCATCGCAGGCGCATGCAATTACGCTTGCAACGGAGCAGGCATACCCGTCAATGTGTGCAACGGTCTTGCCCTTATACCGCCTCAGCATATTTGCAATAGCGTGTCCCTCGTGGCAGTAGCCGCCGAAAGAATTGATATAGATATTAAGCGTCGAAGGTGTGCCGATTTTATTCAGCTTTTCCCGTATATCATCTGCGGAATTTTTACCGGGATATGTCTCGTCATACCACCAGTCATATTTTTCTGTTTCAATATCCCCGTAGATATACAGCTCCGCTTCATCGGTTTTTTCCGCACTCTGCTTAATATTCCAGAATTTTCTACCGTTCATTTTTCCGTCCTTTCTTATCGTCCGACTCCGCCCGCAGTGCCGCTTGTACCGTCAGCACCGCCAAGCTTGTTAAGCTCGTCAATAGACTGATAATTTTTAGTGATATAGTGCTTTTTCGCCCAGTCTTCCCCTGTTTCCTGCAATCCCGCAGAGGCTCTCGCCTCGTCAATGGACAGGAAACCGCTGGAGATAAGCTTATCTACGCTGCCCGCAATATCGAATATATCAATATGCTTTATGTTGCTGGTATCAGCAACGATATAATTTCCCGCCGCAACCTTATCAGCAGTAAATTCCGTCCCGGTAATCTCTTCCGAAACCGCCGCCGTCAGCGGGTCAATACAAACCGTCAAAGTCCAGTCCAGCGCTTCCTTTATCCCCGCAATTTCTCCGGTAAGAAGTGCGGGTGAAAGCTTGAACGCCTGAGCCGCCCGTTTCATAGCGTCGTTGACTATCTTCTCAATAGTTTCAATTTCAGTTCCAGACCTGCTTATCTGCTGTATCTGCGCCGTTATGCCGTTGCTCAGGGGCAAAGCAGAATTGCGGGAATTAAAGAACTTATCGAACTTGACATCAAAAAGGTCCTGCAGGACTTTTTCCGTGTCGGGTCCTC
>JBJERM010000033.1:0-7762 GCA_051882315.1 Ruminiclostridium sp.
CCGTTATAAACGCTGAAAACAGCTATTTTGACTTTCTCCTGATTTTCAACTGCTTCTTTGGCTGCGTCAACATTTTCCTGCGCCTTTGTCATCACTGCGTCAATTTCATCATCAGCATTAAAGAATGTAAGAACAAATCTCATCCATTCCATTCTTGCAAGATAATTGCTTTCCAGATATTCGTTGTCAACGGCATAGTTAATACCAAGCTCCTCAAACTTTGCAATCTGATTAAACTGTCCGTATTCGCCGGTGTAAACAAAAACAATATCTGGGGCAAGCTCCTGAATTTTCTCGTAATCAGGCTCGCCCATACCGCCGTCGCCTGTTACATCAATAATATCTCCGCTTGTAAGTCTTTCGGCTACGGCAGGTACCGTCGCCCACTGGTCAGCTCCGCCGCATACAGCGCCGATTGCATCAATTACTTCCTCGCTGTCAACAGCTCTGAATGTGCACACCTGAGTTGAGGAGAGGAAAACCGCATTGTCAACAGGGGTTCTTATTACAATACTTTCGGAGTATTCCGGGGGAACCTCGGAGAGAGCTTTAGGTACAAGAATGAGTTCACGGTCTTCGCCGTCCGTTACCTTCTTTATACCGTTGCCGAGAAGCTCAATTTTAAAATCGGGGTTGTAAAAAGTCTCAACCTCGCCTGTTTCTTCTGCGGGTGCAGTTTCTTCTTTTTTCGGCGCTTCCGTAGTAGTGTCGGTGGCAGCTTCATTTCCGGAGTCGCCGGCTGTTGTGCTCTCCGCTTTTGCTGCGGCAGTAGTAGTTGTTGCCTCGGTGGTGGTCTGGGCTGTATTGCCGCAGGCTGTCAGAGTGCTTAAAAGCATTGCTGCCGTCAGCATCAGGCTGATTGTTCTCGTTCTTGATTTCATGATTATCGTTCCTTTCTTTTCTGCTGCAATATATCACAGCAAATCCTGTTTTTTTCACAGCGCCTTATGACGCTGCATTTATTCCAAATGCCGAAAGGCATATCAGACTGATAATTTATCGCATATTGCCTCTTTAAATCTGTCGATAAGGCTTAAAAGCACATCGCCGCTGTCCGGGTCAGACAGGAGTTCAGTGCTGTGTCTGTGCATTATAAGACCAATCAGCTTTTCCGCTGCCGATACAGCTTCTTTTGAAGAAATCATATCCCACATAAGCTGGTCCAGAATATGTGCATAAAGCGAGGAGTACACTACCATATCGCTGTCCTGTGAAAGCTTCCAAAGCGAATTTTCAAACTCCGCCCTTGAAATCTCCGGATTGCGGCTACTGTATAGCTTCCAAAGGGAATCCTCCGTTATCCCGAACCTGTCGATACGCTTTAGCATATTGTGCTGACTTTCCGGCGAAAGACCCGACTGAAGCTTAAGTGCTTCTTTAACGGCGCTTTTTACCGCCTTGCCGATAAGCTCCCCTAATTTGCTGTGCTTTCCCGCATTGGTAAGTGTAATATCGCTTTCTGCGTTGCAGACAACTATCGTTCCGTCCGTACCTGAACCGGTGGCCAGCCCCATAGAGTATCGGCTTGGCGCAAGCAATTCCTGTATTGCTGCCGTTTTTGCTTCTGTGCAGGTAACAACGGCTCTCGTCATCGCTCCCTCCGACAAATTGACATTTATAAACAGCATTATATTGATTGTTCCTTGCTTTACGGGAACCGCCTTACCTTTCTGCTCGTGCCAGGAAGCAGGGTCGCCGACCCGACCCCCGTTTACTTCAATTCCGCCTGTCACAACAGCTGTAACGGAGGTTTCAGCAAAGGATTCGGTTTTAATTGATACATTTTCCATACTTGCAGCAGTCGACATACCCGAAGCAGTATTTCTGTCAAGTCCGATTTCATCGGCGATAATCGCCATGTGCTCTGCGTATGTAGGCGCCCTTAGGGTACAAGCCATACCTGCCCCCGGATTGCCGTCATTGTTGAACACAGCAGTAAGCCCGGTGCGATAGCCGCCGTTAAGCGGGCAGGTGCTAAGCACAGTTCTTTTCCCCTTAAAGGGAACGACTATGCATTTTTTGTAGCGATGAACCTCATCGCCGCACGGCAGTTCGTAAATCTTCATCATTTTATTCCTCCATTTCTGTTTAATGCCATTAGCTGTTCGTTTAATGCTCTTTCATGTTCTTCATTATCGCCTGTTATCAGTTCGTATGTCAGAAACATGGGGCTGATTCTTTTAACAAGGTCAGCAACGCCCTCTGCTGTAACCGGTTTATGCCTGTCGATATTGAAAATATGGGAAAAAGAGAGCTTAAGCTTTTCCTCATAGCTAATATTTAAATCAGGCGGATTATTTATAGCATTTTCCACATATTCGCCGCTGAGATACTGCTGTAAGTGAATTCCCTTGATATACGAGCAAAGCTCGCCGTTTCTGTCCAGTATTTCATTGATATACGAGACTCCCTCTTCCTGAGTACGAAGTCTTGTATTGGTATGGAGCAGATGCCCTGTGTCAAGCATAATGCCGATTCTGGGATACCTAACAGCTTTCATCAGCCGTCTTGTAATTTCCGGACGTGTCATCGTAAGTCCGCTCCACCAAAGATTTTCACAAAGAAAATAAAAGCTGTAATTCTTTCCTGCAAGAAGTGAATTTATAATTTCAGCCGCTGCGTCGCAAATTTCCTCGTCGGTATGCCTGAATTTATATGTAAAGCATTCGTCAAGGGTTGATTCCGATACGTGAAAAACCACATACTCAGCCCCGACCTCTTCAGCCAAATCAAGCTCGGCGGACAGCTTATTCAAAAGCCGGGATTTATCTGCTCCGCCGTAATATTTTTTCCATACATCAGCATTTCCGAATTGTCTGTTAAGTTCTTCTGCATTACCTTTCCAAAAATCGTACCAATATGGAAAAAAGCCGAGGTGAATTCCGTTTATATCCTCTTTAGTGATTTTTTCAGGAATATGAGTATTTCCCACGGGCATAAGCTCAATTCCGTCAATGCCCTTGCTTTTATAGAAGTTACGCAAATGGACGGCGTTTTCAAATCTGTCCATATCCTGCGATGAGGTTGTAATATTAATTGAGGTCAGCACAATAATTCCTTTCCGCAAGTTCAAAGGCAGTTTTCATAAGCACGCAATCCAATTCGTCCTCATTTCTTATTCTTCTTGAGGGACAGCCGCCTGCGCAGAATTTTTCAAAGCGGCAATCGCTGCATTTGTCCGTTTTTCCGCTTTTAACATGCGTAATCGCTTTTGCATCAAAAGCTGCTGCGCTGCCCATACAGTATTTCTTATTCAGAAGAGAACCGCAGGGGTACAAGCTGCCATCGGGAAGAACAACAAGCGACCTGCCGCAGGAAGCGTAGCAATATCCGTCTTTGTTTGCCGCTGTTCTTAACAATCTTCCCGCCTTTTCAATTTCACGGATTTCAATTTTCTTTCCCGAAATATCGTATATGTATTCCGCACGCTCGGCAAGCTTTATCAAAGCATTTCTTATCTGTTCCGGGTCGGGGCGAAGGTCGCTGTAATTATTAAGGGCATTACCTGCCTTTCTTAATAAATCCAGACCAATTCCGCCTACGTTTCCGAGATACAATGCAAGGTCAGCAAGTTCATAGAGTCTGTTCACGTTTTTGCTTGTAACAACGGAATTAATGCCGATTATGATTTTTTCCTCCGCAAGACAGCGTATTCCGTCTATTGCGGCGCCGCTTTTGCCTCTTGTCAGCTCGTTAACCTCGGGAATGCCGTCAAGGCTTACTCCGACAGAAATATTCAGCCTTTTAATCCTTTTCGCCGACGGCTTATCAATCAGTATTCCGTTTGTCTGCATCTGAAAAACAGCGTCAATACCTTCTGACGAAACATACTCACACACTCTTTCGGCAAGACCGAAATTAAGCATGGGTTCTCCGCCCGCAAACTGAATTTTAAGCGGCTCATTCCGCATCTTGTCAATCACAAGTCTTGCTGTTTCAAAAGCCATATCGTTTTTAGCACAGTTCTCACTTGCATAACAATAACGGCAATTGAGATTACATCTGCCCGTAAGCCAAAGTACAATCAGAAATCTTTTTTTAGTCATAGGTTGTTTTCGGAAAGTATTTTTTCAATGGAAGCGAAATCCATAACGCCATTTTCAAAAGGATTTCTTCTCAAGCGGTGTGGAAGTACAAATTCTGCTGCCTTCATGAAATCGTTTCGTGTTACCTCCCTGCGCCCCTCAAAGGCTGCAATAGTCATTGACGTTTTTATCATGGTTATATCGGCTCTGTGACCGTCAACCCCAAGATTTATGGATAATGCCGCCGCCATCATAAGAATGTCGTTTGTGTATTCCACTTTTTTCAGAAGCTCTTTGGCTTTCACAATTCGCTCGGCAAGCTTTTTCTGCTCCTCCTCATATTTTTTTGCAAACAGTTCGGGACTGTCCTCATATTCAAGTCTTCTGCGCACAACCTCTGCCCGCTGCTCCTTGCTGTTTTCTCCGACAACGTCCACAACCAGGCCGAACCGGTCAAGAAGCTGCGGCCGCAAATCCCCTTCCTCGGGATTCATTGTGCCTACCAGCGTAAAACGTGCGGGATGACTGTATGAAATACCCTCGCGCTCGATTGTATTTACGCCCATTGCAGCAGAATCCAGCAAAACGTCTACTATGTGGTCGTCCAGCAGATTTATCTCGTCCACATAAAGTATATTTCTGTTAGCCTCTGCAAGTATCCCGCATTCAAACTTTTTTTCTCCGTGCTGAATTGCATACTCTATATCAAGCGTTCCTACCACCCTGTCCTCGGTTGCACTTACAGGTAAATCCACTACTCTCATAGGAAGCTCTTTATAAGCCATATCCTCGCCGGAAAGGTGCTTTCGTTCACACTCGGGACAAAACTCTGCCCCATCGGGGTCGCAGCCGAATTTACAGCCTGCAACCTCTTTTCTTAGGGGCATTAGCTGGGCAAGAGCCCTTACAGCAGTAGATTTAGCCGTGCCCTTTTCTCCTCGTATAAGAACTCCTCCAAGCGCCGGATTTATAATATTAAGAATAAGGGCTGTTTTCATCTTCTCCTGTCCCACGATTGCAGTAAAGGGGTACTGTGCTTTTTCTTTCATTCTTCTGTTCCTTTCACATTCAATTTATCGCCTGCCGCACTGCCGACAATATAGCGCCCGAATGAAGCCCGGATAAGCTATATACATCTGCGTTCATCTCATAGGCTATTTTTTCAGCAAGGCGCAGGCGTATAAAGTCCTGCTCCACATCAATCACTACGGTTTTGATTTTATCTGCTGCAATCCCCTTTGCCTCCTCCATAGCGTCGTGCAAAGGATTATCGCTTTTTCCGAAGGTCGCCCTTCCGTCCGACACAAGTACAATTACAGGCATCAGCTCCTTTTCCTTACACACTAAAGCCTTTACCAATTCATGCGCCATAGAAAGTCCCGCATAAAGAGGAGTTTTTCCGCCCGTTGAAAGCTTTTCCAGCTTTTTTGCAGCCAGATCAACGCTTCTTGTCATTCCAAGCGCAAGCTGGGCGCCTTCATTTCTGAATGTAATCATAGCAACCTTATCCCGTTTCTGATATGCGTCGCTCAGAAGTGAGAGTATAGCGCCCTTTACTGCTGTCATTCTCTTTCCCGCACCCATGGAACCGCTTGCGTCAACAACAAACAGGATAAAATTACCTGTTCGCTTCTCCCTGACCTTAATTCTGAAATCGCTTTTTTCTATGGAGAAAGCCAGCCCGTTCCTTGCCCTGGAGGTCTGATAAGGCGCCGCTGCTCTTAGTGTTGCGTCAAAAGCAATATCCTTTCCTTTGACAGATGCGCTCCTTACATATCTTCCTTGAATCAGATTTGTTTTTACAAGGCTTCTCCTGCCGTTGCCTCTGTCTATTTTAATTCTTGTATTATCATTTTTCAGCCACCTGCAAACCTCAAAGCTTTCCCCGCAATCATCGGTTTTTTCGGAAGCTTCGGTATTATTGTTAGTTGTCTTCTGCATATCTTCAGCGGTATCGTTTTCGGAATCAGGGGGAGCGCTATCGTTATAATCCCTTTCCCGAGGCTCGCTTTTATACTGATTTTCGGGAGCTTTATCGTCTAAATCATCATCGTCTTCATTCTGAGAGTTATCCCTATCCTCCTCATGGGAATTTTGCTGCATATCCCGTGTCCTGTGGGGAAGCGCAAATCTCGCCGCTTCAATCAGAGAAGCCTTGTTCACCGCCGAACTGCCGTTTAAGGCGCAGATTGCCTTTGCGGCTTCTACTATTGCAATTTCACCTCTGCTGCCCTGGCAATTTGCGTCAGCGGCAAGTCCCGCCGCAATCTTTAATGCATTTTCGGAAATCCGGATATCTTTCAGCCTTTTTCTTGCAGTCAGTATTTTCTCAAAAATTTTCCTGTTTTCCGCCTCATATTCCTTTCTGAATTCATCGGGATTCTGTTCAAAAGCAATACGCCTTCTTATAATCTCGCAGCGGACCAGAGCATTATCTTCGCCCACCACATCTACATACAATCCAAATCTGTCAAGCAGCTGAGGACGAAGTCCGCTCTCTTCCGGGTTCATACTGCCTATAAGTATAAAATTACTGCTGTACTTATCGGAAATTCCCTCTCGCTCTACCCTGCATATATTATCGGATGACAATTCAAGCATTGCTTTTACTATATTCTCGCTTAAGAGATTAATCTCGTCCGCATACAGGATATTTCCGTCAGCATAATAAAGAATCCCCTTATCAAGAGTTTTCACTCCATATTTTATAGCCTTTTCAAAATCCACTGCGCCAACCAGCCTGTCCTCGGTCACATTAAGCGGCAGTTCAATTACCTTTTTGTCGCATATATCGGCGCAGGCACGCACAAGCGTAGATTTTGCCGTCCCTTTCTGTCCGCTTATAAGAACTCCTCCGATTTTAGGATTTACAAGATTCCATATTATTGCGTTTTTTATATCTTCCTGCCCCATTACGGCTGAAAAAGGAAATAATGCTCTTTTCATAAGGTATTCTCCTTAATGCGCCTTGCCAACTCATCAGTACCGTTTACATAAATTACTTTACCATAATCATCGCCAAATGCTGTCTCATATTCCCGGTGGGTTCTCATCGAAAAAACTCTTTTATTATTATCAAGCGCAAATCTCAGCAGTTCTGCGTTTCCGAGATTGCAGGCGCCAACCGGAAAGCCGCTGTCTACCACGGCTTTGGTCTTCAGCACCAGCTCCTTTGCTTTCGCTAAAGCTTCTTCGCCTATACATTCAAAGGGCTTTTCCGCTACAACCATACTGCATATTCCGTCGGCAACTTCATAATCGGTATCATTCCTGTGAAGAACGCCGGATGTTATACCTATGCCCATTCGTGACAGCGACCTGTAAATACGGATTCCGGTTGAATTACCGCTTATTACAAAAACATCATTGGCGTCTGCGCCCTTCATCTCAACCGAACCTAAAAGCTCGTTGTACTTTGCGCTTTTTATATCATATAAGCTATTGATAATTCCGTCATGAACAATCTCCTCCGGCGACCCCTGAGCAACGACACGACCAGCATTTACAAGCAATACTGTCTGGCAGCCCTTCAAAGCCAAATCAATATCATGCAGTGACAAAATACAGGTTATATTCTTCTCGGTTGATAATTTCCGCAGTACTTTTATAACCTCGATTTTGTGCTTTATATCAAGATGACTTGTGGGCTCGTCAAGTACAATTAACTCAGGCTCCTGAACCAAAGCCCTTGCTATCATTACCTTTTGTTTTTCCCCGTCGGAAAGCTGACTGAAATA
>JBJERM010000034.1:0-31125 GCA_051882315.1 Ruminiclostridium sp.
ATCTCCGACTTGCCTAAGGGCTTATAGTAAACTATCTCGTCAAGACGGTTGAGAAATTCGGGGCGGAAGGACTGCTTTAAAAGCTCGTCAACCTTCTTTCTCGCATCTTCGGAAATCTCGCCGCTTTCGGTAATGCCCTCAAGAATATAGGGCGAGCCTAAGTTGGAGGTAAGAATGATTATCGTGTTCTTGAAGTCAACGGTTCTGCCCTGGCTGTCGGTAATTCTGCCGTCGTCAAGCACCTGCAGCAGGATATTGAACACGTCGGGGTGTGCCTTTTCAATTTCATCAAAAAGCACTACCGCGTATGGCTTTCTGCGTACCGCTTCGGTAAGCTGTCCGCCCTCGTCGTAGCCAACGTATCCGGGAGGCGCTCCGATAAGACGGGAAACGCTGAATTTCTCCATATATTCGCTCATATCTATGCGAACAATGCTGTTTTCGTCGTCGAAAAGAGCTTCCGCAAGGGCTTTTGCAAGCTCGGTCTTTCCGACGCCGGTAGGTCCTAAGAACAGGAAGGAGCCTAAAGGTCTGTTGGGGTCCTGAATACCCGCTCTTGAACGGATAATCGCTTCGCTTACCTTTTCAACAGCCTCGTTCTGACCGATAACACGCTTATGCAGGATATTTTCCATATTGAGAAGCTTCTCCCGCTCCCCCTCCATAAGCTTTGCTACGGGTATTCCCGTCCAGCGGCAGATAATTCTTGCGATTTCTTCCTCCGTTACCTTGTCACGAAGCAGAGAGCTGTTCTTACCCTCCTCCGCCGCCTTTTCGGCAGCTTCAAGCTCTGCCTTAAGCTGGGGCAGTCTGCCGTACTGAAGCTCTGCGGCCTTGTTCAGGTTGTACTCTCTCTTAGCCTTGTCAATCTCGGCGGAAATCTGCTCAATTTCCTTTCTGATGTCCTGCACCTTAGTAATAGAGGTCTTTTCGTTCTCCCACTTTGCCTTCATCTCCTTGAAGCGTTCCCGCATACCGGAAAGCTCCTTTCGTATCTCGGCTAAGTGTTCCTCCGAAAGCTTGTCGTTTTCCTTTGTAAGGGCAGCTTCCTCAATTTCGTGCTGCATTATCTTTCGTGAAAGCTCGTCAAGCTCGGTAGGCATAGACTCCATTTCCGTCTTTATCAGGGCGCAAGCCTCGTCCACAAGGTCTATTGCCTTATCGGGCAGGAACCTGTCGGAGATATAGCGGTTTGAAAGGGTTGCCGCAGCAATAAGGGCGTTGTCGTTAATCTTTACGCCGTGAAAAACCTCGTAGCGCTCCTTTAAGCCTCTTAATATGGAAATCGTGTCCTCAACGGTAGGCTCGCCGACTATAACGGGCTGGAAACGTCTTTCAAGGGCGGCGTCCTTTTCGATATACTGCCTGTACTCGTTCAGGGTAGTTGCACCGATACAATGCAGCTCGCCCCTTGCAAGCATAGGCTTTAAGATATTGCCTGCGTCCATAGCGCCGTCGGTTTTGCCTGCGCCTACGATAAGGTGAAGCTCGTCTATAAACAGGATTATCTTGCCCTCGCTCTTCTTGATTTCCTGCAAAACGGATTTGAGACGTTCCTCAAATTCGCCCCGGTACTTAGCGCCTGCCACAAGAGCGCCCATATCAAGTGAGAAAATGCTTCTGTCCTTTAAGGTATTCGGAACATCTCCCCTTACAATTCTCAGCGCAAGTCCCTCGGCGATTGCGGTTTTACCAACGCCCGGCTCGCCTATAAGAACAGGGTTGTTCTTGCTCTTACGGGAAAGGATACGGATAACGTTTCTTATCTCGCTGTCACGTCCGATAACCGGGTCAAGCTTGTTGTTTCGTGCAAGCTCAACCAAATCCTGTCCGTACTTTTTAAGTGCGTCATAAGTGCTTTCGGGGCTGTCGCTGGTGACTCTTGTGTTGCCTCTTACGGTTTTAAGTGCCGCTAAGAACTTATCCTTTGTAATGCCGAAGGATGTAATAATGTCCTTTGTCTTGTCCTTACATTTCTCGATAAGTCCGATAAACAGATGCTCAACGGAGATATACTCGTCACCCATTCGCTTTGCCTCTTCCTCGGCGGCGGTAAGCGCCTTGTCGGTGTCGGGGGTGATGTAAACCTCATCGGGCCGTCTGCCGCTTCCCGTAACCTTGGGCAGCCCGTCAACGCAGCGCTCCGTTTCCTCACGGACTGCATTATCGTCAACTCCCATTTTTGAAAGGAGCTGTGGGATAAGACCCTCCTGCTGGCTTAAAAGGGCAAGCAGGATATGAAGCTGGTCAATCTGCTGGTTGGAGTTTGATACAGCTATGCTCTGGGCATTCTGTATAACCTCGATTGATTTTTGCGTAAGCTTGTTGGTTTTCATAAAATCATCGCCTTTCTTTTTCTATATGATAACAATGCCGTTTTCAAGATATTCTCTGTATTTTTTTGTGGCAAGCGCTGTTGCCTCCCGCTTTGAGCCGATATTCTCAAAGTAGATTTTCAGAATTTCATCGAACATTTTGATGTACTCGGAAATTGCCCGTGCTATTTCGTCGTTGGTGCAGTTTTCCTTATCCTCGGGCAGTCGGAATGTCCTCGTAAACCGTCCGTCCTCGATTGTATAGGAAATGCCCTCGGGGAAAAAGCGCACAATACAGCTGTTTTCAAGCTCCGACCATAGCTTAAGAAAATCAGTAAGCTCGGATTTAAGCCGCTCGGACTGGGTTCTGAAAGACACCCGCAGTTGTCCGATTGTTTTTTCAAAGCTTCGGAAAAGCTCTAAGCTGTACCGTATTACGGGCTTGTATTTGTAGCGAAGCGCAGAACGGATTGAAAGCATAGCGTCGCTGGGCTGGGGTTGAATCTGAAAGCTGCCGCTGTTCATAAGCTGTTCTATTTCGGAAAAAATATCGCTCATACGCTTTTCCGGGGTAACGTAGGACACCGCCTCAGCTAAAATACGGTTTATAAGGGCGGAGCGGCTTGTTCCGTTCTCGTAAGCCATACGGTCCACCGCTTCAACGACTTCATCGGAAAGCACAAGGCTGTACACGCTTTTCTTCAACTTTCTCATCTCCTTTTATGATTACATTATAGCATTTTATTAATAACTTGTCAATAGTATTATATAATTTTAATTACAGATTATTAGATAAATCCTCTTGATTTTTTTGTGCAGTATGATATAATAATAACAGAAATTGTATTTTATGAATTATCTGGAAAGGGGGCGGCTGCTATAAGGCTTCATACAATATTTATTATCAGCTGCCTTTTCCTGTTATTATTCATAGGCGCTATGCAAATTTTCAAGCATTTCCCTCCCGAAAAGCAGCAGCTTGCCGCCGCTCAGGAGGTTTACGCCGAAAAATCGGAGGGCGTTATTGACAACCACTGGGCTTACTACCTCATCAACAGCGAAAACCCCTTGAGCAAGGACTTTACCGTGGGGCTTGATACGGTGCAGGGCGACTTTAAAATGGACAGCCGCTGTGCGGAGTATGCACGGCAGATGATAGCTGATGCAGAAAAGGACGGGATAAAGCTCACCGTAGTTTCCGCATACCGCAGTCCTGCAAAACAGCAGGAAAACCTTGACAGCTACATAGAAAGACTGGTTTCAAAGGGCTTTTCAAAGCGGGACGCAGCAATTGCGGCGGGAAAGGAAATTGCAGAGCCCTACACAAGCGAGCATAACGCAGGTCTTGCGCTGGACATACTGACAGAGGACTGGTGGGAAACCCACGACGACGTTACGGCGGATTTCGAGAATACCGAGGAGTTTCGCTGGCTGAGCGAAAACGCCCACAAATACGGGTTTATTATGCGGTACCCGAAGGAATGGGAAAAGGTTACGGGATACGCCTACGAGCCCTGGCATTACCGGTTTATCGGGATTTACTATGCACAGAAGGTGAAGGAGTCGGGGCTGCCGCTGGAGTATTTTTATAAGACGAATTTTTGAGATTGTGATAATCGTTAGCTTTTTTGTTTTTTCTTCTAAAATCTTCCCATAACCCATTCAATAATCGCTAAGGCATATAGAGATTTCGCCCTCTGCGGAGGGCGACTTAGGGCGCCGCCCTAAGAACCCGCAAGCCTTTTGTAAAAGGCTTGACCTAAAACTTTCAATATCTATTTGAAAGAAAAAGACTTTTTCAACAGACTAAAGCGCCGTGTACAAAACCGTAAAACCGTACACGGCGCTTTTTATCAATGTATTTTCTGAAGCCCCTCACCAACAATCCTATAAGTCTCATAGCATTGCCTCGGCAAATCCCCCTCATACAGCTTCCCGCACTCTCCGAACGCAGAAGCAAAGCCGTTTTTCACCTCCACAATATCTGCGGGAACAGCGCAAAGGCTTTTTGCGTAGGCTAAAAGCCTGTCGGCGACCTCCTGCGGAGTTTCCTCGCCACGGTAGCTTCTTAAAATCTCCTCAAGCTCGTTTGCGGGAGCTGGCTGTATTGCGTCGTTAGCTTGTCTTGTGATGACCCTTACCGTATAGTCGAACATAAGGCGGCTCTTGCTCTTTTCGCCCTCGGCAGAAGCTGCGCTATGGGCGTTTTCGTCGGTTTTAAGCTCCTCTTTTTTCTCCTGCGGCAGTTCCTTCTTATCCGCCGCCTCATCGTCCCTTGTCCTGCCTGCGGAGTTTTCTGTGACGGTGGCTCTTGTGTAGGCGGGGGAAAAGGTAGTTTCCGAGCGCACGAACTTATCGCTGTTGTCGGAAGCCATTGTAGTGGTTTTCTGAGCGGAGGCCTGCTCCGAGGACTTGGGGGCGGTTGCATTTGTAAGAGTTGAAAATTCTGCTAAACGTCCTACGCTAATCATAACTGCTTTCCCCCTTTCAGACTGCTGTTAATCCTGATTTTCCCGATTATCCTGATTTCCTGTATTTTTAGCGGGCTTCTGTCTGTAAGCCCAGAATTTATTTACAACGAAGTTAATGGGAACGGTAATAAACATATTCAGAATCGGCGCGATAATTTCCGAAATACCCTTTGCAGTCATAGCGCCGACGCCGAACATAGCAAGGATTGAACCTACAAAGCCGAAGTACTGACCTATATTGAGTATGTCAATCCAGAGCACAAGAAGCAGAGTGTTGATAACCATTCCGAAAGAATAAGAAACGTAGGTTTTCAGCAGAACCTGCCACCAGACCCTCTTTTCCTTAGTCTTATCCTCCTTGAAAACGTACCTGTTGCCCCAGTAAAAGGCGTTGAGAACGCTTATAAGAAAGCCTAAAATGTTGGCGATAACGTAGTGAACGCCGATATAGATGAAGAAAATATATACAACGTAGTTCACAACCGTATTTGAAACGCCTACAAGAGCGAATTTTATAAACTGTATTAAGGAGCCTTTTTTCATTTGCTTATCTGACCTTTGAGAGAATTTCTCTTCCTATTTCGTTAAGGGGCAGCTGCTTTACCACAGCGCCCTTTTTGTATGCAACGCATGGCATACCGTAAACTACGCAGGTTTCCTCGTTCTGCCCGATAGTGTACGCCCCCGCATTACGCATCTTAAGCAGCCCCTCTGCACCGTCTGCACCCATTCCCGTAAGAATAGCGCCCACAGCGTCGGAGCCTGCGGTTTTCGCAACGCTCTCAAAAAGAACGTCCACCGAGGGGCAGTGTCCCGAAACCTTTTCGCCCCGCCTTGAGGTAATATAATACCCCATAGCGTCCTTTTCCAGCCGCAGATGAAATTCTCCTGCGGCAACTATCATCTGCCCCGGCACAAGGCGGTCCCCGTCCTCTGCCTCCTTGCAGCTCATTTCACATTCCTTATCCAGCCGCGCCGCATACATTTTCGTAAATCCTGCGGGCATGTGCTGAACGATAAGAACGGGAGGGGTGTCTGCGGGAAAATGCTTTACAACCTCCACAAGAGCGTCAGTGCCGCCGGTGCTTGCGCCGAGGGCTATTATTGCGTTCTTTTTGGGTGCAGTATGAAAATTCCCCTGTTGTGCAATCGGTCGGCGGACAGCCGTGCTTCTTCCTGCCGCAGGCTTTGCGCTTCTTGCGTTGACTATCATATCGTGAAGCCTTGAAGCAAAGCGCTTTATATCGTACTGTGACTCCATTACCGGCTTTTTTGCAAAATCCACCGCACCTGCGCTAAGCGCCTCAAAGGTGCTTGTGGGGGTGGATGTGATTACTATAACAGGCAGTTCTCTGATAACCGCCGAGCTTTTCAGAAAATCAATGCCGTTAATTCCGGGCATTTCCACATCAAGGGTTACAACCTGAGGCTTTAAGCTTTTTATCTTCTCCTCGGCGTCTGCGGCGGAAGCGGCAGTGCCGATTATATCTATATCTTCAAAATCAGACAATTCCCGAAGCAGAAAGCTTCTGAAAACCATAGAATCGTCAACCACAAGAACTTTTATCGGCTCTTCCATTACTCTGCCTTTCCAAATCTGTATTTTTGCAGCAAAAGCTGCCTGCCGCAAAATAAAAAGCGGCAAGATATTGTGCTTGCCGCAGTTTGATTATGTTCAATTACAGCGGCTTGCGGTATATCGCAGGCTTTACATACTGAAAGCGGGAAGCGTCCCTTGAAATGCTTTCGGCATGACCTATAAAGAGATAACCGCCGGGGGCGAGGACGTCGTAGAACTTATTCACAAGCTTATTCTTCGTATCGTTATCAAAATATATCATAACGTTGCGGCAGAAAATAAGGTCGAAGGGATTTTTTCGGTAGGGTATTTCGTCCATAAGGTTGAAAACCTTGAAAACCACTCGCTTTTTAAGCTCGTCGCATACCCGATAACAGTCGTTTTCCAGCGGAACAAAGTACTTCTGCTTAACGCCTTCCGAGAGGTTTTTCATGCTGTCGGCATGATAAACTCCCTGCTGAGCCTTTGCAAGCACCTTTCGGGAAATATCCGTTGCAAGAATCTTTGTGTCCCAGTTAGCTGCGTCCCTGCCGAAATACTCCATCATTTCTATCTCGTTTGTATACGGCTCTTCCCCGCTGGAGCAGCCTGCACTCCAGATATAAATAACCTTTTTACCCGCCTTTTTCCGCTCTATTTCCGGCAGGAACACCTCCCGCATAAACTGGTAATGCTCCTGCTCACGGAGAAAGTAGGTATGGTTTGTTGTAAGCTTATTCAGCAGGTTTACAAGCTCCGCTCCCGTTCTGTCTGCGAAAACCATATCCAGAAACTGACCGTAGTCGGAAAAGCCCCTTGCCGTAAGCTCGCCGCTGAGACGTCCCTCCACAAGCACCCGCTTCTGGGCTAAATTTATGCCGTAGCTGTCGTGAAGATAGCTTACAAGCCGATTGAACTCAGCGTCGGTAATACTGACTGCCATAGCTTATTCGTTACCCTGAACCGGCTGGTCGTTTTCGTAGATAAGCTTTGTTACGTCCAGCACAAGCTTTATTCCGTCGTTCATTTCAAGAAGATACTTTATAAACTTGTTCTGGTTTACTCCGCCTCTTTCGGGGGACTTTGCAATATGCTTCTCCGCCACGGAAAGAACGTCAAGCACCTCGTCTACGATAATGCCCACCTGAACGTTATCAACGCTTACGATAATTGTGCAGGTTCTCTCGTTGTACTCGGTTTCCTCCTTGCCGAAACGGCTGCGAAGGCTAAGTACCGGAACAACTTTGCTTCTTACGTTGATAATGCCCTTTATATAATAAGGTACGCCGGGAACAATCGTAATATGCGGAACGCCGATAATTTCAAGAACGTAGGGGATTTCAATTCCGTAAATCTGGTCGCCTATGTAGAAGGTGAGAACCTTGGTGACCTCGTTTTCCTTCTCGTTCTTCATATTAAGCTTCTGCTTTTTCATTTCTTCCTGCTTGGCAAACAATTCCTTGATATCCATTTATATGCCCTTTCCTCGTTCCGCTTTAGCGCAGTCCGATAAGATTGTTAACGTCGATAATAAGCGAGATGCTGCCGTCGCCCATGATGGTACAGCCCGAAAGTCCCTCGCCCTTTATGTCGTACTGGGAAAGGTAAGGCGGGAAGGGCTTTACTACAACCTGCTGCTCGCCCACAAGCTTGTCGGAAAAGAGGCAGACGCTTCTGTTGTCCGACTCGATAAGCAGGAGAATACCGTCCTCAAGCTCAGTAACATCCGTCTTAAGTCCGAACTTTTCGTGCAGGCGCAGAATCGGGTAGCAGACGCCTCTTATCATAATCATTTCGCTGCTTCTGGTGTCGTGAATAATCTGCTCCTTCTTCACCATAAAGCTTTCCTTTATAACGGAAATCGGAACGGTAAAGATAGCGTCGCCAACCTTTATTTCCATGCCGTCGATAATAGCAAGGGTAAGCGGGATTTTGATTATGAAGGAAGTTCCCTTACCTCTCTTGCTCTCAACCACAAGGCTTCCGCCCACCTTTTCAAGGTTCTTCTTTACAACGTCCATTCCAACGCCTCTGCCGCTGTACTCGGTAACAACCTCGTTTGTGGAGAAGCCGGGGAGAAGTATCATATTCTGTATTTCACGCTCGCTGTATTCGCTTGCGGGCTTTGTGAGCAGTCCGTTCTTTTCCGCCTTTGCAAGCACCTTTGCGGTATCAATTCCCTTTCCGTCGTCGGAAACGGTAATAATAACCTCTCCGGAGGCGTTCATCGCCGAAAGGGTTATTGTAGCCTGTCCCGGCTTGCCTGCGGCAATTCTTTCCTCTGCGGTATCCTCTATTCCGTGGTCCATACAGTTTCTTACAAGGTGCATAAGCGGGTCGTTAAGGTTGTCCACAATGGACTTGTCAACCTCCGTTGTATCGCCCTCGATTACAAGTTCAACGTCCTTACCAAGCTTCACCTTCATATCACGGATAATTCGGTTCATCTTCTGGAAAGGACCTGTAAGAGGCACCATTCTGATTGACATTACGGTGTCCTGAAGCTCGTCGGTAAGCTTTCTGAGTTCTCTTGCCGCCTTTGAGAAGCTTTCAAGGCGGAGCCCGTCAAGCTCGGGGTTGGAGATAACCATTGACTCGGTGGTTATGATTTCACCTACTATATCGTGGAGTTGGTCAAGCTTTTGGAGGTTTACGCTGATAAGGCTCTGCTTTCCTCCTGTGCTTGTGGTGGGCTGCTTTTCGGGAGTTTTCGGCTTTTCGCCCGTCTTTTCCGCAGCTGCGGGAGCGGGAGCAGCCTGTGCCTGCACAGAAGCGGGCGCAGCAGCGACTTCTGCCGCCTTTTCTTCCTTTGCTTCCTCTTTTCCGCCATTTGTGATAATCTCGTAGGACTGCACATTAAGAGCGTTCTCAATAAGCTGAAGCACGGAATTATTGTCGGGGGAACGGAAGGTAAGGATAAAGCCCTTGTCTATGATGATATTTGCGGAATCCTGATTTGACTCGATATCCGAGGGGGAGAAATCAACAATCTCCGCAACCTCCTTAACGTTGTTGAGCAGCATAAAGGCACGGATATTCTCCATTTTGCAGCCGTCCTCAAAGAAGACCCTGACAGTCATGCAGTCCTCGCCTGCGGCTGTGGGAGCAGCTGCGGCAGCGGGAGCAGAAGCGGCGGCTGCGGGAACGCCGTCAACCTCGCCGCGGAGCATTTTTGCACCTTCTTCAAGGCGGGAGATAATCTCCGAAAAATCCGTAGGCTCGTAGTTATCGTCATTCTGAATAGCGTCTATTTCAGCCTTGAAAAGGTCGGACATCTGGAATACAAGGTCGTAGACAAAGCCTATATCCGTAACCTTTTCGGGGGCTTCTCTTATGATAAAGAACATATCCTCGCCCTTGTGAGCAAGCTTCTGTAAATTCTCAAAGCCCATCATAGCCGAGGAGCCCTTGACTGTATGCATTATACGGAAGATTTCGTTAATATCCTCCTCCGTAAACTTATTCGCCTTTTCTGTTCTTAAAAGAATTTCGTCCAGCTGTTCAAGAAGTCCGGTTGTTTCAAAGATATATACGTCAACCATTGCTTCCATTCCGGGTTCAACTTTTGCCATAAAAAATTCCTTAGCCTTTCCGCCCACAATATGCTGAGATGCGCCGCCATGGGCTTACGGCGCAGACGGATTTCTCCGTGAATATCCGTGAATAATTTTTAAAAATATTGCAAAAACTCTGAATTTATGTTAATATGTAATAAAGCAACTTTTAAAGGAGGGATTTTAAGCCATGCCGCAAATTTCCCACATCAGCGACGCCACCAGCAAGAGCTATAACACGGGTCTTAACAACAACCGCGGCTCGGAACAGGGCGGTGAGCAGTTTACCGTGGCGGGCGCTCCGAAGCAGGAGCAGCTTCAGGCTGTAAGCGACAAGAACACAGGCAGCAATCCCCAGACCACAATGGGTCAGAAGGACCTTATTCCCCTTGCGGTCACAACAACCAAAAATCAGACGCTTGCGGTTGAAACCGTAAAGGATATTATCAATGCCGACCTGCTCAACACCGCAAAGCTTAACGGATACACCGAGCTTGTAGGCGAGCTTGAACGCCTCGGAAGCTCTCTTTATATCCCCGCAAGCAGTCTTGTAAAGGAAATCTTAGAGCAGGAAAAGCAGAACACAATGTTCTCGGGAGATAAGTTCTACGACCTGCTGCGTGAAGCGGCAAAGGGCGCAGGCGAGGACCTTAAGGAAGCTATCGGAAATATGTTGAAAGCCATTAACTTCGCTCAGAACAGAAACGAGATAACAACGGCGGTTTCCGCTAATCTTCGTTTTCTTGCGGAATACTTTTCCCCGAACCGCAATCTTTCAAAGCAGCTTTCCGACCTTGCCGACCTTTGGGGCAGGAAGGACGCTGGGGAGAATTTCGGCAATCTCCGCAATCAGACCTCCGACCTGCTTCGCAGCCTTTCGGACAGCCTGCTCAACGACAGCCACACCCAGACCCTTATCCCAATTGTAACCCACAATCTCTCAAAATACAACACAAACAGCGCAATGCTTCGTGAGTATTTCGGTCAGCTTCTTTCTCAGATTCCCTCCTACGAGGACAGGAGCAAGCTTGCTTCCGCCTTTGAGGGACTGCTTTCAAAGCTCTTAAAAGATAATTCTTTAAATAATTATACTATAAGCGGCGAAAAAAATCAAGTAGAAAATACCAATTTTAGCAGAGAATATCAAACAGATTCGTTAATTTCGTCATATTTAACAGAAAATCTGTCAGAAAATGAGTATGCCGAGAGTCTCGGGCTGTCGGATTCGGATTTTTCGGGGTATATTGAAAGTCTTAAAAACGGCGCTTCGGCAGAGGACGTTATAAAAAGCCTGTTCTCATCTCTTATCAAGGACGAGGGCATAATGTCTGCCTTTTCCTCAAGGCTTGGCTCTATGGGCTCTGCGGCGGAGCTTGTGGATTTTCTCAACGGTCTGCTGGAGGCTATGCCTGACAGCGAACTAAGGGATATGGTTTTCGACGTACTTGACGAAACGGTACGCTCTCTCGAAGAAAAGGACCCTTATGCTCAGCCCCAGCCCAAGCAGTCCAGCTCGATTCAGGCGCTTACCGACTTTGTTGAGAAGAACATAAATCATCCTGCACTAAAATCAATAGACAGCTTCAACGCTTCAAACCTGCTCCAGAGCATGATTAACGCTCCGGGGGTTATGACTCCCCTCGCTCACTACATACTGCCCATACAGGTTGAGGACACAAGGGCTTTCGGGGAGCTGTGGGTGGACAACAACGACGATTCGGGAGTTTCGGGAGGCTCGGGCGGCAGCCACCACCACCTGTTCCTTACCTTCGATGTGGACGCATACGGAAGATTTGAGGTTGACGTTTATGCAAATGACGATACGGTGACTGTAAGCCTGCTCCACCCCGCAAGCTTTTCAAGAAACGCAGGCTCCATAATTGAGCGTATTAATCGTATTGCAGCAGGCACAAGGTACACAATTTCCGATTTCAAGACGGGAGTTCTGAAGGAACCACATAATCTGACTCAGATATTCCCGAAGCTCAGCGAAAGGAGGGCGGGTCTTAATGTCAAGGCGTAAGAATTACGGGCAGAAGGCTGCGGTTGCACTTAAATACAATCCGAGCCTTAACTACGCCCCTGTTGTGGTAGCCTCGGGGCTTGGGGAGCTGGCGCAGAGGATTGTGAATATTGCAGACGCAAACGGCGTTCCCATTTACCGTGACGACAGCACCGCGGCCCTGCTGGTTATGCTGAACTCGGGGGAGCAGATTCCTCAGGAGCTTTATCAGATTGTTGCGGCGATTTACGCCGAGGTTGTGTATACAGCGAATGATAAGAAGAAGCTTAAGCTTGGAAGATAATAAACGACAAAAAACCTGCACTTTTTTATGGTGCAGGTCTTTTGCTATGGAAGGATAACTCAAAATGATTTGTCTGAAATTCTGATGAACAAGTTTTTTATTTTCTTTCTGCTTTTCTCTATGTTTTCATTATACTACGGAAGGAGCAGAAATGCAATTACAAAAAAGTAACAATATTGTACAAATTATTACAATCTGTAACCGAGCGTTAATTCTTTGACAATCTCCGCAACTGTGACTTTTGGGTGAAATAAAGGTGAAGCAGATTGACAGAGATTGGCGGCTGTGGTATAATTAGCGGAGAAAGATCCGAAAGGAATGACGTATATGCCACAGAACGATACACAGCTTGCCGCACCGGGAAGCTTTGAAAAAATACTGAACTCCGATAAGACCGCAGAGCTGCTTGAAACCGCAAAGCCCTTTATGGAGCTGATGATGCACAATGAATGTGCGCTTAAGGAAATTGAAACAAAGCTTAACGTTCTTAACGACGAATTTTCACTGCAATACAACCACAACCCCATTGAATCCATAAAAACAAGGGTCAAGGACCCTATCAGCATTGTGGAGAAAATGCACCGCAAGAATATTCCGCCTACGATTGAAAACATCGAAAAGACCCTTAACGATATTGCAGGAATAAGGGTTATCTGCTCCTTTCCCGAGGACATTTACGCAATTGCGGAGATGCTTATAAGGCAGGACGACGTTACCCTTATCGCAAAGAAGGACTATATCGCCAACCCCAAGCCAAACGGCTACCGCAGTCTTCACCTTATCGTAGGTATCCCGATTTTCCTTTCTACGGGAAAGAAGCCTATGAAGGTTGAGGTGCAGTTCCGCACAATCGCTATGGATTTCTGGGCAAGCCTCGACCACAAGATGAAGTACAAGAAGCATGTTGAGAATGCGGAAGAGATTGCAAGGGAGCTTAAGCTTTGTGCTGACGCTATAAATGCGATTGATTATCGTATGCAGGATATAAGAAATCGGATTGAAGAGGGCAGTTCGGAGGATTGACAACAGAATAAGTACAGCCGCCGCAGGAAAATCCTGCGGCGGCGCTTTTTATTCCACAAGTATAAAATCAATAAGCCCGCTGCCTGCGTCTGCCTTAACGCACTTTACCCGCACGCTGTCGCCTATTGTATACGCCTTTCCCGAAAGGGTCTCGATAAGAGCAATACTGTCCTTTACCTCGTAAGCGCCCTGTGGCAGAGAAAGCACGTCAACCTTTCCCTCTACGGTGTTGGGCAGCTCTACGAAAAAGCCTGTTGCAATAACCCCGGAAATAAAGCCCTCATATTCCTCGCCGATATGGTTTCTCATATACTCCGCCATATAGAACTTTTCGCAGTCCCGCTCCGCCGCAACCGCAATAAGCTCGGTAAGGCTTGCTCTTGCGGAGCTTTCTACGGCAAATTTGCGGTATTTCTTTGTAAGCTTGTCGGCATTAGCGCCTGCCACATAATCGCTTAGGATACGGTGTATCGAAAGGTCGGCGTAGCGGCGTATGGGCGAAGTGAAATGGCTGTATTCCTTCATCACAAGTCCGAAATGACCGAGGGGCTCCTCGCTGTACTTTGCCTTCATCATTGAGCGCAGAACAAGCCTGTTGATAACTGCGGCTCTGGGGCTGTCCTTTGTGCGGGCAAGAACTGCTGAAAGGTCGGCAGCTGTGCTTTTCTCGCTTATTCCCTTGGGGTTCTCGCCGAGGCTTACAAGAGTCTGCTGCAAGGACAGCAGCTTATCCTTGTCGGGAGCTTCATGAATACGGTAAACAAAGGGAAAGCCCTTTTCCATGGCAAGCTTTGCAGCGCAGTTGTTTGCACAAAGCATAAACTCCTCAATTATTCCCTCGGAAATGCCCCTTGAACGCTCCTTTACGTCAACGCAGATACCCTCGGCGTTGCAGATAATCTTGCTTTCCCGGGAGTCGATTTCCGGTGCGCCACGCTGCTCCCTGTTCTTGGAAAGGATAGCGGAAAGCTGTACCATTACGGGAATTGCGGCGGAAACATCCTTGTACTTTTCGGTTATTTCCTTGTCGGCAGTTCCCTCGATAATCCTGTTGACCTCTGAATAAACGCCCTTTACCCTGGAGCGGATAACAGTCTTTGCAAAGCGGTAGTCTGTTATGTTTCCTCCCTCGTCCAGCTCCATAAGGCAGGAGAAAGCAAGCCTGTCGGCGGCGGGATTAAGGGAGCAGATACCGTTTGAAAGCTGCTTCGGCAGCATAGGTATAACCCTGTCTGCGATATAAATACTGGTGCCCCGCTTATGGGCTTCCGCTTCAAGGGCAGAGCCTTTTTTGACGTAATAGGAAACGTCGGCGATATGAACGCCCAGCTTAAAACCCTTTTCCGTCTTTTCAATGCTTATTGCGTCGTCTATATCCTTTGTGTCGGCGCCGTCAATGGTGAAAATCGGCAGGGAGCGCAAATCCTCACGGTTTTCCGTTTCCTTTGCCCTTATGCCAGCAAAGCCTATCGCTTCCGCCTCCGCCATTGTTTCCTCGTCAAATACCGCCTTTATGCCCTTTTCCTCAATGTATGCGTCAACGGAAACCTTTGCGTAGCCTGAGCTGCCGTAAACGGACGCAATATCAACGGTAATGTCGCTGTGGCGCTCGGCACGGTCGTGAATTGTGAATTTAACCTTGTCCCCGCTTTTAATCTCGTTTCCGCCCCAGCGGATAATGGTAAGCGGGTCGGATACGAAGCTGTCGGGACGAAGCTTCAGCTTTCCGTTTTCCTCAACAACAGTACCCGTAAGCACTCCCTCAGTTTCCTTTTCAACAAGCACAACCTCTGCGGTGTCGGAATTATGGGTTTCGTCCTTGAACTCGGTAACTTTTGCAAGCACAATATCCCCCGGAACAGCCCCAAGCATATCCTTTCCCCGCACAAAAAGCTCCTCGCCGTTTCCGTCGTTTCTTATGAAGCCGTGGCTTCTTGCAAGCTTAACAACAGTTCCCTTGAAGTACCGCTTTGCGCCCTTTAAAACGTATTTTCCCTTTGAAAAATAGATTATTCCGCTTTTTTCAAGCGCCTGTACAACTCCGAGGACTCTTTTCCTGTCCTTTTTCTTTGTGCCGAGTGCAGTAAGCAGCTTACCCTCGCTTAAGCCTTCCTTTTTCGCTTCAAGCAGGGCTTCTATAATCATCTTTCGCAGCATATATTTCATTCTGTCAACCTCCTGTCAGACGTATATTATCTTATTATATAATTATACCTTTTTTACAAGGGAATTACAATAGCAAATGCACAAATTTTACGTCTATTTTACAATCGGCGTTTATTTGCAGGACTGCACAAAAAATCGGGAAAAGTAAAAACTGCACAAAAAATCAAAAAAGCTATTGATAAAACGGGAAAAATATAGTATAATATTTTTCAGTATCTTTATTTACGGAAAGGAATAACCGAAATGGCAAGAAAAGGCGGCAAGGTTGACGGAATTTCAGCTGCAATTGTAATTCTGAACATACTTATAGTAGGCGTAATTATTACCCTTTGTGCGCTTATTTACTTATATATGAGCGGAAAGCTCGAAGAGACCGACGTTTCCAACTTAGGGCAGGAATCGGAGCCTCAGGCGATTATCACAACAACCCAGATAACCACCGTTACCTCCGAAACCGAGCCGGTGGTTGAAACCACAACTACCCCGGAGGAAACTGCTGCACCGGAAACCTCGGAAACGGAAGAAATAATAACCGCTGTTGAGTCCGACGTTTACGAGGAGGCGTTCTTTGAAAACGACCTGTTTATCGGCGACTCGATAGGAACGGGACTTGTAAATTACGGCTACCTCAGCAGCGACCAGGTCTACGCACAGATAGGTCTTAACCCCGAAAGCGCAAGGACAAAGGAATACGGCGGCTATACCGCTGTCACAAGGGCAAAGGAGCTTCAGCCGAAGCGCATTTATATAATGCTTGGCTCAAACGGACTTGCCTATATGGGAAATACTTATATGACCGAGCAGATGAAGCTGCTGGTTGACGAGCTTAAGGAGAACTGCCCCGAAAGCTATATCTACGTAATCTCAATCCCGCCTGTAACCAAGGTTCACGACAGCGAGGGTCAGGAAACAATGGTTATGGTAAACGGCTACAACAGGCTTTTAAAGGATATGTGCGACGAAAACGCCGTTGTTTACCTTGATTTGTGCAGTCAGCTTCAGGACAGCACCGGCTACTTCTCCGACAAATACGCCGAAGCAGACGGTCTGCACTTCCTTGGTACTGCATATAAAAAGATGTTAAGCTTCCTGCAAAAATCAATACAGGTTGAATAAGACAAAAGAAAACGAAAAACTAAAACAAGAAAAAAGAAAGGAAAGAGAAAAATGAAAAGAAAAATTACAGCCGCTTTGCTTGCGGCAGCAATCCTTTGCTGCGCTTCCTGCGACTCAAAGCCCGCAGAAACCACAACCACAGCTGCAACCGAAGCAGCCGTTACAGAGTTTACCGCATCAGACGTAACCGCAGCAGTTCTTGCTGAAATTACAATCAACTCCGCTTTTGAGAAGAAGCCCGAGAGCCTCCCCGACTACTTTACCGACCTGAACACAGAGGACCTTGCTGATTCCTCCTACTATCTCTGCGCTTCCGGCGCTTACCCGGACGAGATTGCGGTATTTGAGTTCAAGTCTGCCGAGGCTGCCGAAAAGGGGCTTGAAGCGGTAAAGACCCGCCTTAAGGACCAGATTTCCGTTTATGAAAGCTACACTCCCGACGAGATGTACAAGTTAGAGGGCGCAATTACCGAGGTTAAGGGAAATTACGTTTATTATCTCGTTTGCAGCGATAACTCAAAGGCTCAGGATATTGTAACAAGGTTTATCAAGTAATTTATTCTATGAAGAAGGGTGGGCAGTCCCGTGGAAGGCGAATGTCTTGTTATAGCGCTGATAATTTTCGTGCTTAGCATAGGTTTTTTCCGTGCAAAGCGCAAAAACTGGGGCTTTGCTGTACTGCCCTTAGGACTTGTTCCCTTTGCGGTGGGTATTGTAATGAACATCTTTACCTACTTTGTGAAGAAGCAGCCTCCCTTCGCCGTTCCCGTAGGTCTTATCGTAGGCTCTCTTATTATAGCCTGCGTGTGGATTGGCATAGGCAGCACAATTCTTATAAAGACGAAGAAGCTCAGGATTTCATATCTTACCGCTTCGGTGGGATTTGAGTTTGCATTGTCGTTTATTTTGCTGGTAAGGTATTATCTGGAGTTTAATCCGCAGTAATAGCAGAAGCTAAGCTTAGCCGCTCTTGATTTCAAGGGCGGCTATTTACTGATATATTTGGCTAATGTGTTATTTCTTGTAAACAAATCTGATTTGGGGAGCGTTAATAATGAAAAGACATCCGGAATATGAATACGAGATAGGCAAGAAAGACCCTGAAAGTTCTTGGATTTATATAAAAGATAAAAATGAATCCGGTTGGGAAAAGCTCCTTTTTGATTATTCGCAGGAGGATAACTTCGCCGGACAGGTTGAGTTTCTTCTGCATATAAAAGAAAAATACAATTGGAATATCGAAGAAGCTGAACCTTTTGGCTATCAATTTGTTGAAGATAATCTGAAAATGGTGTTTCATTGGGACGACTTGTTCGGTTTTACTGTCAGCGTTGAAGATTGGCAGAAATCGGATAAAGTTCTGAATTTTCTGAGGGAATTTACAAATGAATAGCCCGAGAAACCACGTTTCTCAGGCTTTTCTTTACGAACTCACTTCCCGAACAGCTCCCTGTTCACCTCGTCCACAATAACCGGCTTTTCCACCGAAAGCCCCGCTTTTCCGCCCTTTCTTCCGCTTACAAGCAGAAGATAGGGCTTTTCCTCTGCCCTGTTGTGGGCGAATTGCAGCACCTTCGGCTCTATTCCGTACTTTCGCATAAGGCAGAAAATGTCAGTAAGCCTTTCGGGGATATGGCAGATTTTAAGACTTCCGCCGTATTTCAGCAGCAAAGCCGCCGCCCTTATCACCTGCTCTAAATTACAGAAAAGCTCGTGCCTTGCAGCCGCCTGTGCGGGTGAAAGCCGCTCCAGACCCGATTTCACCTTGAAATAGGGCGGGTTTACTGTTACCATATCCATTTTTTCCCTTGGCACGGCGAAAAGCTCCTCGTCCTTGGTTAAATCTGCAAAAACAGGTATCACCTTTCCCTCAAGCTTGTTTTCCGCAACGGTCATTTTCAGCAGGTCGTGGGCTTCCCGCTGGATTTCAACTGCGTAGGTTTCCTTCGGCGGGTTTCCCCACGCCTGAAACAGCATAGGTATAATGCCGCAGCCGCTGCAAAGGTCGCAGACCCGCTGATTTTTCGCGGGGGCGGCAAAACGAGCAAGCAGCAAAGCGTCCGTACCGAAGCGGTGGTCGGCACTCACACTGATATTGTAGCCGAAAAGGTCGAAAATTTCAGTTTCCATAAATTAACCCGCCATAATCTCGCCCTTGGGCAGTATAGTTGTCTTTCCGCCGCCGTTTACAGGGGTAAGCATAAGCATAAGCGAAGCAGGACCAACTCTTCCCGCAAACATTATAAAGGAAAGCAGCAGCTTTGAGGCAGTTCCCGAGGCTTCGGAAAGTCCCGAGGAGAAGCCTGTTGTGGAGAAAGCAGACATCGCTTCAAAAAGGGAGTCAACTGCGTCCCATTCGGGGTTTAGAAGGTGCAGGGCGAAAAATCCCACGAATACGAACATAAGGGCGAGGAAAAGGGTTGTAAGCGTCTTGTAAACCGTCTGCTTTGAAACGGTGTGCTTCATAATCTGTGCCTCGTCCCTGCCGTTTATAACCGACCATGCAGTGGTAACGATTATCGCAATTGTGGTTACCTTTATACCGCCTGCGGTTGAGCCGGGGGCGGCACCGATAAACATAAGTATTGATGTGAAAAGCTTTGAAAAGGCGTTTGCTGTGGGCAGGGGTGCTGCGCAGAAGCCTGCTGTTCTTGCGGAAACCGAAGCGAAAAATGATGTCAGAAGCTTTTTGCCAACGCTGTAATCCCCGAAAATTTCCGGCTCGGCAAGCTCAACCACAAGGTAGATAAGCGTTCCCGCAATGATAAGAGCAGCGGTAACTATAAGAACTATTTTTGTGTGCAGGGTCAGCTTCTTCCTGCGGTGATATGCGATTATATCCTCCCACACAACAAAGCCAAGACCGCCGATAACGATAAGGAAAATAAGAGTGATCAGCACCAGCGGGTCGCCTGCAAAAACCGAAAGACCCGTTCCCGCACCCTCAATTCCCATAAGGTCGAAGCCTGCATTACAAAAGGCGGAAACCGCCGTAAAGAACGCCATAAAAGCTCCGTAGCCGCCGTAAAGAGGCACAAAGCGTATCATAAGCACCAGTGCGCCAAGGGTTTCCATTCCGAAGGACAGCAAGACAATCCGCATAAAAATGGTTTTTGTTGCTGCAAGCCCCGTCATTGTAACGTCGCTGCTGACGCTGCTCGCCTTTACAAGACCCAGCTTTCTGCCGATTGCAAGGTTGAAAAACGTGATAAGGGAGATAAAGCCCAGCCCACCTATCTGGATAAGGGTCATTATAACGCACTGCCCGAAAATCGACCAGTGGAGGTAGGTTTCAACTACTGAAATGCCCGTTACGCAGGTTGCAGAGGCGGCGGTAAACAGGCAGTCCACAAAATCCGTAAAATTCCCGTTTTTAGCGGAAAAGGGCAGGCACAGCAGGAATGCACCCGCAATAATTATCAGAAAAAAGCCTATTACAAGGGTTTTTCCCGGGGCAAGCTCCTTGCTTTTTTTCTTAAGTATGGGCAATTTGTTTTCTTCCTTTCGGCGTTACTCTATAACCGCCCAGTCATAGTCGTCACCGATACTGTCGGCAGGCAGCGTTATAACTGCGGGGGTGGTGTAGGTTGAGATTTTCGGGGTGCGCTCAGTTGTTGTAACAGGCGGTGCAGTTGTTACCTCGGTGGTAGTTACGGGGGGAGAGGTTTCTGTTGCGACAGTAGTCTTTTCGGGAATAAGAGCTTCCTGCTCCGACTCCTTCTCGCTCTCCGATGCGCTCTGGGACTGCATATATGCAACCGCTCTTTCTCCGTATGCGTACAGCCGCAAATCCTCGCTTTCAGCTACAAGCAGGAATGGCGTGCGGCTGTTTTCAAGGGCGGTAACGTCCTCGCCCTTGTTTATTACAAGGAAGCAGTTTTCGGGAATTGACTCGATTTCGTAGGTTATACGCACCGTAACGTGACGGTTAAGGAACTGGAGCATAAGGGCGTTGTGGCGGCTTATGTTGTAGGCTGTAACCGTAGGCGCACCCGTCTGATTGAATATGCTTTCGGATATGCGGCAGACGGAGGTATTCTTTGCAACCGACTCGCTGCGGCAGATAGGCAGATAAACTGCTGATATGAAAATAAGTGAATAAGCGGTAATTGCGGTCATAATCAGAGAGATTATAAGCGACCTGTACTTTTTAGCGCAGCTTACTATAACGATAAGCACCGCCATAACGCAGAAGGTCATTGACATGGTAAGCAGCAGGCTGTCAAAATTAAGGAGCTGCTGGCTTGCTGCGCCTATTCGTAAGGGATAAAGGGCAAGCACAGGTGCAATTCTGGTAGCCTCACATTCCATAATAACAGGAACCGCAGTTACCGAAAAGGCAAGATAAATTACCCCGAGAACCGCTACTGCACCTAAAATCTTATTAAGACTTATGGAGTGTGTAAACAGCATTATCAGCACGAAAACCATTGCAAGAGGAATTACACCGTCAAGAAATCTGCCGAACATGGTGGTGTCCTGATAGGTGTAGAAGCCGTCGCTGCCAAAGCGGTACATGGTGCTGTAAAAAATCGTAAGTATAACGGAGCAGAAGGCAAAAAAGGAGAAGAAGGAAACCTCAGCATCGTAGGTCTGGGGCTCTTTTTTGCGCTTATGCTTTATGCAGGCGGATACAACCGCCCCGAAAAGGCAGAAAAACACAGCTCCGATTCCCCATGTGGAAGTTACGAAGTAGTAGAACTGCCCGCAAAGGGTAGAAACAATACGCTCTGCGCCGTTATCCGCAAGCCGTTCTCCGAAGTTCGCAAAAAACTCGGCAGCGGTATTTTTAAGCTGTGAGGGGTCGGCGCAGCTCCAGATGTTCTGCTGCAAAAAGTAGGAAATATAGGCGACAGCGGCTCCGGCAACGATAAAAGAGGGCAGGAAGCAGGACATATAAACCCGCTTTTTCCCGAAGAAAACCCTGTCAAGCACAAGGGCGATTATAAGCGCCAAAACAATAGAAATAAGCCTTGTGTGGGCGGCAAGCGCCGCTGCACAGGTAACGCCGAGGAGAATGGACATAAAGAATCTTGACGCTTTACCCTTGCACTCGGCACAGCGGAAGGTCAGCAGAATAATTATCCATGGCATAAGCACGGAAATCGTTTCCGTCCATGCAAATTTGGTATGGGCAAAAAGACAGCAGTAGCCGCCTGCCACAAATGCGATAACAAGCCGCTTCCATATCTTCTCTATCCGCATGCGGCAGGAAACCGCATAAGCGATTACAGGAACAAGGCTTGCAAGCAGGGAGTTTATGAATATTGCGGCAGCGTACTGAAGCTGGGGGCTGTCGAAAAGCAGCATTGCGGGAATATATAAAATCCCCTGCAAAAAACCGTAATAGTAATCAGAAGCGCACATTACTCCCGTCCAGCTTTTGCCCGTAAAGAACTGTGAAACCGCAATAACGCTCAGCTCGTTAGGGTCAACCGCAGGATAAGCCATGCCCTGTGAGCCTAAGAGATGAAGCGCAAGGAAAAATAAGAACAGCGGAGGATAAACCGCTTTATTCCCGTATTTATCGTATATCGCTCTCAGCTTTTCTATAAGCAACGGTTTTCCCTCCTTTCGCAAAATGCCCTAAAATCCTTAACCTACTATTCCGAGAGCCGGCAGAGTAAGCTTTAAAACATAGAAAATTGCAAGATAAATTCCCAGCGCCACAAGTATTCCCATCATACCGGGGCGGCCTGCCCGTTCAAGAGCCATCGAGTAGGTTTCCTTGCTCTCCTCCTTGTACCGTTCACGCAGAGAAAGGATTTTTCCTACACTCCATTTCATATAGACATAATCGTTGAAAATAAACACCGCAACTTTTATGATAAAGCTTATTATTGCAAAAGCGTTAGCAATAGTAATAAAGTTGGGGATTGAAAGCATGGCGTTGCCGTAGAACATGGCAAAGGTGCTTGGAAGGCTTAAAATAATCTCTACAATGGTAAGAATAAGGGCAGGACCCGTCATTCGGCGGTAGAACTGGTACCAGGGCATAAGAAGACCTGCAAAAATATTAAGGGAAAGCTTTCTTCCTCCGTTGGCAAGATTCATAAATACCGCAAAAATCCTTGGAGTTCCGAACTTATCCGCCCCTAAAAAGCGTATAAGCTCCCACTGCTTAACGCCGCAGCAGGTAAGCTCCTCCCCGGTTTCCTTGGATTTGAGAGGGTGCTCGGCTATTGCTCCCGCAAGGCTGTAGAAATCGGTGATTATCTCCTGTCGGTCGGGAATCTCGGGGGCAGCCTCCCGCTTATGCTCCTCGTTCCAGTCGTAACCCGAAGCGTGTTTGTCCTCGTTGGGGCATTTAAGGTTTTCCCGCCAACAATCCCGATGCATAGGAGTAGCGCATATCGGGCATACCACCGTATCGTCCTCTTCGGTTATCTCATTACCGCAGATGTCGCAGATAACAGCGGTTTCCACATCCTCCTTGTCCTCCGCCTTGCTCTCGGAGGCGGCTTCGGCTTCCTTGTTCCAGTCGTAGCCCGAGGCGTGCTTATCCTCGTTGGGGCAGCGGTGGGTTTCATTCCAGCACTCCCTATGCATGGGGGTAGCGCAGTCGGGGCAGTAAACGATGTCGTCCTCCTCGCCCATAGGCTTTCCGCATATTCCGCAGCGTTTTTTATTGTTATCCATATATTTTCCTTTCTTTTGTGTGCAGTTGCTTTTCTTTGCAGCTCAGTTTGAGCACCGATAATTTCTCTGTTCTTTTCAATGTCATATCGAATGATAATATTTATATTATTGTATCACATTTTGCCCGGTTTTGCAATAGCAACAGGCAGAAAAGGGGTAATTATCCGCAAAAAAAGAAGCTCCCGACAGGAAAATTCCTATCGGGAAGCCGTATTTCTAATTATATCATATTGCGGGCATTACCCTGCCGCCCGCAACGGGGATAAAGGCGCCTGTGGTGAATGAAGCAAGGTCGGAGGCGAGAAAAGCCGCCATATTTGCTATATCCTTATCCGTTCCACGATGTCCGAGGGGTACGGAGGCAACATACTCGGGTGCAGGATTAACCCCGCTTTCCCGTTCCTTATCGGTAATTGTCCAGCCGGGAGCTATCTGGTTTACGGTTATATTATAGCCGCCGACCTCCTTTGCAAGCACCCGCACAATGCCGTCAAGACCACGCTTTGCGGCGGTATAGGCGGAACAGCCCGCCTCCGCCATCATAGCGCACTCGGTATTCATAACGATTATCCTGCCGTAATTTCTGCTTTGCATATAGGGAACAAAAGCCTTTGCCATATAGACAAGCTGCATTACGCAGCTTTCAAACTGGCTGTAATAGTCCTTAACGTCCTGCTCAAGCAGCTTTTTCCATTCGTACTGGATAACAGCGTTTACAACCAGAATATCAGGCATTCCGAAGCTTTTTTGAGCCTCTGCCTGCATAGCTTCAACGCTGCCTTGGTCGGTTATATCCGCCTTGAAAATCTCCGATTTTCTTCCCGAAGCTATAAGCTCGTCACGGAGAATTTCAGCGTTTCTGCTGTCGGAAAAATAGTGTACTGCAACGTCTGCACCGCAGTCGGCAAGAGTACGGACAATTGTTCTTCCGAGCCCGCCGCTGCCCCCTGTTACAAGGGCTTTTTTGCCGCTTAAATCAATGTTCATAATATCAGCCTTTCACCTGCTCAACAAAACGCATAAATGCGGCTTTACCTGCTTCGGTACGCTTGAAAACTCCTGCGTCGAGAAGAACCTGCTCAAAAACAGCGCCTATTTCCTGCTTTATTATTGCTTCGGCGTTTTCGGCGTTAGCTTCGCTGTGGCGGGAAGCTACCTCCTTAAGCCAGTCTGCGTGACAGCCAAGCCTTTCGTCGGCGGAGATGTCCCTGCCCGAAACAAGGGCTTCCGAAAGCTGGGGCAGCTCCTCAGCAAGTCTTGCAGGCAGCACCGCAAGCCCCATTACCTCGATAAGCCCGATATTTTCCTTTTTGATGTGGTGAAGCGTAGGATTCGGGTGGAAAAGTCCTAAGGGACGGTCCTCGGTTGTGCGGTTGTTCCTGAGCACAAGGTCGCACTCGTAAACCCCGTTTCTCATTCTCGCAATCGGCGTGATTGTATTATGGGGAGTGCCGTTAGTTTCGGCGTATATTTCCGCCGAAGTGTCGCTGTACTTTCTCCAGCTTCTCAGAATATGGTCGCAGGCGGCTGCAAGCTGCTTTCTGTCCTCGCAGGAAACACGGATAACGGACATAGCCCACTTTAAAATACCCGCCTTGACCTTTGGATATTTTTCAAGAGCAAACTCGGTTTCAATCGGCGCTTTCTCCATAGGAAAGATATATCTTCCGCCCTGAAAATGCTCGTGGCTTAGGATTGAACCGCCTACTATGGGCAGGTCTGCGTTTGAACCCACAAAATAGTGGGGCAAGGTATCAATTATATCAAAAAGCTTCTCAAAAACCGCTGCGTCAATCTGCATCGGGATATGCTTGTCGTTGAAAACTATACAATGCTCGTTGTAATAGCCGTAGGGGGAGTACTGGAACCACCATTTTTCGCCGTTTACCTGCATTTCCACGGGGCGGAGATTCTGTCTTGCGGGGTGGGTGAGAGTTCCCGCAAAGCCTGTATTTTCAATGCAGAGCTGGCAGGCGGGATAGCTTGTCTTGGGGCTGTTTTTTGCTGCGGCAATATCCCTCGGGTCCTTTTCCGGCTTGGAGCGGTTAATGGTAATATCAAGAACGCCGTAATCGCAGCCGTAGGTCCAGCGTATATCACGGGCAATTCTTCCTGCCCTAACATAATTGGTTTTTGCGCTGAAATCGTAGTACCATTCTGTTGCCTCCGCAGGATTTTCAGATAAAAGGCGGCGGAATTTCCTGTTTACCCCCGAAGGAAGCGGGGTAAGAATACCCATAAGCCTTGTGTCGAACAAATCCCTTGAAGCCCCGGAGTCCCGTATAATCCCCTTTTCGCAGGCGTAGTCAACCAAATCCCCCAGAATTTCATCTATACTGCGGTTTTTCCGGTGGCATTCCTGCTCCTCCCATACTGAAACACCCAGAGCATCCATAAGGGTGTTGCGTATGTAAATGCTGTCGATTTCCTCGATAAGGGAATTGCTTACTGCGTATTCAATAAGCTCACTGATAGTGCTGCAAATCATAACAATGCCTTTCTTATATAGCTATTTTTTAATATTATATCATTTTTTGCAGGAAAAGTAAAGACAACCGAGGAAAAATGCATAAAAAAAGAACACCGAGGATTTCTCCTCGGTGCCTTTTTAAGAAAAGGAAATTACTTTCTCTTCTTAGCTGCTACAGCAACTGCTGCTGCGGAAACAGCTGCAAGAGCTGCTGCGGTGCAAGCAACGCCTGTGCCGGGGTTGTTGTCGGTTGTGCCTTCATCAACCATGTCGTCAGCGTCGTCTGCATCATCGTCGAATGCTGCATCGTCATCGTCTTCAACTTCGTAGTCTTCATCATCGAATAACGGAATTTCTTCGTCAGTGATGAGGTAGCTGGAAGCATGAGAGATAGAAATAGAAATAGAGCCGTCAGCGTTTACAGTTACAACGTCTTCGAGTAATGTAATCTCTCCATCGTCAGAAACGTAGTAAACGAATATGGACTTTGTATTCAGCTTCTTTACGCTTGCAGCAGGGATTGTAACAGTGACTGTCATACCGAAGTCGCCCTTCTGCGCAGGGGTAATCAAGATTGCTGTACCGGTTACTTCGACATCATCGTAAGTATCTTCGTCAACAATAGTAATATCCATTGCAAGATTGATGGACTTAACTTCCTCGATATCAGCAGGGTCAATTGTTACAGAGTACTCGCCAGCCTCGAATGTAACAGGTGTATCGCCCTTAGCGATTTCGCCGATTGCATCCTCCTTAACTGTAGCCTTATCGGATTCGATGTAAACTACAGGTTCGTCAGACTTGAGTACTTCCTTGATAGTATCATCAGTTACAACACTTGTAGGATTCTCAGGAGTTGTGCCTGCTTCTTCTGTAACCTTTTCGGGTTCGTCATATCCGGGGTCAACCGCATAGTCTGCAGCGAAAGCAGAAACAGAAGCGAAAGAAACCATAGCTGCTGCAAGTAATGCACTAACAAGGTGCTTGCCGTTTAACTTCTTCATTTCAGTTATCCTCCTTTCACCAAAATTTATATAATAAGCCGCAAAAGCGGATTATTACCTTAATCAGTCGGAATATCCGAAGTCGCCGTCGCTTTCGTCGTTGTCATCATTTTCGTAGTTATCGTCATTCTCGCTGCGTTCGTTGTTCCCGTCGGCGACGTCCTTTTCATCATTTTCGGCATTTTTGGTATCTTGTATGGAAACAATAGTCCTTGACTCGTAAATTGAATGAAGATTCATTCCTATAAAATATGCCGAGGCCGTTACAATCACAAGGGTTACAACAAACATCAGGATTTCTGTATGCATATCTTCCGCCGCTGCTTCAAAGGGCTTGTTGAACAGTAAATCCGCAGCTTTATTAAGAAGCGAAAGCCACTTTGAATAGCCCCGCACGTTGTCTCTTCCGCTGTAATACAGCATATAGAGGTAAGGAATAATCCAGTAGGCGCCGCCGAATATGGCAAAGCCTATGCTTTTATTCTTTCCGCTTGCAAATCCGCAGACTGCCCAGGTAACAAAGATAAGAACAGTAACAAAGGGACGTGCTGCGTCGACCATTGAATTGCTGCGCTCAAAGAATATAAAGGAGCCCGCCAGAGATATTGCTGCACAAAGAAGAATATTCTCTAAAGATGAATTCTTTTTGCTAATCATAAAACGGCTGAAAATCTTTTTAACCATTATCGGACACCTCCTCACCTGCGGAGAAAATTGTCTGATATGGTGAAACGCCGTTGTAGTCGTTATTTATCATATATCCGTATAAACCAACGCATAATCCCATTACAATAGTAATTGTAACGGCTTTTGCGGCAGTCTGTGCGTTCTTCCTGCCCTTAAATAAATCGCCCGCCTTTTCTGCGGCAATTACCGCCGCACGGGGAAACAGGATAACCACAGCGGGAATTATAAACAGAATGGAAAGCCTTGACAATATGCCGTGACGCACGCCCATAAGCTCAAAGAAGAAGTTGAAGAAAGCGCAATTCAGAAGAATATTATTGAAACTGTCATTTTGTATCAATTCTTTTCTTACAAGGAACGCAATCATAAAGAGCAAACCGAAGAAAAAGCAGTAAATCGGGTTCGTTCCGTTTGCAACCTCGGCCCCTTGCAGATTGCTGTAGCCCTTATAGAAATATTTGGTGACAAATGTGATTATCGGTGTAATAAATGCAAAGCTTAAAACCGAAATCCCGCCGTAAACCCCGAGAGTAATCCAGTTCATGGGTATCATCAGTATGAAGTAGAAGGGTATCAGAACAATTGCGGAAATATGGAAAGCTGAAGCGAAAACCGCCAGCACCAAAAATCTGAAGAACTGCTTCTTTTTTATGTACTGAAGTGCGTAAAGCATTATAACCGCCGCAATCATCTGGCGCATAAAATTCATTGAATTGAAGAAAACGCCGAATGAGAGGAAGAAGAATACGCTAAGGTAGGGCCTTTCGGAATAAAAGTATATATAAAGTATTATTCCTACAGTAAGTATGAATGCAACCACATAGAACATAGTCTGGTAGTCGGCAAAAACGTCGGAAAGCAGCTTCATCGGGATAAGATAGCCCTTTTCCGGGCGTTCAAACATCATTTCCTCAATGGACATTGACTGTGCATTCATATACCATGTGCCGTAAAGATTGTAGTCGTGACCTACGTCGTATCTGAAAGCGGCTGTAAGGAACAGGGCAACTCCCGAAATGCCGCAGAAAATCTCTCTGCCATACTTTACTCTGCAAAGCGGTATTCCGATTACAAGAGAACCAAGGAGCAGAAGCCAGTAAATCAGCATTGGTATCGCCCTCCCTTTCCGTATATTTTAATGCGTTTCCGCCTTACTCGAGCCTCTCGCCCTCGAAAACCCTGTGTGCGTTATCCATAAGCCTGTCAAAATAATCGGCTGAAAGCTTTTTTTCAATAGCCTTCCGAGCCATATCCATATTAGGCGTTCTGGTTGTTATATTGTGGCAGTCGGTTCCCAGCAGGTGGGCGTTGCCGTGACGGATAAGGGTAAGCATAAATTTCAGGCTTTTTGAAAATGTCTTGAAGGAGCCGCAGTTAAGCTGCACCAGCATATCCGAATCCAGTATATCATAAAGGCTTTCCTCGCTTGTGAAGCTGAGATACCGCTCAGCATGGGCAAGAATCGGAGTTATGTCCGAGGAAATACTGCCGATAAAGCTTTTAAAGGAGCGGGTAAAGCTTCTCGAAAGGTTCTGATAGGGAAGCTCAATCATCATATAATCCGTATCCCCTATGCAAAGCTTCCTAAGGTCGATATCCGCAAGGGATGGTGTGTAATAGACCTCCGCACCGCAGATTATCTCTATTTCCATATCCTCTGCGCTTTGCTGTATGCTCTCAAACGCTGCGCTTCGCTTTTCAAGAAAGTCCTCAAGACTCTGATTTGACATATAGAAGTGTGGTGTTGCCGCTATTCTTGTAACGCCGCTTTTTCTCTCCAACCTAAGCATTTTCAGCGACATCTCCTCATTCTCTGCGCCGTCGTCTATGCCCGGAAGAATATGAGAATGAAAATCGACGTACATAAAATCGCCCCGCTCTTATTTTTATTCCTTGTACTGGTACTTGTATTTGTACTTGTACTTATACGACTTATAGCCGCCCTTGCCCTTGTAGTTGCAGTTGGCCTTGATAAAGCCTAATACCTTGCCGTTTGTCATTTTAACTCGCTGCAAAGCGTCTGCAATAGCGGCGTGGGTTGTGTAACCCTCTTTTATTACGAAGATAATGCCCGCAGACATTTCATTCATAAGGAAGGCGTCGCTGACAACCGTTACGGGAGGAGTATCTATAAACACATAATTGTAGTGACTTCCGACGATTTCAAGGAGCTGTTCCATTCTTGAGCTGCTGAGCAGCTCAGCAGGGTTGGGTGGGATAGGACCTGCGGTAAGTACATCAAGATTGGGGCGTACACCCGGAGTAATTGCCTGTGAAACATCGCCGATTATTCCGCCAAGGATTGAAGAAAGTCCCATTCTGTTGTCAAGCTTTAAAAGCGAATGTAAAACAGGCTTCCTCATATCCGCGTCAATGATAAGAACCGAAGCGCCCATTTCTGCCATTGTAATTGCCAGATTAAGGCAGTTCGTACTCTTTCCCTCCGAAGGAGAGCAGCTTGTTACAATGGATATTTTCGACTCGCAGGGAGCAAGTGAGAAAATAAGGTTTGTTCTTGCGGTTTTGTACGCTTCTGTTATTACAAACTGTGTATCCGGTGACAGGATAAACTTACGGGATACACTTATTGGAAGTCTGTCGCTTTTCTTTCCCATAATCAGGCTTCCTCCTGTTCGTCATTTGTTTCTGTGGTTTCTGAGCTGTGTGAGCTATGGCTGCTGTGTTCGCCGGAGGACTTTTTCTTTCCGCCGTAGCTCTCATATTTATATCCCGACTTTACGGAAGCCTCGAAGTCCATAATTTCGGCAAATACGGGTATTCCGTAAATCTGGGCAAGGTCGTCGTCCGTCTTTACCTTTGTGTCGAATATTTCTATAAGTAAGAAGATGAAGTATGAGCCGAAAAGTCCAAGCACAAGACCAACCGCTGTAAAGGTGGTAACGCTTGGGAAGGTGTGGGTTACGGGGAGAGTCGCTTCCGAAACTACCTCGATTGAGCCGTTCTTGATTACCCGCAGGAACTCAATCTGCGAAAGCTCCGCAAGCTTATCAGCGATTTCCTTTGATTCTGTGGGGGAAGTGCTCTTGACTGAAATCTTTAAAATCTGTGTACTGTTGACAGACTCAATTGTAATCATTTGTGAGAGCTTCCCCGCAGTATACCTGCCGCCAAAGGCAGATTCAAGCTCGCTTAAGATATAATCGCTGGTGAAAAGAATCTGACAGGTGCTTACTATCTTCTGCGCAGCGTTGATGTCGTTGATATTCAGCGATTCCTCAGTCTTCTTTGTTGAGTTTTCCACATAGAGCATAGCCGAGGAGGTGTACTGCTTATCAATTACGAAGGAGGCGAGAGAAAAGCCTATTCCCGCCGCAAGCACCGCAACTATAACAATAGGGATAATATGCTCCGCAAACACCCTGAATAACACCCGTAGGTCTATTGTCTGCTCCTGCTCGTCCATTTCAATACCGTCCTTCTGTTGATTATTTGTTGTGATTATTGATGAGACTTTTAAAATATATCCAGCAAAGTATTGCTATCCGCAATATCAGCATTCCCATGATGCTGCCTGCCCCATCAATCAGCACATCTGTAATTTTGGCTGTTCGCCCGGGCACAAAAAGCTGATGAATTTCGTCAACTGCCGCATAAAAAACGCATACAATAATTGCAAGCAGCCATTTATATCTTAATTTTTCAAAAGATAGAAGTGTTGCAGCGTAGGAAAACAAGCCAAGCAGCATATAAACGCTGAAATGTGCAAACTTTCTTACAAAATGCTGAAGTCCCTCTACGATGAAGCTCTGCTGCTCGGGCTGCATTTTATCATAATCCGAAAAGAGAACCCGGGAA
>JBJERM010000035.1:0-2301 GCA_051882315.1 Ruminiclostridium sp.
CTGTATGGAATATCGTTGATGACTACGACAAGGTCAGAAAATCGGGAGTTAAGGCGGTTATTGTTCGTAACGGGTATCTCGGTAAGACCGACGACCTTTACCATACCCACATGAAAGGCGTTATAAAAGCAGGAATGGACGTGGGCACGTTTACATATATCGTAAGCAAGAACGTTCAGCAGGCCAGAACCGAAGCAAGAGAGACCATTGAACGGTTAAAACCCTACAGAGGACATCTGACTTATCCCGTCTTTTGCGACATGGAGGACGAGCGCTACCACAACGGGGAGTGGGGAAAATTCACTAAACGTCAATGCACGGATATTATCAAGGCGTTCTGTGAGGAGATTGCAAAGGGTGGATATTATCCTGCCCTGTATATCAATCCTGCGTGGCTGGAGAGCTATACATATAAATCTGAACTTGTTGGCAAGTATGATATATGGCTTGCTGCCTGGACAGGAAATCTGAGCGTCCCCACAAAGTACAACTACAATCAGACTATGTGGCAGTGGGGAAAAGGTCCCGTTTCGGGCGTGAAAGAAGCTGTTGACGGGGACTGGGTATACATTGACTATCCCGCTAAAATCAGAGCAGCGGGGAAGAACTATCTGCAGCCTAAGGCGGTTAAAATCGAGAGGGCGAATGACGTTTATTCCTCTTTGGGCATGGCTGCGATACGCTCAGGGTGCTGCCGTGACAACAATATTATAACCCGCTGCGAGAAGGGGCTGCTTTATCCCGTTGACAGCGTAATTACAGTCGGCGGCGCTAAGTGGATTTCACATGCGGGTATGGTTGGATATTCTATGCTCCAGGACGGCGGGGCGCTGTTCAAAAAGACGGGCGCCTATGAGCTGTGCAAAACCACAACGGAAATCAATGTCCGCAGTTCGCCGCAGGTTGCTAAGGGGAATGAGCTGGGGCGGATAAAGAAGGGTGAGCCGGTTTATGTGGTGGCAGAAGCTGCCGGAGGGTGGAAGGAGATTATCTATCAGGGCAAGACCGCCTATGTGAGCGGGCTATATCTAAAAAAAACGTGAAAAAAGGCGGGGCTTACGAGCTCCGCCTTTTTCTTTATTCAATTTCGTTTACTGTAGCTATGGTATCGTTTGAGCCTCCGCCAATGAACATGGGCGCCGTCCATTTCAATATCAGTTTGCGGCTGTTGTCCTTATCGCTGCCTACCCAGTAGTGATGCCAGTGACCTCTTCTGGTGTGCGGCCGCTTAGGAGCACCCGGACTGGAAGAATGTCTTTCGGTTTCTGACTCTGCAGACTGCTGACGGGATTTTTTGATATTCTTGGCGAATTTTACTCCCACGTCCCAGCTGCGGATTTCCCGGAATACGTCTTTGGGGCGGTTGTCGGCGGGGCGGCGGGTGATTTGTTTCTGAACAGGATTTTCCTCAATCTCTGCGTTTTCAGAACAGATATAAAGAACTAACTGAATGTACTTAGAAGCTATCCTGTACATTTCATCAATCATCTGCTGTTCAGTCTGGACAACATATTCACCATCTATTAGCAGTTTATAAGTTGCAATACCACCCATACAAGTTCTGAAACAATTCAGTCCTTTTCTAATGCCTTCCGAAATAGTGTTGCCGCTATCAAGATTAACCCAGACATTTGTAATGCTCGAATTTCCATTGTCATCCTCAATACAGCAAAACCTCAACTCCATTTGATTTGTGATAATATTCCATTCAAAGAAGACAAAGAAACCCTCTGTTTCTGAGATACTGATATATATGCTATTATATGGAATTTGATATAATACGTCCGTGGGGATAACAATATCTTCGTCAGCTTGTGCAAACAGCACTTCTGTTAATTCAGGTGAAAAGGAGTATATCTCTTTATACTGCCTCCAAGCAGCGTAAGCAGCATATATGCTTGCTTGGTTTATATCATTTTTGCCATTATTGTATTTCGCTTTGAAAATGCTGTTAGCGTCTATTAGTGGTATATAGACCAAGTCGTTCCAGCATGGCACCTCTTTACCTCTTTTCTTTCGGAAATCTTCAATATATTCCCAGCAACGAGGGTGCTTCTGCTCGAAGTCCTTTACACATTGGAGCGGCAGCGGCAGTTTCTGTTTTCGCTTCATTTGTTCCTCCTACGCAACGTCGTTGTAGTAGGTTATCAGCCTTCTCAGCGATGATTTTTCCGGGACAGTCTTATCGGTCGCCCAGCGCTGAATCGTCGACAATGATACGCCGATATTTTCAGCAATCTGCTGCTGGGTATATCCCTTGTTCTGCAGGCGTTCTATTAATTTTGGGGCAGTAGGAGACTA
>JBJERM010000036.1:0-30888 GCA_051882315.1 Ruminiclostridium sp.
AAGAAAATCCCCCACGAAAAGTATTTTGATATATCCGAGGAGGCTCTCGCTCTTAACCACAGAGCCGACTACGCCCAACGCAGAAGCTTTTTCGAGGCAAAGACACAGATAACCCCCGAAACAGCTGCACCCGAAAATGAGCCGACCGGATATATAACCTCACAGCAGACAACAGCGGGAGAAACCACGATTGCACCAAAAGAAACAACAACAGTCTTTACCGAAACGGTAAAGAACACCGAGGAAAGAGAGCTTTCCGAGCCCTTTCTTATCGTCATTATCACAGTATTACTGGCAGGAATTGCTGTTACAGCGGCAATTATTATAAAGGCAAACCGCCGTTAATTGCTGCCCCCTGCGGCAGAAAACGGCAAAAATGGAAGGAATAATTTTATGGTAGTAATTGAACTTGAAAACGGAAAGCAGATTAAAATCGAGCTTTACCCCGATGTAGCGCCGATAACCGTTGCTAACTTTGAAAAGCTTGTAAACAAGGGCTTTTATGACGGTCTTACCTTTCACAGGGTTATCAGCGGCTTTATGATTCAGGGCGGCTGCCCCTTAGGAAACGGCACAGGAAACTCCGGCGAGCACATCAAGGGCGAGTTCCTTGCAAACGGCGTTGTCAACAACCTTAAGCACACAAGAGGAGTTATCTCTATGGCAAGAGCCGCAGACCCCAACTCCGCAAGCTGCCAGTTCTTCATCATGCACGAGGACGCACCCCACCTTGACGGTCAGTACGCCGCTTTCGGAAAGGTAGTTGAGGGCATGGAGGCTGTCGATGAGATTGCAGACTGCGAAACCGACTATGCGGATAAGCCCGTTAAGCCTGTTGTGATGAAATCTGTAAAAATCGTAGAGGAATAAGCTATGAAACGGAGTCCAAGGCTCCGTTTTTTGCTTAATTTTCCCGTTTTTTACTTATTGCTGTTGACAAATTTTCACTCAAATGTTATAATTATAGTAAATTCCGATGATTTTGTGAAAAATCGGCAATCGGATTTAAATTTTTATAATGAAAGGGTTTTTATCATGGCTTTTTGTACAAAATGCGGCGCACAGCTCCCCGACAATGCAGTTGCATGTCCTACCTGCGGCGCTCCCACCGGTGCTGCAGCTCCTGTTATGCAGGCAGCAGTTCCCGACCCCTACGACCACACAGCAGAATTTACAGCAAAGGATATTTCCGAAAATAAGGTTATCGCTATGCTTTGCTACCTTCTCGGTTCCATCGGTTTAATAATCGCCTGCCTTTTATCCACCGATTCTCCCTTTGTTAAGTTCCATGTAAGAGCATGCCTTAAGATTACGGTTGTTGAGGCTCTCTTATGGTTTACTCTTATTGTTCCCTTCTTAGGCTGGCTTTTCTATGGCGTATGCTCACTCATCTGCGCAGTTATCAGAATTATCTGCTTCTTCCAGATTTGCTCCGGAAAGGCAAAGGAACCTGCAATTATCCGTGGTCTTCCTTTCTTAAAGTAATCCGATAATTACATAAAAAAAGAGGGCGTTAAGCCCTCTTTTTTGTTTGTCTGATTCAGATTATGAGATTTTTGGAGATTTATGAGAGATTTGAGCAAGGGGGCTGCCCGCCGCTGTTTGCATTTGCGCCCGCTTTGCGCGAAGCGGCTGAAAGTTTTCCGCGCAGCTTGCTGCGGTCCCTTCTTACAAAAGGGCTGAAAATCTCTTTTCTCTTATTTCTCTTATCTCTCTTTTCTCTCACAATCTTCTCCCCAAAACCACTCTGTCCAGTCCCGAATAGTCTTTAATAATCTCTGAGGAAAGACCGTTTTGCTGCATAATGGCTGAAACGGCTTCGCCCTGAGTTTCTCCGATTTCTACGGCGAAAATTCCGCCTTTTCTGAGCCTGCCGCTCCAGCTTGCAATAATGCCCCTGTAAAAGTCAAGCCCGTCCTCTCCGCCGAAAAGGGCGGTTTTAGGTTCGTAACTTACCTCTTTTTGCAGTTCTTCCATTTCCGCCGCTGTAAGATAGGGCGGGTTTGAGAAGATTGCGTCAAAGGTTATCCCAGGAAAAAGGCCGACCTTAAGAGCATCCGCCTGTATAGCGGTTACTTTCGCATTGTTAAGGGCTATATTTTTCTTAAGATAGCCGAAAGCCTCGCCGTAAAGCTCAACAGCATAGCAATCAGCGCCTGTTTTCAGATTAATGCTTATGGGAATACAGCCTGTGCCGCTGCAAAGGTCAAGCACCCTGCTTTCCTTGTTGCAGTACTTTACCCCTATGTCAACCAGCAGCTCGGTTTCCGGTCGTGGGATAAGAACTCCCTCCCCTACATAAAAGGGATAGCCGTAAAATTCCCATTCGCCGAAAATGTACTGTAAGGGTTCTCCCTTAATTCGCCTTTCTGCAATCTCAAGCATGCGGGAGTACTGCTCCTCGGTCACTTCCTCCGAGGGCAGGTGCAACTTGCTGCTGCCCATAACAAAAGAAATTATTTCGCCCGCCTCAAAGGACGGGCTATAAATATTATTCTCCGATAAAAGCCGCAGAAGCCGGGTGCGGCAGCCGCTTATTACCATTTGTCGCTCTCCCTGTCCTCGGGTATTACCGCCTCCATAGCTGCAATAGCAACCTCAATCTGCTTGTCGCCCGGCTCCTTTGTGGTAAGCCGCTGAAGGGCAAGACCCGGGGCGGAAATAATCTTTGTCAGGATATTATCGTACCTGCCCGCAAGGCGTATTATCTCGTAGGAAATTCCCACGATTACGGGAAGCAGCAGTATTTTGCAGGCAACACGCAGTATCGCCGCTATACTTTCCGAAAGAGCAAAGGTTTCAACGAAAAATGCGTTTGAAATCGGGAAAACCGAGTAAACCAGAATGCTTATAAGCAGCACAAGGAAGATAAAGCTTGTGCCGCAGCGGGGATGAAAACGACGGCAGGGCTTTACGTTCTCAACAGTCAGCGGCAGCCCCTTTTCATAGCAGGCTATCGTCTTATGCTCCGCACCGTGGTACTCGTAGGTACGGCGAATGTCCTTCATAAGGGATACTGCACCCATATAGGAAACGAAAATTATTATCTTCATTACCCCCTCAAAAAGGGACTGGAAGGCGGAAATGTCCGTTTCTCCGAAAAGGCTCTGGAGCAGCATGAAAAGCCATGTGGGTACGAACATGAACAGCAGGATTGCAAGAGCTATGCCAAGCACCATAGCAATTCCCATTATTACGCCCATAAGCTTCTCGCCCAGCTTATCGTTAAGCCATTTCTCGAACTTCGTCATCTCCTCTTCCCCGTCGTCCTCCGCCATTCCCGAAAGCTCGGCAGAGCGGGAAAGATAACGGTAACCCTCGGAAAGCTGCTCCACGAAGTTTACCGAGCCGCGGATAAAGGGGGCTTTGTTGTACCATTTCCGCTCCTTGCCCGGGGTTTCCTCAAGGGCGATTGTTCCGTCCGTTTTCCGTACCGCCATAGCGGTTTTCTTCGGACCCTTCATCATTATTCCCTCAATAAGCGCCTGTCCGCCTATTGTGGTTCTGTGTATTTTTTCCTTTTCAGCCAATTTTATGCTCCTTTTTTTGCACTCGTCCCAATTGTTTTTTTCTTGTGTATATTATATTACCAATAAGCGTTTTTGTCAAGGAATACAGGACTTCGGCAGAAGAAATTCTGCACAACCAATATAATTAAATGCACGCCAAATTCTGCTAAAGCTACAATAAATCGACGGGAAGCCTTTTAAATTGCGGATTTTGTATTGACAGAGCCAATAATTTAGGGTATAGTTATTTTGGCGTTTTACTGCATTTTGCAGTAATACCTATTACAACTTTTGTAAATACATTGAGAGGGAAAGAACTATGAAGAAAATATTAGCATTACTCGTTTCCGCCGCTGTGATTATTGCTGTTGCAGGCTGCGGCTCCGACAAGCCCGCAGAAACCACCACAACAGCTGCTGAAACAACAACAACCGCTGCTGAAACTACCACAGTAGAAACTACAACAGAGGAAACAACTACTGCTGAAGAAACAACAGCAGCAGAAACCACCACCGAAGAAGCTGCAACAGAGGAAACAACCGCTCCCGCAGAAGGGGAAGCCTCCGAGGGCAACGAAGGTTACGAGATAATGATGGCTGCTTTTAAGGAAAAAGCTCCCCATTACTACGAATATGCCCGCTATGCATATAAGTTCCCTGTTGAAATGACAATGAACTTTTTAAATACGGAGGATTTCTCAATTATCCAGTCCGGAATCATTGCAATTTCCGAAAATATAGATATTGCGATGGAAATGAGCATGCCGGGAGTAGCTTCATCAAGAATTGTTATTGCTGACGGCTATATGTATATTATAAGCGATGAAGAAAAGCAGATTATATATCAGCAGCTCCCCGAAGACCAGATGAAGCAGACAAAGGAGCAGATGGCTGCCTCTGTAAATAACCAGACCTGGGATACCGCAACACTTGAGGTTGAAACCACAGAGGAAGAGCTTAACGGCGTTACATACGGCGTTGAAATTATAAAGGACTCCGCAAACGAGGCAAAGGTTTACTTCGATAAGGACAGCGGAGCTGTAAAGTACCTTTACTCCGAGGGTCAGTACATCGAAATTGTAGCTGTCACCGACCAGGTAAGCGACAAGCTTTTTGAAGTCCCCGAGGATTATACCTCTATGGATATGGCGACAGCAATGGGCGGCGCCGCTGAATAATTCCGTATTTTTAGCAGAAAACAAGACCACGGGCTTTTGCCTGTGGTCTTCACAATTATTTCAGCAGAATATCAACCTTTTTTCTGAAACCCGAAGGTTTTTTCTGCTGACTGCATAAGTGAAAACACAAAAGAAAGGAATTTAAATATGAGAAAAGTATTATCGGCATTTCTTATTGCATTTATCCTTACCGCAGCAGGCTGCGGCGGCGATAATGCACAGGAAACAACAGAAAATACAACTACTGCGGCGGAAACCACCGGTGGCTCAACCAATAAGGTAACACAGGTTGCATATCAGAGTCCCGAGGAGGAGGACACCACCGATGAGGCTCTTGCTATTCTCGAAAAGGAGGTTCCCCTTTTTGCAAACTACCTTAAAATCAGAATGAATACCCCCGTTACGGTAGAAGCAACCGTTACAGCCGAGGACGGAAGCGAGCTGAAAAGCGGAATTTATATTAAGGACAGCTCAAATGCTGCCCTTATCAGCGAAGCCGAAGACGGAAGTGTTATAAGAGTAGTTTACTCCGGCAATATGGCATATCAGATTCACGAAAGCGAAAAAACGGTATATTATCTCGAATCAAAAGAGGAAACCATAAAGGAAATAATCGGTTCCTATCTGCTTAAAATCAACCTGTCCGACGTTGAAAAATGCAGCTTTGTACAGGATTATGAGGACTTTGAGGGCGTTACCTATAAGCACGAGATAATTTACGATGAAAACTCAAGTCCCAGCAATTACTACTTCGACGAAAGCACCAACGAAATAAGATATATCCGCATAGGCGAAAACGTAACAAGATTTGATAAGATAGAAAACGCAGTAAGCGACGAAAGCATTTTTGAAGTCCCCGCAGATTACAAGCAGGTTCCCTACGAGGAGCTTCAACAAAAGCTTCGTGAGGAACAGGAAAAACAGGCGGCTGAGCAAACCACGGCTCAGTAAGCCTTATGCAACAAAAAAGCTCCCGAAAATCGGGAGCTTTTTGTTATTGCAGTTTATCGTGTCAGCCAGATATTCGCCACATCCAGCGCCTCGAAAAGGCTGCCTCTGTCGCTGGTCTTTACTACCATATCCTTAGGGTCGATATCCTTTGCGGTTCTTAAAAGCATAACCTTTATCTTGTCTGCAACGTCGATATCCTCAACCTTATGGGTAGATAAAATCGAAAGATTTGCAACAAACTCGTCGCTCATATTTCCGTAGTAAATCTGCTTTCCGCAGCGCACAAGCGGAAATCCCTTATATGTTATAAATTCTTCTGCCATTTTATCCTCCTGAAATCACAAACACACAGCACGGGAGCGGAAGAAAATCCCGGATAAGCTATGTCCGAAGGGCTGAGAGCGCCCCGAAAGCGGCTTTGCCGCCCTCCTCCCCGCAGAAGCGGCGGAGCGCTCGCTCTATTGTATATGATAACATATACGGGTAAAAAAATCAAGTGGGTTTATCGGTTAATAAGTCTGTACTATTTCCCCGCCGCTTAAAAAGCTGTCAACGTTGCTGTAAAGCTGGGTAACGTACATCTGCCTTGTCTTGAAAAGATTTTCTCCGTTAAGGCTTATGATAACCTTTCTGTCATTCTCCGAAGCGTAGAACTCAACAACGTCCTTTCCTCTGCTCTTGTCGGCGTAGATGTAGATGATTGTCGCTAAAAGCTCCCCTCTGCCGCCCTCTTCAATGTAAAGGTCCTCGCCTGCTGCGGAAATAAGGTACTGGTACATATCCTTTATAAGGTCGGAATCTCCCTTTTCACCGTTAAGGTAATGATTATAGGTATTCTCCGCCTTTACGGTTTCCCCGTTTTCGTTTACAGTTTCTTCGCCCGGAATTGTTTCAAAGCCTAAGGTAAAGCTTCTGCCCTCCTTGTCGGAGTACTCTACGCTGTCAAGGGAGTAGATATAGGGCATAAGGAAGTACTTTGAAATCAGGTTCTTGGGGTTTACGGTTACTGCCCCTATATCCGACGCATTAAAGAGATATAAAACGTCGGGAACCTCGCTTGAAATTCCGTAGAAGCCCTTTATCTCCGTCTTTTCAGCCCCGTTTTCATCGGTGGTCTTGTTTACAAGGGCTGTTCCGAGAGTAATTGTATAGGTTTTAAGGTTTGTTTCTACGGTTATTTTGCAGGTAGGCTCGTTAAGTCCCGCCGCAAGATAATCCGTCTCGTCAAGTCCTACCCACTGGGCGCTCTCTGCGGTAAGCCCGAAAAGGCTGTACATGAAGTTTGGAGCGTCGGCAAGGTCTGCGTAGGCGGAATAGGGGCTTGTCATACGATAAGCGTAAACCTGTATGCCCGAATCGTCGTCTGCGGGGTTTGTTTCAATAACAAGGGGTTCAGGAAGGTCGGTTCTCTCAACCGTCAGCTTTAAAACCTCCTCGCCGGAGGACTGGTTGTACTCAGGAATAACCGTAGTGTTTACGAAACTGAACTTGTCGCTTGTCATTGTGTTGAAGCTACTTTTATTGCAGGTGTACACGTTCTTCCCGTCAACAGTCATATAAACCGTGGTGGTGGAGTTGGGAACGTCGTCGCCTATCATAAAGCTGTGGCTTGTGCCGTCGGCAAATTCAACGAAAACCTCTGCGGAAGGCTCGGCAAGCCCGTATTTCGCTATGTCCACCGTTTCCTCAACAAACTGTCTTGCAGTTATTGAAGCTGCATTCTCAACGGTTGAGGTGAGGTTTGCGGAAATAAGGGGAGCTGCGCTTATATCAGCTATTGTCCAGGGGTTCTCCTCGTCGCCGGTAGGTGTTATTTCATACTCTCCGAGAGTGTTCTTAACAGTAAGCTTTGTAACCTCCTCGGCTTTCCTGTCAAGGAGCTGGAGAGAGGTATCCTCCTGAACGGTGCTGTCGGTTTCCTGATTTTCTTCCTCGGGCTTAGGCGCAGTAAGCAGCAAAAGCGCTGTTATTGCACCTAAAACGGCAATTCCGATTGCCGAAAATAATAAAATCTGCTTGTTTTTACTCATTTTACTGTTCCTTAAGGGGATTTAGGATTAAAGTCTTCTTCTCTTAACCCAGACTGCAATACCGATAACGATTATTATAACGGGGATAACTATTGCAAAGGTTACGCCGATAACCGTCTGCTGGGACTTGTCAATCTGGAAGGTGCCTGCGGTAAAGGTCTTTTCAACGATTTCAATTCCCTCGTCCGCATTATCCGAGTTGGTGTCAAAGAGAGAAAGCCACATTTCGCCGTTGTTGTAGTTGGAAGCGGCAGTGAAGTTTTCTGCGAAAATCTGTTCGCTTCCGATTGCGATAACCTTGCTGTAAACAGCCTCGGTGCCGTTTTCGTACTGAACCTTTGAAGCCTCTACGATTGCTCCGAACTGACCGTAGTCGTCGGCGGTGGGCTGCCAGGTTGAAATATCCGCGTCAAAGGGGAACACAACCCCGTTTTCGCCGTAGCTCTGTACAAGAGTGGTGTTTGCAAAGTTGCCCTCTTCCTCCCAGAGCTTTATAACGGGACGTACTCTCCAGCCAAGGAAGGTAGTACCGCTGGCAATTTTCATATTCTTATAGTAGTCGGTGCTTGTCAGAAGCTCGAAGTCCTGAAGAAGCGGGAGGGCTTCGCCGGAATAGTAGGCGTGGCTTGTGTCAAGCTGACAGATAAAGCCCTTTCCTATGCTGAGTCCCCATTCCGCCAGATACTCGTCAAGGTTGGGAGTGTCGTAGGATGTGGAGGAAGCAATATACACAAGGTTCTTTCCGTACTTGCCGCCGTTGGAAAGCCATGCGTCAAGCTTTGTAATAGCCTCAAGGCTGTAATCCTTTGTTGCAGCGTTGATTACGAGAATGTCGATATTGTCGGGAACTGCTTCAAGCCTGTCAATCTCAACTGTTTCGGTCATATATGCGTTCTTTGTGAGAATATCCGTAAGAACGGAGCTGTCCGACTCGCCGAAGCCTGCTGTAAAGCCTACAACCGTTGGATTTTCCTTGGAAACGGACATAACTGCGGAAACAAGCTCCTGCTCAGCGGAGCTGTAATAGTCGGAAACGGTATAGCCATAGTAGTTTACATAAAAGCTTGCCTGGTCGTAGGAGTAGGTATTTCCGTCGCTTAACTTATAGCTTAAGAAATCCGCCATGCTGAGTATTCTGTATCTTCCTGTCCTGCCGCTTTTTACTATAATCTGATTTGAGGAAAGGTCCTCGGTATAGTCCTTTGAAAAGTCGGGGTCGGTAAGAAGATTTATATACTGTACATTGAATTTGCCGTTAAGCTCCGCCATCCTGTCCAGGAAAAGCACAACCTGCTTCTGGAGCTTGTCGCTGGATTCCCGCATGGTTTTTTCGTCGGTAGTAACGAAAAAGCTTACATCATCGGAAACGCCGCTTAAGTAGTCCGTTGCCTCGTCACTTAAGGAGAAGATTGCGCCCTCGGTAAGGTCGGCGGAAATATCAAAGCGTGCAAGAGCAAGATTGAAAATAACGTTTATAAGCACGATTGCCGTTACGAAAATAACCGTAAAGGCTACGGAAAGTCCGCCGTGCCTCCATTTCTTGCTGTTGAAGGGGTTTTTCTTAGTCCCTTTTTTCTTTTCCTTTTTAGGTGCAGGAGTCTTTTCTTCGGGCTTTGTTTCCTGCGCCGCTATATTTTCTTTCTTTTCGTTTTCAGACATTTTCCTGTACCTCCTTATGCCCATCTGCGCTTTTCAAGTATTCTCACGGTAAGGAACATGAAAATAACAATAACGCTGACGAAGAAAATAACGTTGCCGAGGCTGAAAATGCCTGTTGTGAACTCGTAATACCTGTCGAAAACCGAAACGCTTGAAAGAACGTCGGAGATGAACTGGACGGGGATTACGGAGGCGATAACGTTTATAAGTGCAAGAGCTAAATTTACTCCGATAGAGCCTACCGCCGCTACCATCTGGCTTTCGGTAAGAGAAGAGACGAAAAGCCCTGCGGAAACAAAAACTCCGCCGATAAGGGCTAATGCCACAAAATTACCAAGAATAAGCGCCCAGTTTACGGTAGTTACAAAGCTCAGCACAACGCCGTAAATAAGCATAATTATATCTCCCATAAGGAAGATAAGGTACGCCGCAAGGAACTTACCGAAAACAAGGCTCATAAGCCCTACCGGCGCAGTGAGAAGAAGCTGGTCGGTCTTCTGCTTGTTCTCGTCCGCTAAAAGGCGCATTGTAAGCACGGGAACGAAAACCATAAAAACGTAGAACATTCCAACGAAAACGTCGGAAATATCGGTGCTGCCGATGCTAAGGGAGAAAAGCCAGAAGAAAAATCCCGAAAACAGGAAGGAAACCGCTATAAAAACATAGCCTACCGGAGATTTGAAATATGCCGAAAACTCTCTTTTAAGTATTGCCGCCATTTTACATATCCCCCTTTCCAAGCCTGTCGAATTTCTGTTCTATCTTCTCTGCGCCGCCGTATTCGTCGCCTGTTGTAAGCTTTAAGAAAATTTCCTCAAGAGAAAGCTCGTTTGAGCGCATCATAAGTATGGGGTAGTTTCTTGCCGCAAGCTTCTTGAACACCTCACGGCGCACGTCTGCCCCTTCCTTTGCTTCAAGGTGATATTCGTAAACTCTCTCGTCAACCTGCCTGCCCACAAATACTCTTTCCACATCGGGGATAGCTTCGAGAAGCTTCTTTATCTCCTCGCTTCCGCCCTCGATATGAAGTATAAGCTTGTGGTCGGCGGAAAGGTTGCGGGCGAGAGCGTCCGCATTGTCGTTTGCAACAATTCTGCCCTTGTTGATAACAACTATCCTGTCGCATACCGCCTGCACCTCGGGGAGAATGTGAGAGGAGAGAATAACGGTATGATTTTTTCCCAGACGCTTTATAAGGGTTCTTATCTCGATAATCTGCTTCGGGTCAAGACCAACTGTCGGCTCGTCAAGGATAAGCACCTTGGGGTTGCCCACTAATGCCTGTGCAAAACCAACTCGCTGCTTATAGCCCTTGGAAAGGTTCTTTATAAGCCGTTTTCTTACGTCCGTAAGCTTTACTATCTCGCAGATTTCGTCAAGATGGGATTTCTTGGGTAATTTGCACTTTTTCAGGCTGTAAACAAAGTCAAGGTACTCGTTTACCGTCATATCGTAGTAAAGGGGAGGCTGCTCTGGAAGGTAGCCGATAAAGCTTTTCGCCTTAATCGGGTCTTCAAGAATGTCAACCCCGTTGATAAACGCCTGTCCCGAGGTTGAGGAAATATATCCCGTAAGGATATTCATTGTGGTTGATTTTCCCGCACCGTTAGGACCGAGAAAGCCAAGCACCTGCCCGTCTTCGGCAGTAAAGGAAATATCGTTTACCGCCTTTTTCGGACCGTAGCTTTTTGTAAGATTTTTTACTTCAATCATTACGTTTATGTCCGCACCTTTCGTAATGTAATATAGGGTATATTTTATTTGCCGAATGTATTTTATATTATCAGGGTGAAATGTATATGAAAAAATTATGAGCTTTTTTAAAGCATTAGCTGATTAAAGCCCGCGTTCCGAGCGTATAACGTCACGGGCAAGCTGTTCTCCGAGAAGCGAAAGCCCCTCGAACTTAACCTCCTCACGCAGGAAAAACCGCAGGGAAATTCTGACTGTCTTACCGTAAAGGTCGCCGCAGTAGCCTATTATATAGGTTTCGGTGACAACCTGCCCGCTGCTTTTAACGGTGGGCTTTACCCCGATGTTGGTTATGCTCTTATAGGTTTTCCCCTCAACCACCGTCCAGCTTGCATACACTCCTCTTTTTGGCTGTACCATTTCGGGGGGGATAATCTGATTAATGGTGGGAAAGCCGATTGTTCTGCCGAGGCGGTTTCCCTCGATAACGGGAAGGGAATAGGAAAGCTCGTAGCCTAAAAGCTTATTCGCCTTTTCTACGTTTCCCTCTCGTATTAATTTTCTTATTGCAGTAGAGCTTACTATCTCCCCCTCCACTTTAACGGCGGGAACGGTTTCGCACTCAATACCAAGCTCCCCGCAAAGTCGGGAAAGAATTTCGGGATTTCCCTCGCCGCCCTTTCCGAAGCGAAAGTCGTAGCCGCAGACAACGTATGCGGCGTTAAGCCGCTCTGCCAGCACAAGCCGCACGAAATCCTCCGCAGTAACGTCCTTGACGTGGCTGAAATCCGGAGCAAAGATATAGTCTATCCCCAGCTTTTCAAAAAGCATAAGCTTCTGCTCGTGGGTAATTATGCAGCTGCCCTCTTTGTTCTCAAACTTCGGCAGCGGGGTGTTATCATTAAAGGTGAAGATTACGGATTTTAGCCCCGGTTTAAGCATAGCCCGCTTTATAACCTCGGTATGCCCCAGGTGAAGCCCGTCGAAAAAGCCCAGCGCAACCGCTGTTTTTTCTGCCTTTTCACTTATCGCCTTTGCGTTTGCGGTAATATCTGTCAAGAAAATCTTACCCCTTTTAATTCGGAAATATCTCTTAGTTCGCCCTTGGCGGCTTTTTTTTCGTCGTTTTCGGGCGGCTTAACGCCGAAGCGCTGAATAGCCGCAAGGTCGCCGCTTTCGCCTATATTGCCGATAGCAAGCAGCTCGCCGCTTTCGCTTAAAATGCGGTATGGTCCGTCGTACTCCCGTTCAAGGCTTACCCGCCTTGCGTCAAGCACAACCCCGTTAAGGAACATTCTTGTCTGAACGGAGTCAAGTCTTGCCTCGGGAAAGCCCCCAAATATCATATCCAGCGGCATAAGCAGCTTTTCAACCGCCTCCGTACCGCCCTTTTCGTAGGTTTCCTTAATTTCGGAAAGACGGTAGCAGTCCCTTATGCTGAAATTCCCCGAGCGTGTACGCACAAGGCTTGTCATAACCGCGCCTGTGCCTGTTTCAACGCCCATATCGTGAATAAGGGTTCTTATATATGTGCCTTTGGAGCAGGAGATCAGGGCGGTAGCGGTATTGTTTTCAAACTCCTCAAATTCAAGGGAGAAAACCCGTATGGGTCGGGGCTTACGCTCAACCTCAATGCCTTTTCTGGCAAGGTCGTAAAGCCGCTGACCGTCAACCTGAACTGCGCTGTACATAGGTGGAGTCTGCAAAAGGTCGCCTGTGAACTTCTGCTTAAGGGCGTACTGGGCGTTTCTTGAAACCTGCTTGTCGCTGGTGGCAAGAACCTTTCCCGTAAAGTCCTGGGTGTCGGTGGTAACGCCGAAGCGTATGCCTGCACGGTATTCCTTTGAGTTATCCGGGCAGAAATCCACCGCCTTGGTAGCGTTTCCTACGAAAATCGGCAGAACTCCCTCCGCCATGGGGTCGAGAGTTCCTCCGTGACCTATCTTTTTCGTGCCGCAGATTTTTCGCATAATTGCAACAACGTCAAAGGAGGTGTAGCCCTGCTCCTTATAAATACAGATTATTCCGTTCATTCCCTTTGTTCCGTTAGTTCCGCTTACTGCGCTCATAAAGCCTTTTCTACCTCTGAAAGCAGCTGCTTCTTGGCTTCCTCAAGGCTCATGCCCTTAAAGGAGCAGCCTGCCGCCTTAATGTGTCCGCCGCCGCCGAAAACCGAGCATATCTTCTGGACGTCAACCGCCGAATTTGAGCGAAGAGAAGCCTTCCAGCAGTCCTTTTTCTCCTTAAAGACAACTCCTACCTCGACTCCCTCTATCTGCCTCGGAATAGCGGAAATTCCGTTCCCGTCCTCAATATCAACAGTCGCCATAAGCTCCTTTGTAAGAGCCACAACAGCACACCTGCCATCAAAATAGTACTCAATATCGCTGTAAATCTTCTTTTCAAGCTCAACCCGCTGCTTTGTCTTCATATCGAAGAAGGTGTAGTTGATACGGTCGAAGCCGAAGTCGAATTTCAGCAGCTCTGCCGTTATAAGGTGGGTTTCGGGGGTAACCGAGGAATATTTGAAGCAGCCCGAATCGGTTGCAATTCCCGTATAAAGGCAGGCGGCAATATCCGCGGTAATTTCAGCGCCCATTTCCTTTATTACCTTGTAAACCGTCTGGGCGCAGGCAGCCACCTCAGGCTCAAGAGTAAGCCTTTTCGCAAACCTGACGTGGGACAGGTGGTGGTCTATCGCAAGGTCAATTTTTTCGCCGTATTCCGCTTCAAAATCCCCTAAAAGCTTCTTGTCCGCAACGTCCACGGTAACAAAAACCTCTGGGGTAAAGTCCTGCTCCTTAAGGGACTTCTTCATAAAATCGTAACGGTCGGAGATTTTATCTGCACAGATGTTTTTTGCATTCTTTCCCATGCCCTGAAGCGCAAGGCAAAGCCCGAAGGCACAGCCTAAGGTGTCTCCGTCGGGGTTTGCGTGGGAGAGGATAAGGATATTGTCCTGCGCCTTTAAAAATTCCGCCGCTTCTTTAATTGTCAGCATTTCAGTCATCGGATAAAGCCTTTCCCTCTTCTTCCGAAGCCTCCTCCTCGGCGGGCTTCGGGAGATTGTCGATAATTCTGCTTATTTTCTCGTAATATTCCTGAGAGCTGTCGGGGAGGAAAATAAGCTTCGGCATTTTTCTCATCTTTATACGGGCGTTAATCCGCCGTACTATAAAGCCGCTTGCCTTTTCAAGGGCTGCTGCTGCGGCTTCCGCCTTTCCTGCGCCGCCGAGGGCGGAAACGTAAACCTTACAGTAGGAAAGGTCGCTTGTGATTTCAACGTGGGAAACCGAAACTATTTCCTCCGAAACGTGTTTGTCCTTTATTGCAGGCAGTGCTGCCGAGATTTCACGCTTAACGTCCTCGGTAAGCCTGCCTAAGTTATGATTTGCCATTTAAGCTGCTCCTTTCTGCTTGTGAAAAGAGATATTGTGGGCGGCATTAATGGTGATGAATACATTAATCCCTATATTCCTCAACCATATATGCCTCAAATATATCGCCCTCTTTAATATCGGTAAATTTCTCAAGACTTATACCGCATTCGTAGCCCTCGGCAACTTCCTTTACGTCGTCCTTGAAACGGCGCAGACCTGCAATCTTATCATCGCCCACAACAATACCGTCACGGACGATTCTTACGCTGCACTTTCTTTCAACCTTTCCGGAAAGCACATAGCAGCCTGCAACAGCGCCCACGCCTGTAATCTTGTAAACCTGACGAACTTCAATTCTCGCAAGGTCAACCTCTCTGAACTTCGGAGCAAGCATGCCCTTGATAGCGGTCTGAACCTCCTCGATTGCATCGTAAATAATGCGGTACATACGGATGTCAACGCCGTCACGCTTTGCGTTCTCCGCAGCTGCGGGGTGAGGTCTTACGTTAAAGCCGATAATAATTGCGTTGGAGGCATTAGCAAGCATAACGTCGCTTTCGCTGATTGCACCTACGGCTCCGTGAATTACTCTTACTCTTACTTCCTCGTTGGAAAGCTTTTCAAGGGACTGCTTTACTGCCTCAACAGAGCCCTGTACGTCTGCCTTTACGATAATCGGGAGAGTCTTCATTTCGCCCTCCTCAATCTGTGAGAACAGGTTGTCGAGGGTTACCTTCTGGTACAGCTTGAACTGCTCCTCCTTAGCGTCGAACTTACGCTTTTCAACAAGCTCTCTTGCAAGCTTCTCGTCCTCTACGACTGCAAAGGTGTCGCCGGCGCTTGGAACCTCGGAAAGTCCCATGATTTCAACAGGTGTGGAAGGACCTGCTTCCTTTACTACCTTTCCTCTGTCGTCACGCATTACTCTGACGTGTCCTACTGAGGTACCTGCAATAATAACGTCCCCTGTCTTTAAAGTACCGTTCTGTACAAGAAGTGTTGCCACAGGACCTCTGCCCTTATCAAGGCGGGCTTCGATAACTGCGCCCTTTGCAAGTCTGTCGGGATTTGCCTTAAGGTCAAGCACCTCTGCGGTAAGGTTTACCATTTCAAGCAGGTTGTCAATACCCTCGCCTGTCTTAGCGGAAACGGGAACGCAGATAACGTCGCCGCCCCATTCCTCGATAACAAGGTCGTGCTCGGTAAGCTCCTGCTTTATTCTGTCGGGATTTGCGGCTTCCTTATCCATCTTGTTGATAGCAACGATAATGCTTACTCCCGCTGCCTTAGCGTGGTTTATAGCCTCGACTGTCTGGGGCATAATTCCGTCGTCAGCCGCAACTACAAGGATTGCAATATCCGTAACGCTTGCGCCTCTTGCACGCATAGCGGTGAAGGCTTCGTGTCCGGGAGTGTCAAGGAAGGTGATGTCCTTGCCGCCTGCAAATACCTTGTAAGCACCGATATGCTGGGTAATACCGCCCGCTTCGCCGCTTGCAACGGAAGCGTTTCTTATCTTGTCAAGAAGTGAGGTCTTACCGTGGTCAACGTGTCCCATAACAACAACCACGGGAGGACGGGGCTGGAGGTTATCGTCGGTATCCTCAACGTCCTCAAAAAGACGTTCCTCAATCGTAACAACAACTTCCTTTTCTACCTTAGCGCCAAGCTCCTCTGCAACAAGCGCCGCTGTATCAAAGTCGATAACCTGATTTATGGTGCACATTTCCCCAAGTCCCATAAGCTTCTTGATAACCTCTGTTGCAGTTACCTTTAACCTCTGGGCAAGCTCGGAAACCACGATTTCATCAGGAATCTGAACCTTAAGCTGCTGCTTTCTCGCTCTTTCAAGCTCAAGGCGCTTAAGCTTCTGTGCTTCTGTTTCCCTGTTGTTCTTGCCGAACTGGCCACGCTTGTTCTGCTGGGACTTCTGGTTGATTTTCTGCTTCTTTGAGAAGCCCTCGTCCCTGTTTCCGCCCTTCTGGGAAGCGATAGTTTCGTAGCGCTCGTTGTACTTGTCAAGGTCAACATAGCTGCCTCTTGTGTCAACGTGCTTTGTAACAACCTCGCCTCTCTGAACAGCCTCGCCCTTTACCTTTGCCTTTGGCGGCTCGTTGGTTTTTACTGCGTTGATGTCAACCTTAATTTCGGGCTGCTTAGGCGTAATCTTTTCCCGTGCAGGCTGTCTGCTGTCGGGCTTCTGTCCTCTGAAATCCCTGCGGTCGCCGTTTCTGTCGTTTCTGTCGCCGCCCTGACGGAAGCCGTTTCTGTCGCCTCTGTCGTTCCTGTCGTTTCGGTCGCCACGGTCGTTTCTTCCGTTTGCAGGCTGCTGAGGTCTTTGATCGGGCTTTCTGTCGCCGAAGCTCTTAGGTCTGTCGGCAGGTTTTTCCTGCGCTGCGGGCTTCTTATCCTGTCTTACAGGCTTTTCTTCCTGCTTAACGGGCTTTTCTGCCTTTTCAGCCTTAACCTCTGCGGGCTTCTCCTGCTGCTTTGCAGGCTTTTCCTCCTGCTTTGCAGGTTTTTCCGCCTGCTTTTCGGGTTTTTCAGCCTTAACCTCGGCAGGCTTTTCCTCCTGCTTCGTGGGCTTTTCTTCCTTCTTCTTTTCCCCTGCGGCAAAGTAAGCGTCAAAGCTCTTTACCTGATTTTTCTGGGAAATATGCTCTAAAACGATATTCATTTCACTTTCGGTAAGAGAAGCGGCAGGCTTCTTTTCTGCGCCTGTATGCTCCTTTACGATTTCGATAATATCGTTTGCGGTAAGGTTAAGGTCCTTAGCCGCGTCTTTTATCTTACATTTCTGTTCCTTTGGTGTCATTCGGTATCCCCCAATTTATTACTGTTTTTGATTAGTGACTTATATAATCCCCTGTCGAGAACTGCGATAATCCCCGTGCGCTTTCCCATAACCCTTTCAAAGTCGCTTAAGGTTTCTGTGCAGCGGCAAAGGGGCACGCTGAATTTATTGCAGATAAAGCTTACTTCCTTTACGGTCTTTTCCGAAAGGTCAGCCGCAAGAATAACGCCGCACACCTTAGAGTCGGGCTTTTTTATCTCTGCGGCAACGGAGTCGAAGCCGAAAACCAGCTTCCCCGCCTTCCTGCAAAGGCCAAGTGTTCCAAGAATATTACTCATCCGCCGCCTCGGTTTCCTCTCTCAGCTTATCGTAGATTTCCTGAGAGATACTGCACTTAAGCGCTCTTTCAAGGCTTTTCTTCTTGATTGCCTTTTCGAGGCAGTCCCTGCTGCGGCAGATATAGGCGCCTCTGCCGGACTTCTTGCCGGTAAAGTCAAGGGAGATTTCCCCCTCCTTGCTCCTTACAACTCTGAGCATTCCCTTTTTACCCAGCATTTCATCGCAGCCAAGGCATTTTCTCAGCGGTATATTAGTTCCCATTGCTTATCCTTTCGATTACCTTAAATCAGCCCTCAAAGAATCCGCTTTCGGGCTTGATGTCGATTTTATAGCCTGTAAGTCTTGCAGCAAGCTTTGCGTTCTGACCCTTGTTTCCTATTGCAAGGGAAAGCTGGTTGTCGGGAACAACAACGGAGCAAGCCTTTACGGTTTCATCGGGTATGTCAACGCTTATTACGGCTGCGGGCTTAAGCGCCTGCTTAATGAACTCCTTCGGGTCGTCGCTGTATTTTACAACGTCAATCTTTTCTCCCTTAAGCTCCTCGCAGATTTTTGTGATTCTGCTTCTCTGAGGTCCGATACAAGCGCCTAAAGCGTCAACGTTTTCGTTGTTGCTTATAACGGCAATCTTGCTTCTTGAGCCTGCCTCACGGCTTATTGAGCGGATTTCTACCGTTCCGTCGTAAATTTCGGGAACCTCAAGCTCAAAAAGGCGCTTTATAAGGTCACGGTGTGTTCTTGAAATTCTTAATGTAGGTCTGCGGTCGTTTGCGGAAACGCCGGAAACGAATACCTTTACTATGTCGCCTGTGCTGAGTGTTTCGCCGGGAATCTGGTCGCCCTTGAAGAGAGTAACCTCGTTTCCGTTTACGCTTACTACTGCGTTTCCGCTTAAAGGCTCTACCTTCTTTACCTCTGCGGCAATAGCCTCGTTCTGAAGGTCGCCCCACTGCTCAACAAGCTGATTGCGCTCAACCTCCTTGATGCCCTGCTTGATAACCTGCTTTGCAGTCTGTGCTGCAATTCTTCCGAAGTGCTTTGTGTCAAGCTTTATTGTGCAGACATCACCGATATTGTAGCGCTTGTTGATATTTCTTGCGTCCTCAAGGGTAATCTGATTTGCGGGGTCCTCAACTACCTCCACAACGTCCTTTAAGATTGAAACGTCGAACTTGCCCTTTGCAATATCAATATCGAACTTGGTATTTTCGCTTCTGGGGTAGTCCTTTTTGATTGCGATTACAAGCGCAGTCTGTATTTTTTCTATAAGCAGCTCAGCGCTTATTCCCTTCTCACGGGCGAGAAGAGTAAGAGCTTCAAAAAGCTCTGCGGTGTTAGAAGATTTAGCCATTTTCCGTTAGTCCTCCTTGTGAAGTTATAGGTCTGAATTTATTTTAACGCACTTTGACAATGCAATAGTTTTCAGCTCTTCGCCGTCTAAAATATCAATTTCCCCGTCCTTTTCACGGTACTCCTTAAGAACGCCGTAAACGCTTGCTTCCTTGCCCTTTTCGTCCCTTACGGTAATTCTTATCTTTTCTCCTGTGCAGGCTGCAAAATGCTCGGGCTTTCTGAGCTTTTTTGTAAGTCCCGGCGAGCCTACTTCGAGAATATCAACGCTTCCGATAAAGTCCTGACGGTCGATAATCTCGTTTATCGGTCGGGAGATTTCCTCGCACTCGTCGCTGTCCAGTCCGCCCTCCTTGTCGATAAGTATCCGAAGATACCACATTGCGCCTTCCTTTTCAAAGCACACGTCCCAGAGCTTATAGCCTTTTTCCGCCACTAAGGGGGCTACTGCCGCATAAGCTCTTTCCTCAATTCTTGAACCCTTTTCCGCCGTAGCTCATCATTCCTTTCTGAAAATCCCGTTCATAAAAGTCCCGAACAAACAATAAAGACCGGATTTGTCAACCCAGTCTTTACACTACAATTTACTTTATGCATTGTACTATATAATAATCATATTGTCAATAGTTTTTTGCGAATTTTCTTAAAATTCGTGATAATAACGGGGCAAACCGGGATTTTTCCTGCAATTTTTCAATAAGTATGCACACAAATTTCAAAAATACTCTTGTTTTTTATTAGAAAAAGTAGTATAATAGTTTACGGTTGTCAAAATGTATATGCCTCCTTAGTTAAATGGATATAACAAACCCCTCCTAAGGGTTAGTTATCGGTTCGATTCCGGTAGGGGGTGCCACAAGAGATTGCGGGCGGACTTATGCTGTCCGCCCGCAAGCCATATAATAACCAATGGAGAAGATGATGAAATTCAAGTTTGACCGCAAATACACACAGATTGCAGTTTATGCAGTAATAGTAATAGTAGTAAGCGGCTTCCTGCTTATGAGCGCACAGGTGCTTCCCGGTCTTGCGGAAATGGCGGATATTTTTACCGCAGCGGCGACCCCCATAATATGGGGCATTGTAATCGGCTACCTTATGAACCCCGCAGTGGACTTCTTCCGCTTCAAGGTCTTCGGGAAATGGAGCAAGAAGTCAAAAAGCCGAAAAACCGATAATGTTATAAGAAATCTGTCTATCTTTATTGTAGCAGTACTCGCCTTAGGCATAATCACAGGACTTGTTGTGCTTATCGTGCCCCAGGTTGTAAAAAGCCTTTCGGGAATTGCAGACAACTTCAACACCTATGCAAACAACTTCCTTGACTGGGCAACCGTTACATTTGCGGATATTCCCCAGATTGCCGAGATACTTGCAGACCCGATTTCCCGCATTGAAAGCTTTATAAACAGCTCATGGCAGGACATTTCCGTACACGTTGTAGCGTTCGGAACAAAGGTAGGAGGCGGGCTTTTAAGCTTCTTACTGGGCTTCAAGGACTTTATAATCGGCTTTATTATCGCTATCTACTTCGTTTCCTCAAAGGAAATGATAAAGGCTCAGGCGAAAAAGATTACCTTTGCTCTTTTCAAGAACAGCCACGCACAGTCCATTATTTCCGTTTCAAAGCGGATAAACGACATTTTTATCCACTATATCACGGGAATACTCCTTGACGCATTTTTCGTGGGCTGCGCTACCTTCGTAGGCGCTACTATTATCGGCACCCCCTACCCGCTGCTTATGGCGGTGCTTATCGCCTGCACAAACGTAATACCCTTTTTCGGACCCTTTATCGGCGGTATTCCCGCCTGCTTCCTTACCCTGCTGGTTGACCCGATGAAGGCGGTATGGTTCGCAATATTTATGGTTGCTATGCAGCAGTTCGACGGAAATATAATGGTTCCCCTTATCCAGGGCGACAGAATCGGCGTGCCCTCGGTTTGGGTGCTTGTGGGCATTATCATAGGCGGCGGACTTTTCGGCTTTGCGGGTATGCTGCTTGCCGTTCCCGTGCTGGCAATTATCTATATGCTCTCCAAGGAGTTTATTGCAGGAAAGCTTAAGAAGAAAAATCTGCCTGTTGAGGGGGTAATATACGAGCGGGATATTGAAAAATACGTTGACGGATACGAGTATACCGAGGAAGAAAAGGCTTCCGATAAGGAATGGATAGAAAGCCTCTCCGAAAAGTCGGAAAAGAAGGTTTTCCGATTTAGAAAGAGAAACGGCGAGGAAGAGGAGAAGCAGTCCGAAAAGAAGGACAAATAATCCGAAAAACTCACGTTTCTCTGTAAATACGAAGTACTGCCCCAAAAGGCAAATAATAATATTAAAAAATATCAAAGGAAGGAAACCAAAATGAAGGAACAGCTTCAGAAAATTAAGGAGCAGGCGGCGGCAGAGCTTTCCGCTCTTACCGACGCAAAGGCTCTTGAAGATTTAAGAGTAAAGTTTTTAGGAAAAAAGGGCGAGCTTACCGCTATCTTAAAGCAGATGGGCAAGCTTTCCGCAGAGGAAAGACCCGTTATGGGACAGCTTGCAAACGACGTAAGAACCTACCTTGAAGCGGCTATCAACGAAAAGGCGGCGGCTTTAAAGGCAGAGCTTACCGAAAAGAAGCTTCGCCTTGAAGCGGTGGACGTTACAATGCCCGGAACAAAGCGTGAGCTTGGCAGACGTCACCCGCTGAACATTGTCCTTGAAGACCTTAAGGGCATTTTCAGAGGCATGGGCTACACAGTTGTTGACGGACCCGAGGTTGAGGAAACAAAGTACGTTTTCGATATGCTTAATACCGACGAAGGACACCCTGCCCGCGACCCCCAGGATACCTTCTACATAACCGAAAAGATTCTTTTAAGAACACAGACCTCCTCCGTTCAGATAAGAACAATGCTTAAGGAAAAGCCTCCTATCGCTATTATAAGCCCCGGCAGAGTTTACCGCTCCGACGCTGTTGACGCTACCCATTCCCCTATCTTCCACCAGTGCGAGGGACTTGTAATCGACAAGAAGATTACCTTCGGCGACCTTAAGGGAACTCTTGAAAACTGGGCAAAGAGCCTTTACGGGGAAAACGTAAAGCTTCGCTTCCGCCCCCACCACTTCCCCTACACAGAGCCCTCCGCAGAGGTTGACTTACAGTGCTTCAAGTGCGGCGGAAAGGGCTGTCCTCTCTGCAAGGGCGAGGGCTGGATTGAAATGCTGGGCTCCGGTATAGTTCACCCGCAGGTACTTATCAACTGCGGAATCGACCCCAACGAGTACAGCGGCTTCGCTTTCGGTATCGGACTTGAACGTATCGCTATGATGAGATACAATATAGACGATATGCGGCTTTTATACGAAAACGATTCGAGATTCTTAACACAGTTCTGATGAAAAGAGCGAAAGGACAGGTTATATAAAATGAATTTATCAATGAAATGGCTTAACGACTATGTTAAAGCCGATATGCCGATAAAGGAGTTCGCCGCAGAAATGACTATGAGCGGCTCCAAGGTTGAAACCTACGAGGAAATGCGCGGCCCCGTTGACAAGGTAGTTGTGGGAAAGGTGCTTGAAGTAAAGAAGCACGAGGACAGCGAAAAGCTCTGGATTTGTCAGGTTGACATTGGTGCAGAGGCTCCTATCCAGATTGTAACCGCTGCAACAAACACATTTGAGGGTGCTTATATCCCCGTTGTTCTTGACGGCGGTACGGTTATCGACCGCCACAACCATACTGTTGCAAAAATAAAGAAGGGTAAGCTCAGAGGCGCTGAAAGCTGCGGAATGTTCTGCTCCTTTGAGGAGCTTGGAATGGACAATTCCGACTTCCCCTACTCCTCCCCCGACGGAGTGCTTGTACTTAACGACGACCCGGACTTCGACAAGATGAAGCCCGGCGACGACGTCTGCAAGGCGGTAGGTCTTGACGATATAAGCGTTGAGTTTGAAATCACCAACAACCGCCCGGACTGCCTTTCGGTTTTAGGTCTTGCAAGAGAAGCAAGCGCAACCTTTAAAACTCCCCTTAACGTTAAAGAACCCACATTCAAGGGCATTGACTGCGACATCAACAAGGAACTGAAAGTAACCGTTGAGAACACAAAGCTTTGCTCCAGATATATGGCGGCTAAGGTAAAGAACGTAAAAATCGGTCCCTCTCCCCGCTGGATGGTAGAAAGACTTCGTGCAAGCGGCGTAAGAGCAATCAACAACCTTGTTGACATCACAAACTTCGTAATGCTTGAATACGGCCACCCCATGCACGCCTTCGACGCACGCTATATAAAGGGCAACCACATTGTTGTAAGAAACGCTAAGGACGGGGAAACTCTAAAGCTTCTTGACGAGGCTAAGGAGCCGGTTAAGCTTTCTTCCGAAATGCTTGTAATCTGCGACGAGGAAAAGCCCGTTGCTGTTGCAGGAGTTATGGGCGGCGAGCACAGCGGTATCTGGGATGACACAACGGAGGTTATCTTCGAGTCTGCCTGCTTCGACGGAGTTTCGGTAAGAAGAACTGCCAAAAAAATAGGCGAAAGAACAGAAGCAAGCTCCCGCTTTGAAAAGGGTATCGACCCTATAAACGCAAAGAACGCACTTTACCGTGCCCTTGAGCTTATCGAGCTTTTAGGCTGCGGCGAGGTTGTAAATACGGTTATCGACGTTGACAACTCCAACAAGGTTCCCCACAAGTTAAAGCACGACTACAAGTGGGTAAACGAATTTTTAGGCGCTGAAATCTCCGAGGAGGAGCAGATTGACATTTTAGAGCGGCTCGGCTTTGTTTACGACAGGGCTTCCCACGAAATTACCGTACCCAGCGTAAGAATTGATATGGAGCGCCCCTGCGATATTGCGGAGGAGGTTGCGAGAATTTACGGCTACAACAAAATTCCCTCAACTATCCCGAAGCTTTCAAGCCGCAGCGTTACCACAAAGCCCCAGAAGTTTGCGGACAAGCTTACGGACATTATGGTGTCCCAGGGCTGCCTTGAAACAATGACCTTCAGCTTTATTTCGCCCAAGAGCTACGATAAGATAAGACTTCCCGAGGAGCAGAAGAGAAGCGTTGTGCTTACAAATCCTCTCGGCGAGGACACAAGCGTTATGAGAACCTCAATGATTCCCTCAATGACGGAGCTTATCGTAAGAAATATCAACAACAGAAACCTTGGCGGAAGATTTTTCGAGCTTGGAAGAATTTACCTGCCTATGGAAAGCGTGGACGAGCTTCCCGTTGAAAGGGACGTACTCTGCGTAGGCGCTTACGGTCCCGATGAAGACTTCTTCACCCTTAAGGGAATTGCAGAGGAGCTTTTCGACCGCACAGGACTTAAGGTAAAGTTCACAAAGGCTGTAAACGACACCTTCCACCACGGCCGCTGTGCTGAAATGAGCGTAAAGGGCGAGGTTATCGGTACATTAGGCGAGCTTCACCCCGCAGTTTCCGAGAACTACGGCGTTAAGGAGCGCATCTATATCGCCTGCTTCGACATTGAAACAATGTTTAAAAATGCTGATAATGACGTAAAGTATAAACAGCTTCCCAAATTCCCCGCAATTTCCCGTGATTTAAGCTTAGTATGCGACGACGGGGTAGCTTCGGGAGAAATTATAGAGATAATAAGCAAAAACGCAAAGCATCTTGAACAGGTTACGCTTTTCGATATGTACAAGGGCGCAGGAGTTCCCGAGGGCAAGAAGAGCCTTTCCTACAAGCTGATTATGCGCAGAAACGACGGAACAATGGAGGCAGAGGAAGCCGACAAGTCGGTTGAGAAGATACTGAAAGCGCTTGGCGAAATCGGCGTTACACTCAGATAAAGGAAAGGTTGGTTATTAAAATGAAAAAATCAGTCAGCAGAGGTATTCTGACTATTCTTTGCGGCGCTCTTATTGCCGCCGGCGCTTCCTCCTGCGGGAACAGCACGGGCTACGCTCTTACAATTGACGGACAGGACATAAGGGCGGGAATTTATATCCTGAAGCAGCAGGAAGCTTTAGATGAAGCTTCAGACAAGCTCACCGAGGAAAATCCGGATTTAGACCTTACCGCCGAGGATTTTGACATAAAGGCGCAGACAATCGAGGGTATCGGTGCGGAGGAATGGATTAAAAACAAGACTATTGAAAAGTGCCGTGAATATGTTGCAACAGAAAAGCTTTTCGATAGTTACGGGCTTTCGCTTTCTACAGAAAAGAAAAGCGAAATAAACAGCAACGTAAACTCTATGTGGACGGAAGAGAATATGTACGCCCAGTATTTCTACGGCGTTGACAAGTTCGGGGAATACTACGAAAGCCTCGGTATCGGCGAGCAGTCCTACAAGGACGTAAGCACCGAAAGCGAAAAGAGCCATGAGCTTTTCGAGCATATCTACGGCGAGGGCGGAACAGAAGCGGTTCCTGCCGAAGAAATAACAGCAAAAATCGGCGAGGACTATATTGCAATAAAGTTCTTTGAAAAGTCCGCAAACGTTTCCGACTCTGCTCAGTCCTACATCGACAGGCTGGGCGGCGGAGAAAGCTTCGAGGAGGTTTACGCTTCCTACCAGAAGGCTTCTGAGATTGCGGAAATCGAGGCTGCAATAAAGGAAGCAGAGGAAAATGGCGAGGAATACACGGGAGAAACCGTTGATTCCGTTACCGTTGAAACCCCCGCAGAGGCAGACATAATCAGAACCTACTCTAAGGAGGACACCGTTCCTTCCGAGGACTTTATCAAGGAAGCCTTTGAAATGGCACCCGGCGAGTACAGAATCATAACCGTTTCCAGCGAATCCACCGATGACGAGGGTCAGACGGTTACAACCACAAAGGAATACGTTGTTGCGAAGCTGGACATCACCGCTTACAGCGACCTTACCGAGCAGTACTACGACACGATTCTTCACGAGATGAAGGACGAGGAATTTGAAGCGAAGATAAAGGCTGAAGCTGACAGCTACACAGTTACCGAAAATGCTGCGGCAATCAAGCTTTATACTATCGACAAGCTTTTAGGCGAATAATTATAGGGGCAGCAGGCAGTCGAAGGGAGCCCCTTCGGGCAGTTCCGCCGAGCAGTTACTTTGATTTATTTCAAGGTAAGCTTGCTCGGCGGTTTCGCATATTGCTAAACGGGCAGTTCACTAACGGGCTGCCTGTTTTTTGCTTTTTTCTATTTTGGGGCAGTTTGCTTGCTGTTTCGGGGCAGTTCTGCTGCGGGGAACGCATTAATTCTGAGGTATTTAAAAAAATTCTGCTTTTTTGGCGAAAAAGGCTTGACAAAATCCGATATTCATGTTAAAATAATTAAGCTATCCGGAAAGATGGCTGAGCTGGTCTAAGGCGCACGATTGGAAATCGTGTAACGGTTAATCCCGTTCAAGGGTTCGAATCCCTTTCTTTCCGCCAGCCGAGTGCCTCGGCACCCAGAAAGCCCGATTACAAGTCGGGCTTTATTTTTTTGTCCTATGCACCTTAGCAGGTCTGTTTTGCTTTATATTATAAAAAACCACGGTTTAACCGTGGTTTCAGTCTGTCGATAAACCGCCATCTGCGTCGTCAGCCTTTTTTTGGCGGATAGTTCTTTAACAGCCATTCGCCGAAGCCCATAGCAGCCCTTTCCTCATACTGCCTGTCGGGAACTACGCTCAGCTTTATTCCCTGTTCTTCACAGGCGGCTTTAAGCCCCTGTGTTACCTCGCTTTCGGCAAAAACAATGCTGTCAGCCTGTTCCTGTAATGATTTTTCGTCCATATTCATATTAAAACCTCTTTTCTGAAAAGTCATCAATAGTCTTTATTTGCAAATGTTATAATATAATCGCACAGATGAACGTCCCGCATTACCAGTATCACATGAATACCGTCAGAGTTTTTGCAGCAGAGTGCCCGATATTTGTTTTTCAGATATTTACGGGTTGTTTTCAATACGCCTGTCAGCAGCACATTCACATCCTCCTGAGAAAATTCCCAAATACCCTCTCTGAAATGGTCTTGCCAGCAGTTATGATATAAACCGTGACAGCAATACCAATACTCGCAATAGCCCGTATGTTTATTGGCTTTTAAAAGATTGATTAATTCCTTGTACGACATTTGTGTGAACTCATAGTTTCTTGCAAATTTTTTTGAATATTCCCTGCGAGCGTGGTTAAACAGCTTATACTTTTCTTTAATTTTCATTTTCAAATGCACCTGCCCTTCTTATTGGATACGTTTTAAGGCTACATCGCATAATTATTGCCGTACGATTGCGCCGTCAGATTTTTCGTCAGATTGTACAGAAATTTCGCAGGCATACTGGCGTATGTCAAGAGATTTCTGTGCAATATGGCGGAAAATATGCAAGCAAGCATGCGGCAAAGGCGGCAGCCGTTAATTGTGCGGTGTTGCCTTAAGCATAGCGGGTTGTTCTTTTGCCTCTTTTCCCACAAATCTATAAAAGTAAAGCCGACAGCCCTTCGTTCCATATAATGCCAATCATTCAAGGAGAACAAGCTGTCGGCTTTTGTATATCAAGGACATCACAGCTATGATTGCCGTAATGCCCGACATACCGATTTTGTAATATCAATCATATATCAGCTCGGAGAAAACTATCTCCTCCGCCTGCGCCATAACGCCGTTCATAAGCCCTACCCATCTCATCTGATCGGACGCTTTCAGATACTCCGTAGCCCCTGCTCTCTCCTTAAGCTCGGGCAGTATCATATCCAGCCGCTTTTTCGCCGCCCGGTCGATTTCCTGCAAATGCCGATAAAGCGTTCCGTCCATAAGCATTCGCTGATAAATGGGGCTTTTGTGCTCCTTGAGATAGCTTTTTCGGAGAAGTCCGTACTTACCGAGGGGCTTTGTTTCCTCCTCTGTTTCCTCTAATTTAAGGTCGGGCAGGTAGGTTTCCGTCCTCTCGTCAAGGATATAGCGTATTCCATTTTCGGTTTTTGTTTTGGGTAGCTGTTCCTGCATAAAAAACACACCTTTCATAAGTTTTTGGTTTTTTGTTATGGCAGCAGCTCCATACAAGCCACATTATCCCATATAGTTTCGCCAATTCCGATAATAAATTCCCCTATTGACATTCCAAAGAAGCCAATCCCGCCGATTATGGTGCTGACTACAACGCCCAAAGCGCCCATAAGCCACGGATTTTCGACTGACGACTGCATATCGGGATTGGTATAATTCATAATCACAAGAACAACACAGGCTAATGCACAAAGGCTTCCTATTATCTTCAGAGGAAGGCTTACCAAGGCGAAAATATTTATTATAGAATGTCCTATGAGATAGAAAATACCTGTAAGAATTGCGCCGATAAGCTTGATTATAAGCTTTAATGGGATTAGCAGAATATGTAATAAAGTCATAATATTTCTCTCCCTGATACATATAATTTCGCTTAGTAATACTGTTTAAGGCTATGGTTTACTGCATTAGCCTAACCCTTTTACAATATTGCATACATTATGTTCTGTGAGCTAAAGTATAGCACAATACACAGGCGTTGTCAATAGGTTTTTTCAAAAAAATATGATATTTTTGCAATTTTTTGAAAATTTCTGCTTGTCTATTGAAAAATAATACGAAGTGTGATACAATTACTGTATGCAATATAAGAATTGAGAGGAGCAGGTGAAATGCCCGAAGAAAAAGAAAAGAAGCCCGTACCCGATTACCGCTACGGAAAATACAGCAACTATCAGCGTATTCAGACCAACCGCTACAACAAGGAGAATTACAAGACCATTACCGTCCGCTTTCGCGACAACGGCGATTACTGCGCTCGGGACGACGTAAGGGCGGCGGCTGAGCTTGCGGGAATGAGCACCAACGAATTCTGCCTTCAGGCTCTTTTAAAGGAAGCGCAGAGAGTTTTCGACGAGCAGAAAAATAAGAGTTGACAAAAGCGGATTTATCGTATATAATATAAGTGATGGTAGAGATATCATTGATGTTTTCCGTAAGTAGTCGGGAACGTCCAGTGTTGAAACGTACGCTGGTGGCAGGAGAGTGTGCGTGGAGCTGCATATGGTTTCATAACAACCCAGACCTGTCTTAGGCAGAAATGCTGAAAGAAAATTATGAAAAATTTACGGTTCTGTCCACAGAGCCGTTATTTTTTTAGGAGAGCAACAATGGCAAACGATTTATTATATGATTGTGCATTGGCGTATTCTAAACTCTGTTGCTAATACCTATCGTCGTTACTTTAGGTGCTTTTCAGTAGGTGGCCGACCGGAGCGACTATAAAAATCAGCCTTAATTTACAGAAAACCCCCGTATTCTTATGGAATACGGGGGCTTTTGCGCCTTTTCGGGCTAAAAAAGTCCGACTACGGCTTCGGCTATATTTATCACTTGTTTTCCAAGCCTTTCGCCGTAAACTACCGCCTGATAAGCGCCGCCGCTGTTATGCTCAATATATGATATTATTAAGGCAACACCGCACAATTAACGGCTGGCGCCTTTGCCGCACGCTTGCTTGCATCTTTTCCGTCATCTTGCACAGAAATTTCTTGACATACGTTAGTATGCCTGCGAAATTTCTGTACAATCTGACGAAAAATCTGACTGCGGGGTCGCACGACAATAATTATGCGGTATTGCCTTAAATCGAATTGTTCTGCTACAATCCGATTTCTTATTTTATAAGCGGCTTTGAAATGGGCTTTGCTTGCTTCCTCGCAGATACGAACCTCGTCGTAATACTGCTCAAAGGCGGAGGGGTTATTGCTATATTCCGCTTTTTGGTAGGGCAGTACCAGCACAAGGGCGCTCATACCGTAATCTAAGGCTTTCTGCCTGCGGCGGATTACGGAAGCCGCAAGAATATCGAAATCTCCCTCTCTGCCCACGATAAATTCAACGTATTTGTCGGAATGAAGAAGGCTGTCCACGATTTTTTCAAGTCTTTGCTCCGCAGCAAAGGGGTTTTCAAGCCGCCTGTGTCCGAACAGGCTTACAGTAAATATTTCCATAGCCGCTCCTGTATAGTTTTTTGGTTTACGGACATTATATCATAGACGGCATAGTGGTGTCAATATGACGGAATACTGATTGCTGTCAAAGTGGTATCATATTGACAACCGGAGGTGCTACTATGGCAATAATCAAATCAAGATTTACCCTGAGACTTAATCTTATCGACCACGCTAAAATCAGCAAAATAGCCGAAAGCGAGGACCGCTCTCTTAACAATATGATTTCAACCCTTATTAAAAAGGAAATTCAGCGGTATGAAAAGGAAAACGGGGAAATTCCCATAACGGACGAGGATTTGTATATTGAATAAGAGCATAAAAGCCGACAGCAGATAAACTGCCGTCGGCTTTGCTTATGGATAGTATCTGTAAGCAGCTCCCGCTCTATTCGCTAAGATTACGGGAGAGCAGGTTATGCCCCAAAAAGAGCTTACAGATTATTCAGCCCATATTTCTTAAGAATTGTCGGGAAGTCACGGTAGCTGTAATCCAGGTCAACATCTCCCTTTATTCCGTCAACCTTTCCCGTAAAGGAGTACTGCCAGATATAATAGCCGCCGTCGTATGTAACCTTGTCGCTTACCTGAGCCAGCCATACGGAGTACTTGTCCAGTACCGTCATGTCGAGATAAGCCTCAATCCAGCCCTTGTAGGAGTAGAACATCGGGAAATAGTTGTTCTCCATAAGGATTTCAAAGAAGGCCTCAATCATCTGGGTAAGCTTTTTCTTGCCGATTTTGCCCTGGAACTCCTCTTCCATATCAAGGCATACAGGGTACTGGATTTTGCAGTCCTTCAAAATCTCAACATAGAACCGAGCCTCTTCCTTAGCCTCGGCAACGGTTGTAGCGTAGCTGTAAAAATAAACGCCTACGTCAATTCCGTTTTCCTGGGCGCCCTTGATGTTCTGACGGAAATAGTCGTCCTCTTTCATCTGGTTGTCCTTGCCCGCTCTGCCTCTGCCTGCCCTTATAATGGCAAACTCAACCCCCGAGTCAGCAACCTTTTTCCAGTCGATGTCGCCCTGTGCATAAGAAACGTCTATTCCTT